>JAQVKD010000001.1 GCA_028694805.1 Candidatus Dojkabacteria bacterium
GTTTTAAAAAAAATATAAATAGTTTTATACAACATAGCTAAACTCCTGCTTAAATGATGTGATTTATGACAAAATATTACTAATTTTGTTCAATTTTTATCCATTTTCCATTTTTTATGCAGTATTTTTTCTTAAATTCATCACATATTTTGATTCCTCTGTCTAATTTATCTTTTAATTCGTATTTTTCGACGTTCTTTAGCTTAGATTCTGTATTTATAATTGAAATTCCAGTAAAATCGTTTAATTTTCTACCATTTCTGAATATCTCTTCTCCTTTTATTAACCATATATGGAGTAAATTTAGGGTTTTTCTGTTGTCAAATGCAAACATTATGAAATAGTCGGCTGTTTTATTTTTGGTTAATCCATAATGCCAATGGTCTGAATGCCCATAATTTAATAAACAGGAGCTTTTTACGTCTATTTTATATCCTAATCTACATATTGCATCGTATCCTTTATTGCTACGAGGCATCATTTTAGGCTCTTCAAATATTTCTGGTAACAATCTTTCAGCTATGTATATTCCCAACCATAAAGAACAGTCCTCATTTTCATCGTATGGTTGACTTATTCCAAGTCTATGATTAGATTCATTAAGAAATCTATTATATTGTTCGCATTTTGTTCCTTCGCCTCTGATTTCTAAGACTTCATCATAGTTTTTAAACCCTTTCTTTTGTGCCCATACATCTGGGTCTGCGTTTACCCATTCTTCATAATCCTTATAACCATTCGTTCTGGCTCTATAATCATTCCACTCTTTAGATGTTGCGAAGTCTTTTCGTGTTAATCTTTTTTCTTTTACCATTATATCACTTATTTTTATGTATATTTTAGGATATAAAATATAATAACTGGTGTCAGTATTGTACATAATTTGATAAATATCTTTTCTGACATTAGTTTTCTTATTATTCACCTCTATTTTTCACCTTCAAAATCAATTCAATGAAAAATAAAAAAAACTTACACACATATTCCAAAAACCTATCAATATATTGCTCTTTTGGATTTGGAATTTGATTTAAATCATACCGCTCATATATAACAGGAATATCCACTCCTGATGTAGTTTTTTGCATAACTAAAATTTTCATATCTTTTGTTTTTTCTTTCTCTTTAGCAATTTTTAATAGTTCATCTTCTGGAAGTTTCATTATTATCACTCATTTATGGTGTTTTTAGAATATAATATGTTACAATTGTTGCTATTATCATACATATTTTTCTAAATGTTTTTTCAGACATAAATTTTCTGATTATTCTAAATCTTTTCGTATTTGTTTACTAAATTAATTATTATTTTGATAAGTATTTCCATCAGTATTAAGTTCTTATCTATATAACTTAGAGATAATAAGAATTTTGTATTTCCATGCTTTATTATAAATAATGGAGTGATTTTTTCATTACTGATATTTGTTAAATTTGTAATATCACCAATGGTTTTTGTTTCTATCAGAGATTGAATTTCGACTTCTTTATATTTTTCAATTATGGCATATCTATTAGTGATTATAGGTGGTTCTTGACATGTTATTCCTGTACATTTATCTTTAAACTTAAAGTTCCATGTATAATTTACTTTGTCGTCGGAATGGATCTGAAGTCCTAATCTTTTCATAAAGAGTGAATTATCCAGTGGTCTGTGTTTTCCTATAGTGAATTCATTAGATTTATCTTTGTTTATAGACATCATATGGACTAATTCAGCTGTAAAGATTGATGTTGGGTTAAGTTTGTGTGGCTTTTTTGCTATTAATCCTGGAATATCAGATATATTAATAAAGTATCCTTCGTAATTAAAAATTTTATCCATTGTTTCAAATGTTCTTAAGTTGTTTTCTGGGTAAATACTTCCATATGGATTTATAATTGCAATATAGTGGTCGAAGTTATCTTTGACATTGATTAGTTCTATTCTAATTGTGGATTTAAGTTGTTTTTCAAGATCTATTTTCCAAGTTACTGGATTTATATGTGAATCTTTATTTGGTAAATCGTTCAATATGCCTATTTTTGGAAACAATTTTCTATATATGTGTATATTGAAGTAATGATATGCTACAGATGTAATACCTGTTCCATAAGAAAATAAAAGAGTACTCGCAATTATTAATTTTATGGTGTCTATGTTTGATGTTATTGATTCTGTAGCAAGAGAGCTAATTATACCAGATAGAAACAATGAAAATGCTTTAATGATACTTTGGTTGTTCATATATTTCATTTAAAGAGTAGAATGGCTCTTTCTCAGAGCCATTCTTTCCATATTCTTCCAGATATCTTTAGAATATTTTCTGATAAATCTTTATTTGATTGTTCTATTTCTATGTTTCTTTGTTTGTTTTTATCTATTTTATCTGACATTTCATTGATTTTATTTTCTGTATCTATCTTAAGTCGTTCAATTTTCTTTTCAAGATCTTTATTTTCATTTGTATTTTGAGCAATTTCAATTTCACTATCCTTTATCTTTAGAGAATCATCTGTCATTTTATTGAAAAAGTCACTGTTCCATTTATATTCATGGTTTCCTCCATCTGAACATGTCTTTCCGTCAAAAACACTCCATATTTTTAATATGGTATTCGAATCTAAGTTTCTTTTAGAAATTATTTCAGTTGCTTCTTTTATTTCTTCTTCGGTCAGTTCTCTATTTACTTTACATATTTTGCATTGTAGTTGTTCCATAACATATCACCCTTTTATATTTCTTCACCTATTCCTGGATATTGTCTTTCAAGATTTCTGATTTCACTTTCATTATCTCTTATTATATCATTTGAGCGTCTTATCTCAGAATCTAATCTTCTTATTTCTGATCTCTGAGAAGATGTTAATTCTTCTCTTCTTGGTACAGATGTTAATATATCTGCTATTTCATTTTTGTTACTTTCAATTCTTCTTCTTTCTCTTCCGATTTCATTACTTAATTCTCTATAAAGAGTTGTTGCTATTTCTGGAATTCTCGGTAATGGTGGTATATACTCACTTTCTATTATATTAATATCAAATCTTGTACAATTAGAACAGTCGATAAGACCACCAACTTCATCTATGCTTCTATCTAATATTTCTTCGGCTTCGACTTTAGAGAAAACATCTATCCATCTGTCTAATCCTCCACGATATTCTATTCTAAATAAACCGATAATTTCAATATCATTAATTCTTCTTGTTACTGCTACTTGACAAATCCTACATGGTGATTCATATAAATATACTGTTATATCTATAATCATTCTATAGTAATGAGCTTCATCTTCAGATATTGATTCACCTATATATTTTGTATAACCTGGTCCGATATAAGTTCTATTATCTGAATCCCAATCACTATCTCGTTCCCATCCTGGGACTGTACCTAAAATTACTGCCATATTTCCTCCTTACAGCTTCCATATTGCCTCTCTTATTTCTCTATGTTTTTCCTTTGGGACGCCGATCATTTCTATAGTCTTTGTTCCATCTGTATTATTCTTATAGATAACTCTCCCTGAAATATCAATATCGAATTTTTTCCATCCGACATGATAATTCATGAATTCATCATCTGACATCTGTTTAAGTTTTTCATTGTAAGATCTTTTTAGAGAATCAAATTGATTTTCTTCTGATATAGCATCAGAACCTATTGCCATTGTTTCATTAAATTTATGTTTGTATGCTCTTGTGTTACTGTGTTCACTTTCTGATGAATGTTCTTCTAAGAACTTATATAGATTAATTCTTTCTTTTTCATCTACTCTATTATAGAATTGTAATTTTCCATCAATTATAAAATTATTGATGTTAAAGTTCTTTAGTTTAAATGATTCAGAGTTCATTTGAGATAATCTACAATCATAATCTAACGGAATACAAACTAAATCATATTTTTGGTGAATTGAACCTATTAATTTATAGACTCTTGATGGCATATTTATGGGATCAATCTTCACTTTTGTTATTCCCTTTTCATCACATAATCTTTGAAGATATTTTATATAGGAGTTGTACTGGCTCATTGTGTATCTTATGTCTTTCGTACATAACTTATGATGTAAAAATACATAAATACCATTTCCACTTGTTTGTAAGTTATATGAATTTGGTACAAACGTGTCAAGTGATTCTCTTATAATGTGGAGGCATTTATCAATCTCTTCTTTGTTTGGTAAATCGCATATTGTTCCTTCATTAATGTCAATATCTATTCCAAGTGTATGAGCTTTCATTAAACCTTCATCTACATACATTCCTTTTGGTGGAACTATTTTTTTATCATATAATGTAAGAGTTCCGTAAAACGCTCTTCCGAGAAGTGAATATTTCTTTACTATTTCTGGTGAATCAAAGTATATTTTAGTGTTATCATATTGTGATATCCACCTATATAGTATTGTTTGTGACGCATTACATACATTACAAACTTTCTTATATAAGATTTTTCTTTGATGACTATCTTCTTGAATCTTATATGTTCCGTTTTTACATGATTTTTTTGTGCATTTCTTTTCACTTGTTTTTATATTTATGTCATTGTACAGCGGCGTGTATGCAGATACTCTTATTCCGTTAACTGAATTAGGATTGCACCATCCATACCATATATTATAGAGATTGTTTTCTATGATATGATTTCTATATTGTTCTGGAGTCCATCTTTGAGTTAATGTCATATATATCACTCATTATTTTCTGTAATTTTTTTTCAGATTTTTTTCTTACCTTTTTGATTTCATCTTCATTTAGTCTAAGATAATCTATACACATAGGATATCACCATTTTACAATAACTTCTCTATCACCTATAATTGTACCATATTCTTTATGTGTATATTTAATTTTTTTGTTCTTCTTAATATATTCATAAATTCCTTTAGTCATTCTTAAATCATTCAAAAGATATTCTTCAACTTCTTTAAATTTGCCATCTCTCCACATCTTTGGAATTAATATTCCGCTATGCGGCTTGTTCATTCCAAGGTTTAATTGAGCTAAATTATCAAGAGCAGTCCAGCAATTATCAGTGTATGGTAGTAATTTAATTAGTATATCGAAGGTTTTGTCGTATAATGAATGTGTAATATTTTCATTGAAGTAAGGTTGTATTACCTTATAATCAAACATTAGAAGATTGTGACCAACTATTAAATTTGCTTGATTAATGGTTTTTAGTAGATCATATGTTTGATTTTCTCCAAAGAATTTATGTTTTTCAATTCCGTCTTCTTCATAAAGAACACCTGCTATTGCTAGCTGAAGCTTTGATGGGTCTTTATCTCTTTTGTTATGCATTTTTAATTCTTCAAATGTATTTTGGGTTTCTAAATCGAAAAATAATGTTTTATTTATCATTTTATTTCACCTAACACAAGTTCCTCTATTACAATATCTGTAAACTCAAGAAGACCTATGCCAGTGCATAGATGTCTGTCACAATTTCCATATGAAAGACCTACTTTTCCAGATGTAGGGATAATGTAAATCATTTTAAGTTTACATATTCCTTTTCGACATTTTTGACATATCTTAGTTTTTTCGATGTCTTTTATTTTCTTTATTCGATTAAATTTGGCTTTCATTACTTATCTCTCTGCAATATTATAATCTACTGTATCGACTATAAATATTCTTCCTTCTATGTTTGGTATCTTTCTTTTAATGTCTTCTATTACTTTATTTATATTTTCTTTATATGGTGCAACACCAACTTTTATCGGTCTTGTTGATACTGTTGGCATTGCCACGACATTTCCTTCGTTTTTTGCAATATATATTTCATATTTCGATTCTCTTCCTTGAAGCCATTCTGTGAGGCTTTCTATTGTTGTGAATTCTATTTTCATTTTATATCAACCTTTGTTGTATTTATGTTTTTTCTTTATATATAATATCTACAGATTTCACGTTTCTAAATTCCGTGTCATCAGTGTGATAAATTACCTTCACTACTGTTATATTTCTGCTCATGAATTCATTAATTTTATTCTGGTCTATTCTTCCAAATCCATCTGGCTCTGTATGATATAATTTTTCTGAGTTGTTTAATGTTATAATGTCTATGTTTTCTTTTGATATTTGATTTTTTGAATTGACCGATTGCTCAACACATCCTGAAATTAGTATTAATGCTGTTATTAATGATGAAATCAATAGAATTTTTTTCATTTTATATCGACCTTTTTCTTTTTATCTGTTTTAATTGAATTTTAAGTGTACATTCCGTATATAATTAATCCAGCTGTGATTATTAAAATTAATAATAGAGCAGCAGTAAGAAAGCCAATTATTAATGCAAGTACATAAATCATCTTGTTGTAGTTTTCTGATAACATTTAAATCATTCCTTTATATATTAATATGATTAAAAGAGCTATTCCAATTGCAAATGGAGTATATGACAATTCAATAGGATTACTCATATTATGATATTTTATAATAATATAAGATAACAGAGCTAATGTAAAGGCAACTATATATAATCTTATTTCATGTTCTTTATCTATGTCCGTTTTTCTTTTTTTTATTATGTTGATTGCCTGCTTTAATGTTAAAAGTTCTGTTTTCATGTCTTTCCTCCAGTTGTTGTGTATAAGTGGTTAGGATTAATACATTTACTATTTTCACATTTATGTGATAGATCTATGTCTTCATCTATTTTATGTTTAAATGTTTCATATGATTCTTTTATGATTTTATTAAATTCGTCAGAATTTCCTACCCATAACCAGCACGAGGTCTTTACAATTATTGAATCCTCTATTTTTTTGAAGAACATGGTTTTAAGTTTCTTTTCTTCAGACAATTCTGAGAATTCATCTAGATGTAATTCTTCTTCGTGTTTTTGTTCTCTCCTTAACTTTTGATGTTGGATAATTTTCTTATGGTTATTTTTTCTTTCTTCTATCTCTTTTGGATCTTCTGGCATTCTAATTATTTTGTTTCCTTCTGATGTTTCTATCTTAACCCAGTTAGATAGTTTTTCACCTCTCTTTTGCTTTTCATATATTGAGTCTATTTTATATTGAGGAACTCCGATTTTTAGAAGGTGTTGTTGATGTTCTTGTTTGCTAAGGTCTATCATCTACATATCACTCCTTTGATTCGATGTTTTTAATTATTTAGATTCTTCATTCAACTTTGCCCATGCCTTTCCTGCAGCTCTTCCTGCTGCTTTTGCGAAAATATCGAGAACCGAATCTTGTTTTTCGTTTATCGTTCCATCATTTCTAAGAACTCTGGTGTTGTTTGTAATATAGTATCTATTGTTATTATTTATTATAATATTAGTTCCTTGGTTTTGTCTTTGTAGTTCTTTTGCATCTTCGATTTGAATTTTGTATTGCTCAATTCTTTGTTGGATTTCATATCGTTTCATTAACTCATGCTGTATGTCTTCTGGAAGATCTTCTATCTTTACCAATGTTTTAGTAAATTCTCTATTTTCTCTGTTCATAGTATATCACTCTCTTCAGTTAAAATTTGATATTTACATTATTTTGGTTTATAGTTTTGTTTTATGCAAGTGAATAAGTTCCTGGCGGGAGACCTTCCATATTGCTAACTTGTCGTTTACCTCTACCACCACAAACAGGGCATATAACATTTAATCCTGTTTGAGTATTGTGTTGAATTCCTGATCCATAACATGCTTTGCATTGTTCTTCATGAAATACTTCGATCATAAATCGTCACTGTCCTGTCTAACTCATGTTAATTTTATTAATTTAACTTCTTTGTCGTTTATTTTTTCAAATTTTACAACATCTCCGCCTACTAATCCCATTTCTTCTGGAATTTGTAATCTGTATATTTTTTTGTTTTTACTATTATATTCTGTTACTTTGTTTGTCAATGGTCTTTTCTCATTCATATTTATCACATGTAGATTAAAAATCTACATAGTTAAAACTACTCTATAGTATATAAGTCTTTCGGTCTAAAATATTTAAAAAAGAGAAAAAAATTAAGTTGCTGTTGCTGCAGCAACTTTCCAGTGCTGAAATTCCAGGTGGAGTGTTATGCTAATTAAATAATGAACCTTAGAATTTCAGCACTAAATAGGTAAATATAAGTTAGATATTACCATCTGTGATCTCCTTCATACTCATATTCAGACATTCCTACTTTTATCATATCTTTATGTTTTTCTATTATATCTTTTAACAACCACCATCCAATTTTAACGTAACATATGGGGTCTTTATGTTTACTAGCTTGAAGGTATAGAGGATCGTGAACTACATATTCATATATACATTTAATTTCGAAGGCTTCTAATTTATTGTATTTTATATTAAGAAGAATGAAAGGTTTTCTGTGTATCAATGAGTATCTAAATGCTACTGCTGTTATATATTCTTGAAGTATATTAAATGTTTCTTTATCTGTGATATCATCTTTATTTAGATACCCTTTTTTGAAGATATTATGAACTGTTTTTAATTTTTCTATTTTGTTGTTCAAATTTGTTGTGTTATTTTCTTCTAAATCAAATTCAATCATGATATCTGATATTGAATTGTCCCAATAAAAAATGTTAGGAAACATTGGTTTCTCCTTTATTATTTCATTTAATATTCTTTTACTGTCTTTAATATTCTTATATAGGTCATATTGTTTTGAATCATCTTTTTCTACCATGATAGATCTCCTTTGAATTAATTATATGGTTATTTAATGCCATGATAAACCAAGTTCTTCTAGATTAACATGTAATATTTTAATATTTGTATCGACATAAACTTGATATCCGTGTTTCTTTAGTTTCTTGAAGAAAGAAATTTGTTCTGATATCATGTTATCATTGTTATGGTGTTCTGTATTTATTGAATCATATGTTAATGGTTCTTTATTTGCTAATTCTTTGTAGCATTTTGTAATGTTATAGTTAGAGAAGTCATTTATATTGAATATTTCTGCTCTTGCTAAATAACATGTCCCTACACTTGTCATTTTTATTAAATTTTTCTTTGTTAATTCTGCAGAATATGGATAAAGATGACCGAAGTTTATATTATTGTTGTCTATAAATGCTAAAGTGTCATAAAAGTAGTCATTGTTGTGGGTTCTAAAATTTTGAATAAATGGCATTGGTGCAATTACATCACATTGATTAGTTTCTATACTTTCTATTAGTTGATGAAGTAATGTACTATCAAACAGTGTATCTGAATCTATCATTAAAACATAATCATGGTGTTTAAGACCGTATTTAATTAACATGTTACGAAGGATTGCTAATGATGTAAATCTATGTATATTAGAGGGAAGATTTATTTTATTTATTATGTGATTTGTTTTGTCCTGATCTTTTGTAAAGTTTTTCAACCATTTTGTTAATTTCATGAATGTGTCATCTGTTGAATTTCCTTCAATGAAGTTTAAATCTATTTTATAGTTTTTTGTGTTTGAATATTTAGTAAGATTTTCTATATTTTTTAAAAAGGTATCAATATAAAGAGTTGAATCCTTAAATAAAGAACAAATTAATATGTTTCTTTTTTTGTTTAATGATTTCCATCTTTTGTTAATTTCATTCTTGAGACATTGAGTTTTTGATTTGTGTATTATCGGATATTCATTTAATTGTTCAATCTTAGTAGGTTCTTTAAATACATTTATTTCTTCATGTATTTCTCCTATCCATTCAGTACTTGTTTTATTTATTAAACGTGTTTGGTAATCGGGATATAGTTCGTAGAATGGAAGATTTATTCGTGGAAATGAATAAGCATTTGCTTCTGTGTCTTTTATTATGAAATCTATGTTTTCAAAAAGTGAATCTGAAAATATTTCATCTACATCAATATGTAATATCCAATCATTTTTTGATGTTATGTGACCAAAATTTTTTAAGTCATTAAAACCATTTATATGTTTATCACCTATTTTCTTTTTGAAATATATAGCATTTAAGTTGTTTGATATTATCTCTGCCGATGAATTATTACTACTATCTATGATTATAACTTCATCTACATGTGATTGTACTTGATTTATACATGATTTTAAGTCATCAGGATTCTCATCTTTTGTTAAAATAATTGCTGATATTTTTGTGTTCATTCTGACGAAAACTCTTTTATATGTTTTGAATTAAATCTTTGTTCTTGTTCTATAATTGGAATCATATATTTTGGATGAGTTCCTGTGAATTTTGGTAGTTTATTTGAATCTTCAAATTTGAAAGGAAATTCGTGTGTTTTCCAATAATCTTTTCCCCACCATCTAATTTCTTGATAATACTTTTTTAGAAGAAGAATCGCATCATTTCTGTTTGCCCATCCATAGTGATATGAAGTAACTGGAGTATTTATTACTTCTGGACTATGTAAGGAATTTAATGGAATTGATTGTATTGTATTGTTTATTTCTGATGATATTATATGATTATCAGGATCAGAGTTTACTTTTCCATGTGTTATTTCTGGAATATTTTTTACCATGTATATCTTATTATCGTACCAGTCACTATGTTTTGGTTGGTAATTATTATAACTTCGATAAAAATGTAGTGTATTAAATTTAAAAGCTAATGTATCTGGACATATCAAAGGAAGTTGTCTTATGTAATTAGCATATTGTTCATGTATTACTTCATCATCATCTTGTAGTATACAATAATCACTTGTACAGTGTCTAAGAGCAAATGTCTTTTTATCAGCAAGTTTTCCGTGTGGTATTGAGTAATCTTCTTTAAAGGTGTAGAGCTTAATAATGTTTGGATATTCTAATTTTAGTTGGTCTAATAGATTTTGTGTTCCGTCTGTACTGTATTTTGAATTTACTACTATTATTTCATCTGAAAATAAAAGAGCTTGTCTGATGGTTTGTTCTATAGTGGATTGATAGAATAAAGAATTGAACGTTGTTATATAGGTTGAGATTGTTGGATTCATGTTAGTTTTTAAATTTTAAGCATGCTATAGAGTCTGTTATTTCTTTTTTAATATAGCATTTTTCTGGAGGTAGTTGAATCCAGTGATTCTTATCGAAGAAATCTTTTCCTATTCTTAAATAGTATTCTTCTTTTAGTAGGATAAAATCTTTAAATATTTCTTTTATATCATAATTGTCATAAACTTTAGCTCCCCATATGCTATTTGGCTTTCTGAAGCATGACCATTTTCCTTCTTGAGTTACATAATATTTACTAAAGTTTCCGAACGGAAGAGTGATCAAAAGTATACTGTTGTTTTTTAGTAGTAATTTCATTTTATTTAATATTCTCTGTATCTTGTAAGTTATTTCTGTATCAGAAAGTATGTTGTTTCTTTCCATTCCTATGTGTTCAAATGATGATAATGCATATATGCAATTATAGTTGTTTGTGGGAATGTTTATATTTTCAAAGTCGCCTTTTATAAATTTGAAGTTTATGTTTGATGTTCTGTAATATAAATCTACTGCTGTTACATTATGTCCCAAGTTTTGTATTTTGTTTGTAAACATGTTGTCACCACATCCAAATTCTAATATGTTTGAGTTTAGTGGTAACTTTTCTATTTCACTGTATACAAAATCTTCTTCTATTGGTGATGCCATAACAATCTGTTTTACATAATTTATAATTTTACTATAAATATAGATTGAATTTATATGCTCTCATATATTTGATTTTCTTCTTTTATGAATTCTTTATCAAAATATGTTCCTGGACAATCTCTGTTTCCTTTTATTGCTTTTATTAATATACTGTCTTTTACATATCTACCATTTAATTTGGTTATTTCTATATTATCAAATCCAATTAAATTTAATAGATGTTTCCAGTGCTCATTTCTTAAGACAGAATAATGTTGTAATCCTGTTTCATTATCAGTTCCAACTAACGGAACAACGCATAGAATTTTACCTTTGTCCTTTAAAACTCTTCTCATTTCATATAATGCAATTAAAGGTGCTATGGAATGTTCCAATACATGATATGAATATATTCCATCAAAAGATTCTGATTGAATAGACTTCATATTGTGCATATCTTCAATTAATAGATTTATTTTATAATTAATTTCTGCATATTTTTTATCACTGTTATGCCATGTTATACCTATTGTATCATATCCTCTTATTTTAAAAGAAAATACTTCTGCTCCATCACCTGCTCCTATTATTAAGATTTTATTGTATTCTTTAATGTTGAAATAGTTAAACACGTCTAATTCATTCAATATCTTATATGTGAGATTAAACGGTCTTACTATTTCTTTATTAGTAACTGGAGTGTTTTCATCGTTCCCTTGAAGAGATAAAAATACATTCCATAATTTTTCGTTCATTCTCATTGTTTAATCTTTATCACATTATTAAACCTTTCTAAATATGTAATTATCTTCTAACCCAAGTTCATTTTTATGCCATGATTCCTTAAATTCAAATCCATAAGATTCTACTAAAGATATCCATTCTTCTTGTGTAAATTGAGTTTCAGTTTGTTCTTTAACAGTACTTTCTTTGAAGATGAGAACACCATCTTTTTTTAGAGCTTGATATACTTTAGGAAGTATTTTTCTTTTTTCTTCATGAGTATTATGCTGAAGTACAGCATTAAAAAAAGCTATGTCAAATGTATTATTGAAGTCGATTTCCCATAGAAGAGAATTTATGAACTTGTTATTTGGATGTAGTTGATGTGCAACTTTTATTGCATATTCTGATTGATCTACTCCTGTATAATCATAGTTTTGTTTGGTGAAATATTCTACCCATCTTCCTATGTTACATCCACAGTCTATTAGAGTTGATGGTGGCGGTTTGTATTTTTTTATTATTTTCATAGTTTCGTCATTTTCTGTGGGTTGGTAGAATAAATTTTTTTCTGTGGTCAATAGTTCTAGTACATGATTTTCCCAACTTATTCTGTCTCCAAATTTATTGATTTTGGTATTTAGTAAATTTGTCATAACTGTGCTGTTTTTTATTTTATTCGTTTAAGAAATGCACATGTCCAATATGTAATGTTCATGTTCAATTCACTTTCATTGAATAATCGTTCAGGATTTTTAATAATGAAATCTGGATTTTTTGAAACAAATTCAAGAATTGCTTCAACAGGATTGTCTGTTAGCCATTCTGATTTGCCTCTAGGAACATCATAGAGATGTTTCATAAAGCCATCTGCTGCTATTATATATGAATTTTTTGTTACAAGTTTAGAGTATAAATTTAATTCATCTAGAACATTTTGTTTTGAGTGATTTGAATCTAATATCACAATAACAGTTTCATCTGGTTTTATCAATGATTTTATTTTTTCTATTATTTTGTTGTCTGTAGATGCTCCTTCGAGCAATGTTATATATGAAGATAATTCATGATTTTTGATCTCGTGTAAATTATATGGTCTTATTTCCACATCTACTCCAATTACACGTCCGTTTCTCATGGAATTACATAGACTTGCATATAATATAAGAGAACCACCATGAGCCACACCAGTTTCTATTATTACATCAGGTTTGATTTTGTAAATAACTTCTTGTATACGAACTATATCTTCAGGTATCTGAATGATCGGTCTTCCTAACCATGTGAAAGTATATGGATATTTCTGTGACCATGCTACTTTTAACCATTGATGAGATATTAGTGCAAAAGATTCTTTACTATGAAGTTTTATTGTTCTTCTATCCTCATCAGTTATATGTGTTAGTGTATTGTTGTTTGTATCTATTATTAATTTCATAATTTAGTTATACAATTTCTGTGTTTATTTGTGATTCTTTTAGTAAAGTTATAATTTCATCTAGATAATAAAGATTCATTGGTATGATATATTTTATATTTCTATTAGCAAGTTCGTGATAGCTAATGATAGGATGACCTGTTCCATAAATATATTTTCCTTGTTTTTTTGGATTTAAGTCCACAACACTGTCTATAAGTTTGATATTTTTATCTATCAAATTAACAAATGTTACTCCCTTTGCACCTGCTCCCCATATTGCTATCTTACCTTTAAGATTTAACTGTTTAATTTTTGTTTCCAATTCTTTTATAAGAGATTTTTCTGATACTGAAAATTCCTTACATAAGTTGTGAAGTATATTTAAATCATTAGATGATTGATGTTCTTTAATGATTTGATTATTCTCATATGGTGTAGCTTCAGCCCATAAGTACTGTCCTCCAAATATATGAATAATTCTATTAATCTGAAATCCAGATAATTCAAGAGCCATAGTTAGTGATTCTTTTGTAAAGTAAGAACAGTGTTCGTAAAAAAAGTCCCATATAACTTTGTTTTGTAATATCCATTCTAGACACGGGGTTTCTATGAAAATTTTAGATTGTGGAGAGATTATAAGTGCTTTTTTAATGTTGTATAATAGTTCTAATGGATTTAGAACATGTTCTATTACATGTCTACAGATAGCTATATCTACTGGTGTTTTAAGATGTTTTATACTATCTGAATCATAGAACTCTTTTATAAAGCTTACGTTTTCTTTGTTCTCGCCTTTATAACTTGGATCGAATCCTATTCCTGTATTTTTATTTTCTTTGTGTTTACATAATTCTGTTATAAATTGACCATTTCCACATCCTATTTCTATTATTTTCTTATTTTTAATATTATGGTACTCTATGATGGTATTTATGAGATTATGAATATGTTTAGAAAATAAAGGAGAATGTGATTGTGTATTGTCATATTCTTTATTGTATGATAAAAGAGACTGATCGAATTCTGCATTATAAACAAAACCACATGAAGAACATAAATACAATATTAGATTTCCTTTAATTGCTTGAATTGCATGATATTTGTTGGATATTAATAAGTTTTGATGAACTGGAATGTCTTCTCTTTTGATAATCAGTTCAAGATTATTTCCTGAACAAATTGGACAGGGAATTGGATTATTATTTGTTTCCATAGTATTTTTCATCAATATTAAATATATCTTTTACTATAAGTTTCCAATTATTGAAATTACAGTCTTTATATGCATTTGCATATTTTTCATGCTCATATTTTAGATTTTTCATTATGGTATCTAATTTTGTTATGGAATCATGATATGATTCTTGAATATAAAGTAAATTATCTGGACAGTTATATATTAAAGTTATGAAGTCACTTTTCCATTCATTTCCAAGTCTACCATCACCTATATAGATTACAGGCTTTCCTAATGCTATTGTGTCAAATAAACTATTCCCTGCGAAGACTGGACCACCATTGGTTATGCATATGTCTGATGTTTGTATTAAATCTATTATCTTTCTATAATTACATTCATTACTATAAAAAAATGTGATATTGTTATTTTCTAATGTACACTGTTTCCGAGCTTCTCTGTTTTCAGTTAGTATTGATATTTTCAGATTATATCCTTTGCTCTTAAAATAATCTATTATAAGCTGTTCTTTTGATAAGAATCTATTTCCTGAAATCGTTGTGTTCTGAGACCAGGAACTATAATGTAAAAATAGTTTTAATTCTGGTAAGATTGGATTATATGAAAATGGAACAAATCCAGTATATATACTTGGAATTGGAAATAATGGCGGTAAATAATATGTTTCTCTATTAAGTTCTTTTTTAGCTCTATCAGAAAAGTTTTTTAGTATATATGCATATTTAAATTTTGATTTTTTTGATTTTTCATACTCTTTAGTATTAGATAAATTAGAATCATACAGAATCAAACTTACATAGTTATCAAAACTAACTGAATTGGAATTACCAAAATCACTAAAAGATAAAACTGATTCATAGTGATCATGTATTGGAGTTTTACTTAGCTGTATATTATTCCATGTTTCTTTTGGTTTGTCTAAGTTCCAGCAATTACATGCTATGTTGACATCATAACCTAAAAGAGATAAACCAAATCCTATGTTAATAACAATTCTTCCTTCATTTCTGAAGCTATCCCATTCATCATTATTATGTAAGTAAGCTAAAGCACTTGGTACTATTAGTACTTTCTTTTTTATATTTTCTGTCATTCTTGTCCTTTTGTTAATTAAAGATTTGCTTGGCAAATTCTTTCCAGTTATCAAATTCCATATCTTTAGATGCTTGTTTATAACAATTATATGATATTTCTGGATTTGATATGAATCGTTCTAATTTTTTAGCAGTTTCTACATCTTTTTCTTGTGAATATATCATTGATTTAGGACAATCGTATAAATGATTCAATATTGGTTCGGTTATTGGATTGTCTTTAACAATATATATTAATGGCTTTCCAAGAGATATTATGTCATTAACACATCCAGATAATCTTGGTATTTCTCCTGTTGTTATGCAAATATCCATTTCTTTTAATAGATTTATTACGTCATCATAATAGTTCTTATCATTAGGAAAGTAGTATGTTTCATCTCCTTTTATTAAACACTTACTTATGACTTGTGAATTTTCAATATGTATATATAATTTTAATATTTTTTCTGGGAACTTTGCTTTGAGATAATCTATTACTAATTGTTGTTTTTGACTCCAGAATACGTGAGAGTCTGTAGAACCTGCCCATTGACTGAAATTCAGATATACTTTTAATGCTTCTTTTTTTGGTTTATAATAGAATGGTATAAATCCTATATTTATTGATGGAATTGGCATTAAAAGAGGAAGATAGTACACATTAAAAGGTGCTCTATCATTTTCATACTCTATAAGATTCTTATATGGACATACAAAGGTTAAGGGAATTCCTGTTTCTTTTGTGAAGTCTATTGCCTCATCTATATGTTTTGTTTCATAGCCCATGTATATCCCTTTTGTAAATTTAGTAGCTTTTAATCTGTTTACATCTGAGAATAAAAATGCTATATCATAGGAGGGATATATTGGTCTGTTGTATATATAAACATTAGGGTATACGTTTTTTGGTTTATCAAGATCCCAGTTTGATATTATATGAACTTCGTAGTTTAATAGGGAGAGACCAAATCCTATATTTATTGTAAATCTTCCTTCACCTCTGAAACTATCATATTGATTTTCTCTATAGATTGATCCTCCAGGTGGAAGACATATTGCTGTTTTCATTTATTATTAAATTTGATATTTTGATTCTAAGTATCTTCTTAAAGCATCTTCCCATTGAGGCAGCTCTATTCCCAATTCTTTAGCATTTGTATTTTCTAGTGCAGTAAATTTTGGTCTTCTCATTCTTCCAGTTCTTCCTTTTCTATCTACTGGAATTATCTCTGTTTTGATATCAAGATCATGAAAAATCTCTTCTGTCATTTGATAACGAGTACAATGTCCTTCATTTACTAGATGGTATATATTATAAAGATGTTTTCTGAATCTTTTATGTTCTATGAGTTGTAAAATTGCTTTACTTAAGTCTTTTGCATATGTTAAACTTATTACTTCATTATTACCAACTTCTATGTAATTAGTTTGTTTAGTTTGTTCTTCTCTAATAATTCTATTAACTATATTTCCATATTTTGAGTTTTCTCCGAATATACTTGAAGTTCTTATAATGACGGAATTATTATATGAAAGAGACGCATATTCTCCGGCTAATTTTGATAAACCATATATCTGAAGAGGATTCACACTATCATATTCATCAAGAGGTCTTTGTAATTCACCATCAAATACATAATTTGTACTGAACGTAATAAATGTAGATTCTGGTTGTAAATGATGTAGAACTTCTGCCATTTCTTTCACAGCTATTGAATTTATTTTAAACGCTTCTAAAGGTTGTTCTTCTGCTTTAACTAAGTTATTAAACGCTGCAGTATTAATTACTATATCTGGTTTGTATGTCATTATATATTGTTCGAATTGAGTAGTATTAGTTATGTCTAGCTCCTGATGTGATGGTGATATTACATCATGACCTATAGCAATTGAATCTTTCACTAATTGAGAACCCAACCGTCCGGATTTTCCTATTATTAGAAGTTTCATTTTTGTTGTTTATTATGATTTCCATAAAAGAGCAAGTGCTAATAATCCACCTGCTATGTATATGTATTTATTTTCATTGAAAGTGGTTATTCCCATTAGATTTTTGATTGTGTTATATGAGTTAAATTCTGGAGCTTTTGAATCATATTCCTTTCTTGTTCCAAATGATTTAATCAAGGCTTCTGCTCCCATCCACCCTCCATGAACTGGATATGAAAATGTTATCCCTTTTGAATTGAAGAAATCTTTTGATATTTTTAAGAAATTTAATTGTTGCTGGTGAGTAAGAACCTGACTGAACTTTCCAAGAGGAGTATTAGTACTATTTGCCCAGTCTATAAATCCAATTATTTTTGTAGATGGATATTTATTTTTTATTGTAGTTATCACGTTATCCCAGTAAGTTTTATTATAAGACATTAAAGAAACATCCTCAATTCTTGGACTTACCGTGAGAAAATCTATAGAATATATCTTATCTATAGCGGCTATTGATGCCCATGTTCCAACATAAATCTGTTTTCCTTTTGATAATCCGTAATTATGTATGCTATTTATTATATATTCCATAGAATTTGTTGTATCTACAATTGATGGATGAGACATATCGTTAACAATTTGATATAATAAAATTAATTGTCTCGTAAACATATCTATCCAAATTCCATCAACTCCTGAATCTATTTGTTTATATGCCCAACTAAGAAAAACTTCTTGATATTGAGGATTTGTTAAATCTGGAAAATAACAACATACATTGTTGGGATCGTATAAAGAACAATCACTAGTAGATGGATACCAATTTTCAGTTTGAGCATACTGACACTGAAGCTGTTGTTTTGTGATAGATGTTATTCCCCATTTTGCAGGGTCTAATGCCATATTCCATGTGTCTGGATATGTTATTAGTGTATCTGTTATCGGATTATATGTTCTATCTTTATTAATGTTTTGTACTGGAAGTCCGCCAATTATCAAAGTTTGAGGAAGAGATTGTTTTAATTGGTTTATTGAATTTTGTAATCCTTCATAATTGTAACCATTTAATATACATGTTTGTTTAGCTATTGGATCTGTGAATGTGTTACATGAGTTAACAACAATTCCCCATTGCCAGAAACTTCTAAATATCAAGTCTGGTTTCAAAGATGAAATATCGGATATGGATTGAGATAGAGTTCTGTTATTAAATAGAGCATAGTCAGTAATTTTTTCATATAGAATGGCTTTATTTACATTAGTTATATCCATATACTTCTCTCCTATTATTTGTTTAATTTATCAGAATCTTTATCTGAAATAGATGTTATAGGAAGTTTCCATTTTATATTGTATTTTTTATCGTTGTATGATATATTTTTTGAACATTTTGGATTATATTCCTGATTCATGTAATATAACACTGTGGTATCATCTTCTAGTGTTTGAAATCCATGAGCTATTGATATTGGAATGTATAGAATATTATTATTCTTGTCATTCAGTTCTGTGGAAAACCATTTATTATATGTCTTTGAGTAACTTCTTATATCTAACACAACATCATATATCGAACCTTTAACACATTGAACTAACTTTTCTTCTAGATAAGGGATATCTTGATAATGCATTCCTCTCAGTGTTCCCTTCTTTTTATTATATGATATCGACGTTTGCTTAATTTCAAAGTTTATAAATTTATGAAATAAAATGTTCTGATCAAATGTTCGTGCAAAGAAACCTCTTTCGTCTTCTTTTTTTTCTGGTTCTATGAGAAGAACATCTTGTATTGGAGTTTCTTTGAATATCATATTACATCAGGTTCAGGTATTAGAGTTATGAACTTTCCGTTCCATTCCCTTATATAATCTAATTGTTTTATAATTTCATCTTTAATGTTCCATGCAAATATTATTACATACTCTGGTTTATCTTCCTTTATCTTGTCTGGATGATAAATTGGAATATGCGTACCAGGAATATATTTATTCTGTTTTTGAGGATTTAAGTCTACGGTATATTCTACGAAGTCAGTACCTATACCACAATAATTAAGAAGAGTACTTGCCTTTGCAGGAGCTGAATATGCACATATTTTGTATTTTCTATTTTTAAATTGATTATCTTTTAATGTTATTAGTAATTTTAGAATATTTCTCTTTAGTTCTTCTATTTTATTTTTAAAATTTATATATGTAGATAAGTTATTTAATCCAAATTCAGATTCTTTAATAAGAATGTTCTCTACATTAGATTTTACTTGATGTGTTATATTATCATCATGTTTTGCATATATTCTAAGTGATCCACCATGAGTTGGAATTTCTTCAACATCAAATATTATTAGATTGTGTTGCTTAAATAGTTTTTGTATTGATGTGAGTGAGAAATAACTGAAATGTTCATGATAGACTGTGTCGAATTGATTGTAAAGTATTAGGTTGAGTAAGTGAGGGAATTCTACTGTAATCACTCCGTCATACTTGAGAATGTGTTTCATAGAGGACACAAGGTCTTTTAAGTCAGGATTATGAGCTATAACATTATTTGCAATTATCAAATCTTGATGAAGAAGTTCTGGAGAGTTGTAAACAAGCTTGTTGTTAAAGAATGTTTTAAGTGTATCAATTCCTTTTTTTATTGCTATATCTGCTGCTTCTTCTGCTGGTTCTATTCCTTTAACGGGAACATTATATGATTTGAATTGTTCTAGTAATATTCCATCATTACTTCCTATCTCAAGCACTTTGCTTTTTTTATCCAGACTAATACGTTTTACTATATAATCTACATAGTTTTTACAATGTTCAATCCACGTTTGTGAATATCCAGAATAATATGCATACTGTGGATTGAATATTTCTTTTGATGAAACAAAATCATCAACTTGAACTAACTTGCAGTTATTGCAAAAATATAAGTTAAGAGGATAGTACTCTTCTTTTTTGTATAAGTTTTCTTTTGATAGATATGAATTAGCAAGAGGACTGTTTTTTAAAGAGAGAAATGGTTCTTCTATTAGTGTATTACATATTCTGCAGTTCATATTGTTTTATCCTTAATAGTTTGTTGGGTAATTGCCTACGGTAGAATTTATTATTCCTACTTTATACTTCCATTTTTCTTGAACATAATCTAAACTTTCTTTAAACCATCCACCTGTTGTACGATAACTTCTATGTTCTATAGGAACATTTAAACAGTAAACATCTAATCCCTTTTCATGTGACTGTAAACATATATCTATATCATACATATGAAAATATCTTAATTTTTCATCAAATTTTAATTCATTCTCTTTGCATATGGATTTTTGTAGTATTAAAACTGATCCATCTAATGTCTGAACTGGAATGATGTCTTTATTATTCATAGAAAGTCCACTGTGAGTTCCTACCATTTTTCCTTCAAGAGTCGAACCTGCAAATCCACAAATTCCCCATTTTAATTTATTTTTATTTAGATATTCTAAATGTCCTTTTAATATTTCATACCAATTGTCTAGAAAATAAATATCTTGATGACATAGAACTACTGTATTGTTTGACGTTAGTTCTAATCCAGTATTTAAACTTGTTGATGCTGAATAGTTATTGTATAATGTAATGTATTCAATTTTATCTTTATACTTCTTTGTTGATTCTATTATATTTTCATTGTAGATTTTTTCATCTTTTAAGGTTACTACAAAAGTTATTTCTGATTTAGGTGGTGATATTATTGAGAAATGCATTATTATATATTATTTTATTCTTAACCAAATAGGTTCTTTATTTTGCTTCTCACAATCTCTATAGATATTATTTAGATGTATTTCATCTTTTGCAGTATTTAATGTTTGCCAAAAACTGTCATGTTTATATGCTCCTAATTGATGATGTTGTGCTAATTCTACAAGGATATCCTTTTCTAATTCTTGATTTTTATTTTCATCTATGTAGTTAAATATCTTTCTATTGAATATAAAGAAACCGCCATTAATATAGCTATGAAGTTTTGGTTTTTCTTCAAATTGTATTACATTATCGTTGTTATCAAAAATTAATTCACCAAATTGATTTGTTGGTCTTACTGCTGTTAGTGTAGATATATTTTTATGAATCATATGTCTTTCATATAGTTTAGTTAAATTTACGTTAGACAATCCATCTACATAGTTGACAAAGAAATTTTCATTGTCTTTTGGAATATAATGCTCTATCAGTTTTAATCTTTTTCCTGTATGTGTTTCTTGACCAGTGTCTACAAAGGTTATTTTAAATCTATGAAGCGGTGTTCCAAAATAAGGAAGAGATTTAAAATAGTTTATAATTTCTTCTTGTTTCCATCCTAATGCTAGTATGAAATTATTATAACCTTGTTGGTCATAAAAGTCCATTAGGTGATGAATAATAGGCTTATTTCCAACGACAGCAAGAGCTTTTGGCTTGTCACTAGAATAACGAACTCCTTTTCCTCCTGCAAGAATTACTACATACATTGTATTATCTTTTCCTTTTCATCTCTATGTTATTATCTGTTATAGTGGATATACAGATTCACTATGACAGTGGGGGTTAAAAACAATGTACGAATGACTCAGGAAAAAAGTTCGTAACATCATCATAGCTTTTCTGTATATCTATCACCACAGATTAGTTTATTTTAAACCATTCTTTGTATTTTTCTATCGTCTCTTTTAATCCACTTTCTAAGTTATAAGAAGGACTCCATTTTATTACTGATTTTAATTTATTTGTATTTAAACATTGTTCTGGAATTTCTTTAAATGTAGACTCTTTCTCTTTAAAATCAATTATTTTTTTTGTATTTGTCAGTTCCAAAAACTTGTGAACGACATCTTCTGTTGTATATTTACATTCAGATGATATGTTATATGAATTACCTTTAGTTTCATCTATGTTATGAACTAATAAGTATATTGCTTTTACTAAATCCTTGACATATGTATATTCTCTTATTTGATGAAAAGACCCCTTATTGAGTATCAGAGGTTTGTTCTGGCTTTTAAAGCACGATTTTGCCAGAGAAGGAATTAATCTCGACCACTGAAAATCAATTCCATATGTATTTGATGGTCGAGCTATTACGATTGGTAAATTGTAGTTATGGAAATATGTTCTTGCTATAATATCCTGGCAAGCTTTACTTGATGAATAAATATCTAAACCGTTTAATGGTAAATCTTCTGTATATGGCAAGATATCGGATGTTCCATATGACTTATCAGTTCCCATAACAAATGTTACAATTTCTTTATTTAGCTGTCTTGACATTGATCTTACTGATTCTAGTATGGATAATGTTCCATATACATTTGTATTATAAGTTGAAATTGGAGTTAAACTTGCTTTTTGAACTATTGGTTGAGCTGCTAAGTGATATATTTGATCTATATCGTTATTTGATATTATTTCTTGAATTTTTAATGTATTTGTAACATCACCAAGTATTGTATTAACATTTTCTTTTTCATATATTTTTAGAGCATTAAAAGTAGATTCGTATTTTATGCTTCTATGTAGACCATAAATTATATTATCTGGATTTTGTGATAAGTGTTCAACCAGGTAACTGCCTATGAATCCAGTTGCACCTGTTATGAAAATGTTTGTCAATCTAGTCTCCAATTTTCTTTTTAATGTAGTTCGCTAAATTTAGCCAACATTTTTTACATAGAGTTATTCCATGCTTATGATGTATTATCATTTCTATCAATGCTTCATTAGGTGATGAGCACTGTTCACAGTAATGACTTATCAATTCATATTCTGATTGTTTAGGTGATGTTAATAGATTGGTATGTACTGTAATGTCAGGAAAATTAGATGTTGATGTTCCAGATGTTGTACCGAAATGGTTTTGATAATTGTAGATTGCTTCTTTTTCTTCTTTGTTTTCTGATTTAGGTTCTTTAGCTTCTGTTATATCATTTTTAAGTTTTCTCTTCGGTAGAACTTCATTATATAACATATAAGTTTCACGTAATTCTGAATCCCCATCATCAATGTTATCATCTTTATGTGAAGTTAACCAATCTTCAATTTCTTTTGGAAGGTTGTGTTCTTGGAAAAGAGTCCAATAATCTTTGAATGTAAGGATGTTATTCTTCGTACAGAGATAACGAAATTCAGCCCATCTATCACTGCAGCGGTTACTATTACTTATGAAGTAATTTTCTGCTGCACGCGATAGAATGTGTAAACTGCTTCGTATATGATCATATCTTAGCTCTGATTCAAACCACTTTACAGGATGTCCTGTAAGAGTTTCATGAGGTTCACCTGAATATCTCAGGTGTTGATGAAATTTAAATAAAAGAGGTTTCCAGTATTTACTTAATTTCTCGTTTTTTATTATATTTCTATTATCATCATCTACTATAATGTCATATGCTCTAAATTTTACTCCTGTGTAGTTTTCTCCGTTATTAGATTCAGTTATGAGAATTTTTAGTTGTTTTAAGGTTTCTTCTGGAAAGTGTTCGTCGGTATCTGATGTAATGCACCAGCCACTATGGTTTACTTTTCTTAGATAATCTAAGTAATTATTTCTTTGACCTGAGAACTTATCTTCCCATTTATGAATATATATCTCAATTTTTTCATCTTTATTTATTGAATTGAGATATTCTATTGTTCCATCTTCTGAGCCGCCGTCTATAAATATGAATTTGTCTATATATGGAAGAACTGTTTCAATATAAGGTTTTATTTCATCTATACGATTTGTTCCAATCATACAATAAACAAGTCCTGATGGTGAGGTTTGAAACTGAGTTAGTAATAGTTGATTATCCAATGTTCCAAACTTTTTCTTATATTCCTCAGAATTTCTTAACTCTTCCTTTAGTTGAGATTCTGTCATAAGACCAAACTTTAGTTTATTAGAATATTGTTTAAGACCACTTAAATCAGGTTCTCTGTTAAGTATTTCTTTATAGGCAGAAGATACAATTTCTGTGAAATTAAATTCTTCTTTTTGTTCTTGTTCTTCGTTTATTGAATTTAGAGATTCACCGAAGAAATTTGATATGTTCTGTTTAGTCTTTTGTTCTATGGTTTGTTCTTGATTATCTGGCATAATTATCTTTCTTTTAATTTTTTAAATCTACTAACGGGAGACCCTTTATAATGGCTTCTGTGGTTATTTCTTTTAATGTTGCTTTTATTCCTTTTTCTTTGAATTCAATTCTTTTTTTATCAACAAGTATATGAACATCATCATCCAAGATTATCGTAGTTGTTGAATCAGTTTCTTTGTGCATTTTTTCTTTGGTTATTATATATTTTAAATATCTATATCCGATTTTAAATTCTTTATCGTCAAGCTGTTCAATCAATCCTTCTTTTATTAGTTTATCTGCTATCTCTTCATCGTTATCATTAAGTTTATAAGTCTTTGAGTTTGTTATAGGTCTTAGTGTGTGTATTAGAATCTTTTCTAATGAATAGGCTAATTGAACATCATCAGTTATAAGTATATCTATATACATTATATCTTTATTATAATGCCCAATCATTCTCTTTTTAAGATTTTCTGTAGAACCAACATATTTCTCAACATGATTATCCGTTGTATGTGTTATGATATATGCTCCACAACGCTCTGGAAGAATGTATTCATTTAGATTTAATCTTGAATGATAGATTTTAATATTACTGTAATTGCTCATAATTTCTTTGATTCAATTAACTAATGGCATTCCTTTTTCTATAATTTCATTCATCATTTGTGTCATAGATATTGTAGTTTTTCTTTTGGAAATTAATTCTACTTGTTTATCACACAATAATTTATATACTTCTTTAGATACACCAACTGTTGGCATCGTTATTACCTGCTGCAGTCTTTGAAAATTAAAAAGTTTAGTGGTTAATAAACTTAAAAGTATATAAACTTTTCTCTTTGAATCTAAAAAAGTTTAGAACTAAAAAGATAAGTCATACTTACGCCATATTAAAGAATTGTTGCCTTTTTCTAGCATCTTCCCTGCTCTCCATTCTCTGAGCTTTCATAAGAGGTTGATGTGACTGAGACGAACTTGATTGTATTTTGTGTTTACTAAATTGTATCAATCCTTCTAGCTGTTCTTGGTTTTGTGATAATTGGTTCTGTATAGATTGCATTTTTTCTTCTAACTGAGATATCTTTGGTGTTATATTGTTGGATAATGAAGCTGTTTGACTTTTGTTCTGATACTTATAAAATATATATCCTATAAGCATTAATCCTGCTCCAGCTAGTATGTATTTCATTACCTTATCATAATTTAAACATTCATCTGGCATATTATATCAATCCCTTTTGTTTTGCTATATTTAGAGAATATAAATCTATCCCTTCTACATTTTCTAATGAAAATTGTTGTGATTGTGCAGTAGTTCTTCCTTTGATATATACAAAAAGAATTGCTGCTCCTAATGCTCCTGAGATCGCCCAGAACCACCAATCTTCTTCTTTAAAGAAACCTTTTGGTTCTTCTGGTATTATTCCTAAACGTCTTTCTGTTTCAAGTTTTTTAAGAGCTTCTGACGGAAGAAATCCTTTTTTCTGTAATTCTTCGAATCTTCGTTTCTCTGATTTTGTAGGATTTTCTAGAACCATGATTTACCTCGTTGTTAGCATAACATATTCCTCAAGGTCAGGTCTGTATAATTCTAATTTTGGAATTTTCTTTTCTGTGAGTTGTTCAGTAGTTAATGATTTTATTGGTTTAAATATATATGATTTATTTGTTTCAACATTATGGTATAGAAAATGATATTTTGGCAGATAATATATTTCATCTGCTGCTGTTCCTACTTGTTGACGAATTTTTATTATGTCAGTCTCTAAGCTGAGTGAAAATATAAGTAAGTGCTCTGATTCAGATATTAGAGTATTATGAATATCTCTTGGTCTCTGACTTACGTTTATAATTCCAACATTATATGAACGTCCTTGTGTTGCTATTACTTTATGCCAATACTGTATCTTAGAAGGTGTTGTTATTAAAGCTGCTTCGTCGACATATAATGAGTTATCTTTCGAGTCAAAAATTATTTCACAGATACTATTAAAATCTCTGTCAGTAAGGTCATCAGGCTGGTAAAGGATTTTATTGTATTTGGTTATGTTCTTTTTTAGTTCTCTTGGAGTATTTATTACTATATCATGTTCTACATCTGTATTTTCATGTTTAATATCCCAAAACACATATTTATCATAGTGCGGCAACAACCAATTTTTTGCTAAATGTGTCTTTCCTGAACCAGTTCTTCCAAATATTGCTACACGGTCATTTGTTCTTATTCTTAAGTTATCTATTATAGTGAAATCAGTTACCATTATATCAGCTCTATTGTTTGTGTGTTATTGTACTGATAAACTAATAGAAAGTGTTGGACATCCTGCTGTAACATACTCAAGTGCTCCTATGTCATATGCAGAACCTTGTGGTCGTGTTTTATTATCATAATCAAATCCTGGAACAAATTGAGTTGATGATCCTGCATTTATTGCAGGAGAGTTAGATTGTAAATGAAAATCTGCAGTTGATGGATTGACAAAGTTTGGATTTGTTCCTATAAGATTGTGATCCTGGGTTGTATTTCCATTTGGCATTAAGTTCCCTCCACTTCCACTATTATTATAACTAATATTGTTTCTTACTATTATGCCTGTGGCACTTCCATATTCAATACGAATGCCACCACCCCAATCAGTGTCCAAACCGCAGTTATATACAGTATTATTAACAACTACAATATCACTTATTGTACCAACTGAATATGATGTTGATGCTACAATTCCAGCTGCTCCTGTTTTGTTCAATATATTATTATAAATCTTACAGTGCTGTAAACTTCCTGAAACTTCTACAGCATAAGCAATGCCTCTGACGCCATATCCTCCTCCAGTAACATAATTATTATAAGTATCAATATATGACATTGATTGACCTTGAGAGTCAATGTATATTCCTGCTGACATGTTTGCAACAACAGTATTATGATGTATTGTTCCGTTTCCTCCGCCCTGTTTTACATCAATACTCTCGAAATTATCTGTGTCGTGTATATAGTTATTTTTTATTTCAAAATTAGATACGTTAATCATATTGACGTTCTCATTTTGCTGGTCATTTCCAGAACCAAATCCTGCTATTTGAGTATTGTAAACATTGTTTCCGTCATATGTTATATAACTTGAATTTTGAGCATATAATCCACTTCGCTGTATTGCATGAACGGTGCAACCTTTTATAATTACATTATTACATGTATGAACCCATATTCCACACCAATATGAATTAACAACATTGAATCCTATAAATTGTATATAACCACAATTAGTTATATATACTCCACCTTCCCACTTAGGAACTTTACTGTTGACATCTATAGTAACACTTTCTCCGGTATATGGTTGAAAAGTAATGTATCCAGTAGACGATCCTGATCTTGATATTCTAACTTGTTCATAGTAAGTTCCTCCTCTAACATAAACTATGTCTCCTGCAGATACTATGTTCGCAGCTCTTTGGATATTTCTCCAAGGTGATGAGGTTGATGTTCCAGAGTTACTGTCGTTTCCTGATGTTGATACATAATATGTTGTCATACTTTATTTCCCGAATCTTTCGATTCCAATTTTATACCTTTCACAATTCTTTGATTTTGGAAAAAATCTGCATTTTATTCTATCACTACCTAGATGTATTCCAGGTGCATTATGTTTATATATAACTTTTCCATATTTTGATAAACGTTTCCCAAATCCCAGTTCTTCTTCTTGTACCATCTGTTTCACATCGGTTTGATTAATAGATGTGTTAAACTGACCAGATAAATAGAAAAGATGTTTATAATATGAACAGTTTCCTCCCATCATTCTTTGTGGATAAACTATAGTTCTTCCCAATGTAGCACCTAGTATGTATAGTGGTTTTGGAACTCCTGGATAATTGTTATCTATGATACTTCCTGATACTGCAACTGTATCAGGATTATTAAATGGTTTTAATAAAGTATTTAGCCAGTGATATGGAAACTCTATATCTGCATCTACTGCAACTATTATATTTCCTTTTGAGTAAAGTGTTCCAATATTTCGTGCTGTCAATTTTCCTTTTGGTGATACTATAATTTTATCTACATAAGAGGTTGCTAATTTTATTGTATTGTCTCGTGATCCATTGTCAACTAATATATATTCAAAGTACTGTGGATATTGTAAGGCAATTGACTGATTTCTTAAGCTCTTTAAACATCTCTCTATATAAAGTTCTTCGTTCAATGCAGGAATTATTATACTTACTGTATCAGGTGGACTGGATACAATAGAATCTGTACTTAGCATTTTATATTCCATAACTTTGGACGAAAATAATGCTGATGTTATAATTCCTGATGTATATTGAATTGCTGACATATGTTTGTGTAACGGAAAGTTATATTATTCTAATCTTCCAGAATAAATGTAATATCCTATTCCTATTCTTAGAAGTCTTCCTAACTGAGATGTAGAAGATTTGCATCCACTGAATATTATTGATGCAGCTCCTTCTATCATTAGAAATCCTCCTACATATTCTTCTGTTGTTGTATCCACTTATAAACCTCCATCATTTTAGTGATAATTTTGTATAATCTTTATTTCTAATTATATGATTTAATTAACATTAATTATTCATCTTCAGTTTTAATAAAGCATAGTCCTTCGTTTGCTGCTTCACCTTTGTCTTTATGATTTTTCATTATGTATAGAGATTCGTACCACACATCAAAATATTGTCTTAAGTATTTATCTTCATTCATACACTAACCTCCAGATTGACTTATTATTTAGTTCTTAACCATTTGTAATGGTGTCGCTCATTTTTATTTCGACTCGAAAATTTGTGTCGTACCATTCTTCAAAGTTGTATTTCTTGTTTTTTAATCTTTGTTGTTGATTATTTATATTAATGTAATTATGACATTGAATCCACATTTTACAAGGACACTTTCGTTCTTTACACCCATTAATTGACACTTCACCTCTTTTTATAGTTAATTATTAATCGTTATTTTTTCCTATACAGTCTAATTTATCTATATCTACAGTTTTTAAAAATTTCTTTAGATATTTTCCTTGTGACGGGTCTTGCTTTATTAAAGCACATGTCAGTTCTGCTACATGTTCTTTTTCTTCATTCATTACATGTGTAATTATTTTCTTAGATTCTTCATTATCAATGTTTTCAATTTGAGATTGATATAAATTAATTGCATCTAACTCTGCTATTATACCTGATCTCAGTAATTCTTGATTTGTAAATTTTTGATTGAGTTTATCAGATTTTTCCTTTGTTAAATTTACACATGTCATTGATATTCCTTCTATTCTTTTCCTTGTACGTGATTAAAAATTCTTGCAAATGTATAACCTATGAATGATCCCATTATAGTTCCAAATAATGTTTCACTTAGTTTTCCGGACATTAATGCTGTAGTAAGTGCTATTATAAATACAGAAATTATCATTCCTTCGTATTTTCCAATATCTTCCATAACACCGTGTTTTTTTGTGTTTGATTCTTCCATATTTACCATTTCGCCCCAATATCATGTAATACATAGATATTTTTAGTTCTCTTTTATCTCAGATATTTCATTTTTAAGTATAATTTCTACATCATCTGTTCTAAAAATTCCATCAAAAGATGAGTCAAAAAAACTATCAGTTTTTCTATGTGCTTCTACAATAGAATTTATTTCTTCTTCTGAATTTCCATAGAAAGTATGTCTTACTACTGGATGCCAATCGTTGTCATAATATTCACAAGTTGTTATTTTTAATTTTAAAGGTGGTTTTGTTACAATATTATTCATTCCTCCTGTTTTATTATATTGATTTTGTTGTCTGTAGTATAAACTCAATGTTTGTTGACGTTTTTTAATTATGTCATTATAAACATATAATCCAGCTATTGTTCCTATTATTATAACTGCAAGTGAACCTAATAAGAACTTAAAATCTCTTGTTGAAAGATTTTCTGATTGAGATTGAGATAATGGCATGATTGTTATTTTATTTCCTAACCATTTTTAATTACTTGATGTATATAACTTAGTTGTTTGTCAGATAAAGGATTCCATCTATTTAGTAGACTATCTGTATATTCACTTGATAAAACTCCAGATTTTTCTCTGTATTCTGTAACTGCTGCAGCAGCAGTTTTTGGTATTAAATATTTTTGAACTATGTACAAGGTTGTTATACTGGAGAACATACTCATAAGACTTCCAAGAATGATATTTCTTGTATCTCTGGCAAGAAGTTCTCTCTCTTTCTTTTCTTCTGCTTCTGTCATTCCTTTCTCAGCCATAGTTACTCCTTGGGAATTTATTATCTCATTCCAAATAAATCTCTTGTTGTTCTCCTTATGTCAAGTAATGATGGAATTGCTGGTTGTGTATGTGATAGAGTTTTTAGTGATACTGTTTGTCTATCCTGCTGATTCTGATGAGAAGTCTGAATATTTTGATTTATTTGTGTTGATTTTACAAGACTATCAACTTTATTCTCAAGTTGTGATAGTTTTTGTTGTATTGTCTGAAGCTCTGTAGACGATTGCGATTGAAGTTGTTGATGATATAAATATTGTGGTGGGATTTCATCAACCATAAATCCATAACGTCTTCGTGCATCATATTGTGGTTCTATTGTGCTTTTGAAAATTAAGTAACCAAAGAAAATTATAGCTCCTAATCCAAATCCACATATAATTAGTTTTGTTATTTCATCTCTAGTGTCATCTGCCATGATTATTGTTTAAACCTCCTCATGTTTTTAGTTATTATAATTACTGTATCATTGCTTTTATGTTCTGTAATTCATCATTTGAAAGTGGTTTCCATTTACTCAGTAAAGTGTTGGTCTCTAGATATTCCTTAGATTCTTCATCACTTGCTCTTAAAGTTTCAAATAGTGTATGAAAGAGCATATACTCAATTGATAACATCAGTAATGACATAATAGATCATTTAATGAATAATTTATTTTTCACTCACAAATTCAAATGACTTATAAGTTGTGATATTTCTTATTTTGTTTATTTCTTGTTCTGATAGTGGTTTCCATGTTGATATATCAATATTATATGTCGAATCCATTTTGTTTATTGAATCTAATTTCTCTGGTTTCTTTCCATTACCCCCCATCATATACGGAGCAACATTTGGATTACATCTGAGCTTAAGATAGTATGCTGCATATAATGCTACTCCTGTTGCTACTGCTGCTATTGCTGCAGATTTTCCCTTTTCATGATATACAAGATAGACTCCTGCACCAGTTGCTATAGCAGTTGCCAATCCAAGATCCATTGCAAGCTTAGCATTTTTATATTTAGGTTCATCATCTACGAATGTACTTGCTGTGAATAAAGATGAATTCCATGCACTCCATGCTCCAAATACTGCTGATGATGTTAGAACTGCCAAACCTAAATCTTGCTTTGTTTCTACAATAGTAATTCCTCCTTATTATTTTTTATTGATTTTTATCTATTATGATGATACATATATTAGTTATTTTTAGATATAAATATTGATGCTAACTTTTCAAGATACCACCTTGCAGTAAGCCCAGATACTATTGAAAGAACTGCTGCTCCTTCTAATCCCAGTCCTGTTTGATTTATTGCTGTCCATACAACTGCTATTCCTGCAAGAAGTCCTGCTATTAGAGGCTGTCTCACATGTTCAAATTCATATACATTTTGTAACTCTTCATCTGTTACATCTGGGTTCTTTTCTTTCTCTTTCTTTCTTAGTGATTCATCTGCCATCTGATCTGCCCACCATGATGCTATTGTAGATAATATCGGTGATAAAATATACGATAAATAAAGATATGTATCTGGTCCAATTAACAATTCTAATGTTATTCTTCCTGGTTCTATCATGTTATACTACCTCCTTTATATTGTTTATATCTCATACACTTATTTAGCTTTAGATATTATTTGTTTTATTTTATTAATCTCATTAATCGAAAGCGGAGTCCATTCTAAATAAGTGTTTTTATTATTTGACGATTCACCTTTAATGTTACTCAAGTTCCTTGAATTTAAATAGAATTTTCTTATTATATTTTGTCTTTCTAATTCTTCTTGTCTCTTTAGTTCCAGTTCTTCTTGTCTCTTTAGTTCCAGTTCTTCTTGTCTCTTTAGTTCCAGTTCTTCTTGTCTCTTTAGTTCCAGTTCTTCCTGTCTTTTTATTTCCATTTCCAGATATCTTTGTCTTCTTTTAAATCTTCTCTTTCTATAGTATTCCATTTCTGAATAATCATCATACATTGATGAATTGTATACTGATAAAGGAGCTGAACTAGAACCTCCTGTTAGAATACTTGGTAGATTTATGTCTAATTGTCGTCCTTGCGGATAGTTTGTTAAGTCTATTGTTGTAGTTCCTGTTCCTCCGTTAGCTGTTATTTGTATAGAATCACCATCTGTATATCCACTTGGAAAATTTGCACAATCTAGTGTATATGTTGAATCTGATTCTGATGTAACTGTTATCTGTTCAGATGTTGATAGATTTGTTGCTGTTACTGTAACTCCTGCTGAGCTTGCAATATTTATAGTTCCGTATATTGGATATGGAACATATGGAAACGGCACGTTATTATCCACTCCATTGCGTTGGATTGGTTACATATACAAAGAATGATTCGCCGACAGGAATAATTTCTGAACCTGTTGATACAAATGTTCTTGTTGTTTTATTGTAATGACTTGCTTGAGTTGCACTTGCTCCTATATTTGATAATTCTTGAGATAATGTCATTGACTGATTTAAATTTCCTACTAGATTCCAGCCAGTGTTTAAAGTAATCGTTGGATTTGTTTCTATTACAAAATTAACTATAGTTGGGGCACTGAAATAATAATAATATCCTTGTTTTTGAGTCACGTTTACATTTTGATTCGGAGTAAATCCTGTTACATGTGTTTCATATTTTTGCGTTGTACTGTTATATGTTCCTTGATTCAAATCTGTACTGAACATATTATCCAGTTGGAGAAGAGTTTTACTTGTATAATTCATAGCTAAGAAACACCACCCTTTTGGACATGAAACTGTTGCTTCTAGATTTTGCTGGGTAATAACAGTATATCTAGAAGAATCAAATCCAGTGCTATTATACGATATATATCCTGTAGTATTTGATAATGTATTAAAATCTTGAAATAATGTTCCATTATCCCAATAAACTTTCACACTATAATTTGAATTTATTTGCCTATCACCTATTGTATATTGAACAGTGTTTGATGTATTTGTTGATGATTCATTAAATTGGACTTTATAATCACCTGTAGTATTCCATACTGTAATATTTACTGTAATATTATCTGATGATGGTGTAACAGTCATATTTATTGTATGATATCCGTTTGGTTCTAATGTATCATTATAAAGTTGAAGATATGTTGTTCCGTTAGAAAACACAGTTTGATTTTTGTTTAAACTAAATGTCGTTCCATTCCCATAAAAATAAAAGTCATAAGGAATATCTGTCATGTTTATTACACTACCATTTTTGTAAACCTTATAACTCCAAGGACGTATAGAAAAGTTGTTTCTCTCTAATATATAATCATAAAAATGAATCCACGCAGTACCATTAGCAGAATTTCCGTCCTGATAAAAAGCATATGGTTCTTGATTTATGTTAGATATTATTCTATGAGGTGGGGTATAATACGAATAAGTTTTATTAACTGGTGTAACAACAGAAGTCACATTAGTAAAGTTATTAGAAAAATAATATCTATTAATTCCTGTTAATCTTGGAAAATTATATGAAATTAGCCAATAATTAGTTAAATCTTGAGAAAAATTATTCTCATTGTCTGTCCTTACTAAAACACTAACGTTCGGACCAAACAAATTGCTACTTATCGAAACATTATGTGACTCAAGAGATGAAATGATTGAGTAATTATCATACTCTCCAACATAACCGTATCCTTTGGCTAATTTAGTAATTGATATACCTGATGGAGGAGATGTCCAATCATTGGTTATAGTAGAACTGTTTTTTATTGTAACATTCATCAAATCAATGTAGTTTTCTGCTATTGTAATATTAGTTGCGTTAGTTATACGAAACCCAGATGTTCCTATATCTGTTAAATTGTTATTCGAAATTGTTATATTATCTGAATTTAATATTGCTATCCCATAATCATACCCATCAGTATTATACGTAGTGTTAGAAATATTATTTTTAGTGATTGTGATATTTTTACTATACGTAGACATAATACCTACGTCAGTACCACTTATATTATTTTCAGTGATCAATATATTGTTGCCAGCAGTATTAAACGATACACCATAAAATTGGGAATTTAATATAGTGTTATTCCTTACAGTAATATTACTACTTGGGTTATCAGTTTCAACCTCTATTCCAAAGCAGTTTCCATAAAAGGTGTTATTTTCAATAAGAGCACTTTTTGGTGAAGCATAACCTAAAATGAATATACCAGCATAATCAGAATAATTAATTATACTATTTTTTATGTTAAGATAAGGTATAGTATACCGAATACCTGGTCTACTAGTACACGCATCTGCATAAGTACCAAAACTAGTGTATGGCATACCAGTAGAACTATTCCAAGAAGTTAATGTTGAATTTGTGATATTAATAAATCCATATGTTATAAGACCGCTACCAAAAAGTATGTTATCATCATATTTAAGCGTTGTATTTGATATTTCAAGATGAGTATTATTATAAATAGTAGGACTATTCTTTAATAAAATGCTATTATTATTTAATGTTAGTGTACCATTATATAAAACGAAATAATCATTAAGAGTAAAGTTTAAATCAGAACATGTTTTATCTGCTGTAACATTCCATACATCATAAACTGAACCACTTGGACAATAACTTGAACTTGTATTAACTGTAAAGTTTACCATACTTGAGTTAGTCATATCAGTTAGAGATTTTCCCCATACAGTAACATTATGAGCACCCTGTGATAAACCTGTTAATAAAGAACTATTACTTACACAATTACTACATAAAGTCGCATTTGGTGCACCGTCAAGAGAGTAGTTCATACCATTAGAACTTTGCTTATTAGTAATAGATACGTTCAAATATACAGAAGTGTTAAGATAGGTTCCGTTTTGTGGTGAAGAAATACTTATAATTGGTGGAAGAATAACAACCGTAAATGTATATTCTCCAGTTGAATTAACAAATCCAGTTTGATTTTGTACATAAGCAGTTGCAGTATAATTAGTATCATCTGATAATCCTGTAAAATTGTTGGATATTGAATAATTTCCTGCATCAAAAGAAGCATTTATTTCAGTACTATTTAGTTCTCTATTATACAGTCTAACTTCATCCATTTTACCTGAAAACCTATAAAACGTAGATAACCAAGCCCCGATATATTTTACACGATTAGTAGATGGAAACACCATATTATCTGTTGTTTGAGATGAAAATTCATCTCCATTTCTATACACAGTTACAGATTTATTTGTATAATTAGCCACAACAACCGTATGTATCCATGTATTGTCCAATCCTTGAAAATAATCAGAAAACGTCATTGCTTTTGTAGAGGTTCCATTCGCATACTGAAGTACAAGATCATTAGTATTAGCTGCTCTGTATATCCAATAATATCCTACTGTAGCACTTGCTGGACCATCTGATATAAACGTTTTAATTGTTGATGATAAAGATGAATTTGTCCAGGATTCATATGTTATAGCTCCATTCGTATTTGTAAAAGCAAAACTTGGTAAGGATACATTATCATCTACTCCATCAAATGCAAGTGCATTACCATATTTCCCTGAACTATTCCAGCCACTTGGACCATTATCAAGTCCAGCATTAAAATTCCTCAAAGTTCCATTTCTATTACTCCCAGAAAAATCTTGTGCTACTGTTCCTGAAACTTCGTTTAGCCTCCACCAACCAATAAGAGAATTGTTCCAATTAAGAAGAGCAGTTCCATTAGGCGCATTAGAAACAGAAGTATTTATAAATATGTATCCGGTTGAATTTATACTATTATTATCTGGTGTTGGAGGTGTAAAAGAGGTAGTAGGATCAGTAGCTCTAACAACTTGTGTCACACCAACAGTTATTACTAATATGGTCATTAAAACTAATCTTTTAATAGATCTCATATAATTCATCTTTGTTCTCAATATTCTAATTTATTAATTTCATCACAAAGGAACATGTCTTGTAAATGTCTTTATTATCGGTACTACTGTAATTATACTCGATGAAAAATCTACTGCATTTCCATTACCAGTAGGTAATGTTGCAGGATTAGCGTACTTAGCTCCGAATCCTACTCCTGTTGTCCAGGGATAGACTGATATAAACGGAGAAGCTACATGACCTACAGCTATATCTCTATTAGATAGAGAAAATGATATACCAAGTCCAGTACTCGCAGGTAGTGTAGCAGGATCAGCATACTTAACACCAAATCCTACGCCATTGGTCCACGGATATACTGTTACAAACGGTGAATTGACATGACCTACAGCTATATCATTACCTGAATGTGAAAATATTGTCTCTACACTAATACCTGTAGGTAATGTTGCAGGATCAGCATACTTAACACCAAAACCAACTCCCGTGGTCCAGGGATATACTTGAATAAAGGGCGAGTTGTTACTAGCTACTGCTATGTCATTACCAGATGGTGAGAAATCTACTTCAAATCCTGTACTTGCAGGTAATGTGGCTGGATTAGCATACTTTGCTCCAAATCCTACACCATTAGTCCAAGGATATGCACTTATAAATGGACTTGTTGTATGTGCTACAGCTATGTCATTACCAGAAGGTAAAAAAGACACACCATTTCCTTGTCCTGTAGGTAATGTAGCAGGATTAGCATACTTAACTCCAAATCCTACACCATTAGTCCAGGGATAAACTGATATAAATGGAGAACCCGCATGAGTTACAGCTATATCACTTCCTGATGGAGAAAATGTTACTCCGTTACCAGTACTTGCTGGTAATGTAGCAGGATTAGCATACTTAACGCCAAATCCAACTCCTGTTGTCCAGGGATAGGCTGTAACGAAAGGAGAACCTACATGACATATAGCTATATCACCGCCTGATGGAGAAAACGATATGCCATTTCCTATTCCTGCAGGTAACGTAGTCGGATTGGCATACTTAGCTCCGAATCCAACTCCTGTAGTCCAGGGGTATGCTGTTATAAATGGCGAGTTATTATGTGCTACAGCTATATCTGTCAGCACAACTACCTTATTTAAATCTGATGACATATCTACACCAAGTCCATTACCTGCTGGTAATGTACTTGGATTAGAATATTTAGCACCAAATCCTACTCCTGATGTCCAAGGATATACATTGACAGCAGGAGGACTATTATATGATACAGCTATATCAGTTCCTGTATGTGTGAATGATACTCCAGTTCCAGAAGCAGTGGGTAATGTAGCAGGATTAGCATACTTTGCTCCAAATCCTACACCTGATGTCCAGGGATAAACTGATATAAATGGAGAACTGTTATGTGTTATAGCAATATCATTTCCTGATGGCGGAAATGAAATTCTGTGTCCATTTCCAGGAGGTAATGTAGCAGGATCAGCGTATTTTGCTCCAAATCCTACACCTGATGTCCAGGGATAAACTGATATAAATGGTGATATTCCATGTCCAACAGCAATGTCATTTCCTGATGGAGAGAATGTTACTCCGAAACCAGCTCCTGCAGGTAAAGTAGCAGGATCAGCATATTTTGTTCCGAAACCAACTCCTGACGTCCAGGGGTATGCTGTTACGAAAGGAGAATTTAAGTGTGATAATGCAATATCTGTTCCAGACGGGTTAAAATCTATTCCAAATCCAGTACCTGTAGGTAGTATACCAGGATTAGGATACTTTGCTCCAAAACCTGCTCCAGATTTCCACGGATAAACTGAGATAAATGGTGAGTTAGCATGTCCTAATGCTATATCATTTCCAGACGGTGAAAATTTTACATCGAATCCATCACCTGCAGGTAATGTTACAGGATTAGAATACTTAACTCCAAATCCTACTCCTGTATTCCAAGGATATACACTGATAAATGGAGAAGTTACATGAGATACAGCAATGTCTGCTCCTGATGTTGAAAACATGACACTTTCACCAATACCAGTAGGTAGTGTAGCAGGATTGGTATACTTAGGTCCAAATCCTGTTCCTATTCCCCATGAATAAGCTGTGACAAACGGTGATGTGTCGTGTACTACAGCAATATCTACTGTCATAATTAACTTTTTCTGGTTAACTCTTTATTTTTTTCGTTCATTCTTACAATAGCAGATTCTATTCTTTCCTGAGATGGTAACTGACTTTTCGTGTTTTCTATTATTCTTTCAACTTCGGTAATTCTACTTTCCAATTCTTTCATTAGATTCTGTATATTTTCCTTAAATGTTCCCTCAGGAAGTTTATTATCACTAAGCAACTTTTCGTATCTTTCTTTATTTATTGAATGACAATAATGATCAATTTCTTGTTGATGAAGAAAACTTACTATAACATCATCTTTCTCGTCTTGTGTTAATGTTTTATATTGTATTGACATTTTATTTACTCCGTATAGTATAATACAAATCCAGATACTTGAATATTTCCATTGAGATTGATTATAAATGCTTGATTTGCATTCATTTGTAACGGATTAAAATCTCCATTAAATCCCATTCCAGAATTACCTGCAAACGACATTACACCAGTAAGATTGTTTGCTCCTGATTTTAATATAACACCGACAGCTGATGCTGCAATAAAGAATAAATTTACTATTCTAATTCTCTGTCCAGAAGTAGCAGGTGCTGCTATTATTGTATTATCTCCAGATGTGTTTATATTAATAACAGCTCTAGTTGGATTTCCCCTTGCAGCAAATACACTACCCGCAAACATTGTTCCTGATGATGTTCCTGATGATGTAAGAGAGTTACCTGTACAGCATATAGGATACTCCGATACTCTATACGGAAGTGATGCTGTCGGACTTCTTAGTCTTAGTTCATATACATTATAATAAATTTTATTTTCTCCTGGATATACTGGTCTTTCTCTTGACCATTGCATTTCTCCACCATGAGAAACAATTACAAATAATGTATCTGTACCGTCGTTTGATACTATTACCTGCTCAGCATTTCTCTCTACAGAAACAAATATCCGTTCTCTGTTATATGTATTAACATCTGGATCATTAGGATTGGTAGCTTGAGCTAATGTTATTGTACTGTTATTATCATAGTAGTTCTTAAATTTCCTTGTCTCTATATTTCCTTCAGGAATAGCCTTTTCACTTCTTGATCTTTTTTGTTGACTGTTCTGAGCTTGTTTGAAGAATTCTTCTCTTTCTTTAATGAAAAGCTCATCTGCTTCTTTCATTCTATCGACCATAAGTTATTCCCTCTTTAAATTATTGAATTAATTCATTAATATTTGATTAATTTTTAAGTTGTTCTAATTTCTGAAGTTCTTGAACTTTTTGACTTTTAAGATTCTGTAATTGATTAATTTGATTATTTAGAATTTCTTGTTGTCTTATTATATCAAATATCTCACATTTTAATTGAATTATTTTCTCTTTGATTGTAATTTCTTCCATCTTTATCTCCTAATTATTAAATTGCATTTAATCTGTTTCCTATCCAATCAGTTCCATTACTGATTATTTCCAGTGTTTGCCACTGTTGTGCTGTTGTTATGGTTTGAGTATTTGCAGCGTTTATGTTCTCTCCTGCTTGTGCTGCCACTGTTACTGTTCCGGCTCCAGTATCAACTCTTTGAATTCTATAGATTCTTCCAGTTATTCCCACTGCAGTGGGTAGTGTAATTGTAATTCCTCCAGCACCTGCTGTTGCTGCTATGTGAAAATGTGTGATATCTAGGGTTAATCCAACAGCATCTGCTGTAACAGGAAGTGCTATTGAACCATTTATATCTAATCTTGACGTTGGTGTAACTGCTTTATTAATTGTAACACCAGGTGTATTAAAATCTCCACCTATTAATGGTGTGGTTGTATTTGAGTTCGCTATATACAGCTTATTTGAATCGGTAGTGCTTTGTGATCCTGCTGCATAGCCTAAGAATACGTTCGCAGTTCCTGTTGTAGCCGCAAGACCTGCCTGACTTCCTATAAATGTATTTTGTGTTCCAGTACTTACTAATCCTGCTTCATAACCAAAGAATGCACTATCTGCACTTGTAGTCATTGCACCACCTGCTTGATAACCTACAAATGTATTATTTGCTCCTGTTGTATTGGCATCTCCAGATAATGAACCTATGAAAGTATTGAAATTTGCTGTGCTTAATAATCCAGCATCTTTTCCTATGAATGTGCAATCTGTATTAGTTACATTGGCTCCACCAGAATTATAACCTACAAATGTATTCCTAGTTCCCGTCGTGTTTGCATCACCAGATGATGATCCTATGAACGTATTTTGAGCGGCTGTATTTGCTGAACCAGCTTGTGATCCAACAAAGGTGTTGTTACTACTTGTACCAGTATTTTGTCCTGCTTGATGTCCTATGAAAGTATTATCACTTCCAGTGTCACTAAAAAATCCTGTATTGTAACCAACGAAAGCAAGACGAGTTCCAGATGTATTGTTGAATCCTGACTGGCTTCCTACAAAAGTATTCTGATTTCCTGAATTTCCAAATCCAGAGAATAGACCTACAAAAGTGTTATCTGCTCCTGTAAATCCAGTTGATGAACCTACGTATGTATTTTGTGATTCAGTTGTATTTGAAACACCTGAAAAATCACCTATAAATACATTTCCAGTTCCTGATGTATTTGCAGCACCTGCTTGACTCCCTACAAATGTATTACTCCTTCCAGTATCAACAGCTCCTGCTTGATAACCTATGAACGTATTGTCACTATTCGTTGTGACTGCACTTCCAGCTTGATATCCTACAAACACATGTCTTGCACCTGTTGTATTTGCATCACCTGCCTGACTTCCTATAAAAGTATTTGAAGCAGCTGTATCAACTAATCCTGCTTGATAACCAACAAAAGTACAATCTGAGTTAGTTGTTATAGCACTCCCTGATTGATAGCCTACAAATGTATGTCTTGTTCCTGATGTGTTTGCATCACCAGATAATGATCCTATAAATGTATTTTGAGCTGAAGTGCTTAATAATCCTGCATTATAACCTACAAATGTACTGTTACTATTTGTTGTATTTGTAAATCCTGAAGAAACGCCTACGAATGTATTTTGAGTCCCTAATGTATTATTAAATCCTGATGCTTGACCTACAAATGTGTTACTCGCTCCTGTTGATGTGTTCTGACCAGACTGGCTACCTAAGAATGTGTTATTTGATACCGTATTAAAAAATCCAGTAAATGTTCCTATAAATGTACATCCACTACCAGTAGAATTAGTAAATCCTGAGAGTTCTCCTACAAATGTATTTGATGATCCAGATGTATTAGTAGAACCTGCTCTATCGCCTAAGAAGGTGTTGTTACTAGCTATGTTATTAAGTCCTGATTGATAACCCAGGAAAGTATTGTTATTTGTTGTTGAATTTGCTCTACCTGATTGATAACCTATGAATACATTATTTACTCCTGATGTATTCAGTTCTCCAGATTCATTTCCTATGAAAATGCTCTGACTTGATGTATTGAGTCTTCCTGATTCCCATCCAATAATAACATTAGATGCTCCACTATTCCCAGCAAGAGCACCTAAAATAGTGTTTTGACTGTGTGTAGTAATTCCTATTCCCGTAGTAAATCCTACAAGAGTATTTTCTCCGCCACTTGTGATATTTGAACCTGATTCAGCTCCTACTATAGTATTAAATCCATTTGGACCACTTAGAATTCCTGCATCCCATCCTACTATTGTATCAAATTCAGAAGTTATTCCTATAAGTCTATTTGCTTCATCTAATTTAAATGCAATATCACTTCTCCATATATGACCATCTGATGTTCCAAATAATACCACTCCGTTTGATGCATTTACCATTGATCTTATAGATGAAGGTGCTATAGCACCAAGGTCAGCCCATGTTACACTAAAATCTGTTGTTCTAATAATATGTCCGTCACTTATTCCTAGTGTAGCTATTCCGTTTCCAAGATAAGCACTGGCTGTACAGAAATTACCTGCACCATAAACATTGCCTAAGTCTGTCCATGTACTTCCATTATCAGTGCTTCTAAATATATGTCCGTTTGCATCACAGGCTATTGTTGCTTGGTTTCTCATGTAAAGAATTGAATCAATAGATGCTCCTGATATAGGATTTCCAGCAACTCCTGAGAATGTAGCTCCATCATCCGTACTTCTAAATATATTTCCTCCACTATCTCCAATTAGAACTACACCATTATCTAAGTATGCTGAAGAACTTAATATATTGGCTGAAAGAGGACTCCCTGCTATTTCAACCCACGTAACACCATAATCAGTACTTCTTGCAACTCTTCCAGCGCCATCTCCTATTATAGATATTCCATTTCCAATGTAAACAGACGTGAATATATCAGTAAATCCTGCTAGAGGTGTTCCAACTACTGAAGTCCACGAAAAACCAAAGTCTAGACTTCTATATACTGTTCCCCCTACAGTTCCTATTATAGCAATTCCGCTTCCTAAATAGCTCATTGCTAATCCGCTATTTCCTATAGCGCTTGTACTATTATACCAATTATTAAGACCGTAATCCGAGCTTCTGGTTATAGATGTTGATAAACCACATGCAACAACGATTCCTGCTCCACAATAAATTAATTTTCTATTAGCATAACCATTGATAAATGTATCAGTCCATACTACTCCAACATCGAATGGGAATTGATACGCTGGTCTATCTATACCAGCACTGCTAAAACTTGGAGGTGCTCCCCCACCTCCTGGTCTTTTATTTGGTACTATTTCTACCATTCTTTAATCCTCTATAATTAATAAAATTAATTTGTATCATGAGCACTATTATCTTTTTTTATCGATTCTTCAGAAATTTCCTTTTGTTTTGGCTGTCTTGGATTAGGTGGCTTATTCGAATCAGAAAGTTGCTTGAAATATACATGTGATAATATTGCTCCTTGAATACTCTCAATCTCAACATGGTCTATTTTATCCTTGAGTTCTTCACTGTAGTTTTTAAATAGATACGATAACTTATGATCTTCCATTCTAACTCTATCAATTTTAACTCTTTCTTTTTTAGATGGCTTTTCTCTTCTCATACTAAATCAGTCTCTGTTGTTGCTTCGATTGCCTGACCTGGTGAATTTCCAGCAAAATTTATTTGCATTCCCCTTGTTCCGTTCACTATTAACACATCTCCAGGAGCAAGAATTCCTCTTTGTGCATCATTTGTTATATCTTGTCCTGCTGATGCATAATAAATGTTATCAGTATTTGTCACTCTTGATCTAAATGCTGATGTTAAGTTTATTATATCTCCTACAATTGTAAATGTTGTAAATCCAACTCCTATTGCAAGGACAGGAGCCGCTGTTGCCACAGCAATAGCTGATTTATTTACATTGAAAAAATCAAATCTTGATGGATATTCTGTTGCTCTATATAATCCTCCTGGTTGTTCTCCAACATCTGGATCTAAATTACCTACTGCTGGTCCCCTTATTCTTAATTCATAAATATTGTAGAAATGCTTAATTTCACCTCTCATTAAGGTAACTTCTGATGTACTAAATACTTTTCCATCATGTGATATAACTATATATAGATTTGTCGAACCATCATTAACTACCGCTACATCAGGAGACCTTCTTAACATTGCATCAAATATCGCAATTCTATCATAACCTGTTGTTGGAGGAGTTGTATTTGGATCAGCTACGATGTCTGATGTTTCTGGTTTATTAGGTGTAGCTACTCTTATTGCAAGTTCTCCTGTAGTAAAGTATCTTCTTTCAAGATTATATCCTGATGTTTCCATTTCATGTTCACTTAATAAGTTAATTCCCTTATTTAACTCTGTAAGTATTTCATTATTTTTATTTAATATTTCATTCATTTCTGATAAATGTTCAGATAATACAGAGTTTTGTGATTCGTTTATCAGAATAGATTCTTTTAAGGGCTGAGAGTTTTCTGTGAACTGTTTGTCTTGCTCAGATTTTTCTTCTATTCTTTGGTGTTGATTTTCATTACTTTTTTCTTGTTTATCTTCTACACTATCATTATTAGAGGACGGAATTTCAATGTAATCCTTAAATATTGAATTTACAATAAAATTTGCTGATATTAAAGTTATTTTTCCAGGATAAACATCTAACTTTCCTAAATATTCATGTTTTTCTTTTCTTAACTCGTATGAGTAATCACCAGGTATAACATCAGTAATATCTAATGGTGTTAATCCTACATATTTTCCATTTAAACTGACTTCCACGTTAGATGGTGAACTATCAAATCTTATTGTTCCATTCATAACAATCTTGAACTTCTAAATCATATAGAGATTATTTATTAATACTTAAATTGACATACTGGTATCTAATTTTGGACATACTATTTCTACCTTACCATTTTTTATAGTTGTAGAAATGCTATGAAGTACTAATACATACGGACAACCACCAATACTGTTGTAATAACATTCACATGTATTTTGTTGACACTCTGGTGATGTCCCGTTTTGAACATTAGCATATGACACCTTCACGTTTATTAAACTAATTGTTGTATTTCCTTTTTCTTTTGTGCTTATATGCACATATGCAATTACTCCTTTTTTATTTGTTGATGGAGGATTTGAAGCATAACTATCAAATGTTGATACTGTTGAAGGAGCTGTTGTTATTCTTAAGTTAGATATAGTTCCTTGTAAATTATCTATAGAACCAACTGTAATTCCTCCTCTAGTATTTTCTGGCATTTTAAACAACTCGCCCATCTCAATACTATCGACAGTAAATACAGTAGCGTTCCATGATAAATTTAATCTAACATCATTTATATACGAACCTTGGGGATCAACTTCAATTGGAAATGCATAATAACTAACCTTCGGAGGCAGACTTGCTGTTGTTCCATATATCGAGCTTACAATAACAGGTGGTGCTTGTTTTGGTGTTGAAGATATAGATGGAACTGACTTGTCAAAAGACCAACTACCTGATGGAGTGTCACTTTTTATGTCACCACCTCCTGTGTAAGTCCTTCCACTTTGAGTTGGATATGTTGATGTTATACCTGGTTGACCTGATGCACAGTATGTCCCTATCCAATCTCCTTGTTGTACTTGTATATTACACGGAAGATTTGATGTTGTTCCCGCAGAAACATTTTGTAGTGCTGACTCACCAATAAATTTTATTGTAGCTGTTCCATCTGGGTTTGTGACATATCTAAACACTTTTAATTTTACAGAACTTGCAACTGGTGAATCAACACACCATGTTGTTAATGTTCCGCTACTTTCACATGGATTAGCATAATCTAATATAGTTCGTCCGCATGACGCTGTTCCGGTTTGTGTTCCACATCCAATTCCTGCCATAATGTTCAATTCTCCATATTTAATTTCGTTTACACATCAGTATGTACTTAACTAATTTCATTATTCAACCTGATATTATCATTAGACCAACAAGTGCTGCTCCGCCTAATAATAGGACTGCTTTATTTGTACATCCAAAAACAGGAATATATACATCACTTGATAATGGACAAGTACCACCAAACAATCCTCCACTAAATTTGTTTAATATTAAATTTGGTAATTCTATATGTGTACCATTAAATCCAAGTGCCCATATTCCTATTCCAGCAAGATTTTTTTGATTAACTACATCATATTTTAATGATAATGACTGAGCATCATCATACCATCCTTGACCTGTTCCTGTAAGGTAATATGGTGATGACCATGTAGAGTTCCATTGTCTTCCGTATATTCCTGCTCTTATTAGTGCATTATTATAAGTGACAGATATACCAGAACCTATCGTTGGTGAATCTGGTTGTTGAGTTTGTGTTGTCCACTCATATCCGTAGTACGGAACTCCTAATAATAATTTAGAGTTCGGTATTGATTGTAGATATGTATTAATGCTATTTATAACAGATGGTAATGGTGCAACTGCTCCTGCTGTCGGACCAGAAGCCCAGTGATAATCGTACCCCATCAGCATGAAATAATTTACATATGGTGATAAAGCACTTGTATCAAATACATTTTCCCAATCTACTGGTGGAATATCTACTGATATTTTATAGTTACTATTTATTGAATGAAGTGCATTACTTAAAGATGTCATGAAAGTTGTAAACAATGTTCTATTTGATTGACCATTTACTGGATTAGTAGTTGGAAATCCTTCAAAATCAATATCTACTCCATCAAACCCATGTGTTTGTACTTCGTATACTAGATTATTTATAAGAGTACTCTGGAGACCAGGAGATGATAGTATTGTATTTATAACAGGCGCTCCCCATCCAGGATTAACTGAAACTACCACTCTTGTTCCTCTTGAATGAGCATAATTAATAAGATTTGTTGGAGGATATGATGTTTTAATTAACGAACCATCAGAATTCACTCCAAGAAAAGACCATGCTATCGTTGTTAATGTATTGTAATTTAAAGTTAGATAAAGATCTGATGACAACCAATTAGGATAGAATCCCATTACTTCTTTTGATAACGCCATTTACTTTCTACCTACTTTTATTAATTTTATTTATTTATAGTTCTTATATCATCTTATTGCAATAAGTACTAGAAATATTCCTATTGTTGCAAACATGTAAGTTTCTTTCTTTATACATGTTCCAAAGAAATTTATATCGTTCGGTGAACATAATGTTAGTGGTGGTGTAATACATGCTGTTTGACATTCCTGAAGAGTTGAATATTGACCAGACGTTCCCTGTACTTGTACGCATTGATTGTTTATACAATTATAAGTTATTGTTGGGCATTGTACTCCAACAGTTGTACATTCATTAGTTCCAGGTCCAGAAACTTGAGCACATATATTATTTTGGCATATGTTATGATATTGACTAGGGGTACATATTTCTCCGCATGTATTTTCTGTGAAGCAACCTACAATTCCAGGAATACATATTGATGGAGTACAAATGTTATTTATACATTGATATGTTTGTATAGATTCACCAGAAAATTTATTTATAATTAAATTTGATAATTCTGTATGTGGAACATCATATCCCAAAGCCCATATTCCAATTCCTGCAAGTTGTTTTTGATTAACAAGATCATACTTAAAATTTAGGGATTCGGCATCTTCATACCATCCTTGGTGCCACTGATTTCCTGTCTTATAAGTGTAATATGGCGATTTCCATGTAGAGTTCCACAGTCTTGTGTATTGTTGAATCTTTGTAACTGCTTGTGAATACATGAATGATGTTCCTGTTCCTATCGTTGGTGAATCTGGTTGTTGAGTTTGTGTTGTCCATTCATATCCATAATATGGAACTCCTAACAACAATTTAGTTTTTGGTATTGACTGTAGATATGTATTAACGCTATCTACGACAGATTGTAATGGTGCGACAGCTCCTGCTGTTGGACCAGATGCCCAGTGATAATCGTAACCCATCAGCATGAAATAATTTACATATGGTGATAAAGCACTTGTGTCAAATACATTTTCCCAATCTACTGGGGGAAGATTGATTGACAATCTATAATTAGGATTTGCATTCCAGAATGTATTGCTGAGTTTTATTATAAAATTGGTGAATAAACTTCTGTTATTAGAACCATTTACCGTATTTATAGCTGGAAATCCTTCTAAATCGATATCTACACCATCAAATCCATTTGTGCTTACTTCATATAATAAGTTATTTATAACTACATTTTGAATTGATGCACTTGCAAGGATATTATCTATTATTGGTGATCCCCATCCTGGATTTATAGAAACTACTACTTTCTTTCCTTTTGAATGTGCATAGTTAATGAGATTTGTCGGAGGATATGATTGTTTAACAAGAGAACCATCTGACTGCACACCAAGGAAAGCCCATGCTATTGTTGTAATAGAGTCATAATTTAAATCTAGATATACATCTGGATTTAACCAGTTTGGAAGAAAACCAATAACTTCTTTTGATAATACCATGTACCATCTCTCTATCTATTTCTTATTTCTTGAACATTGATAACATAAACAACGCTAAGAATCCAATTCCCCCGTACTTTACATAGTTCTTAGGAACACACGTACCAAATACACAATAATTCGTGTCAGATGGACATGTAACCGGATCGCATGTAGCTCCTCCTCCACCACCTCCACCTGTCGGAACGCATGTACCTGTTGATGAACAATAATATCCTGATGGACATACTCCTGTTAGACATGTGGGTGAGCATGGTGTGACTCCTGGTGTACATCCTCCTCCTGACGGAACACATGTACCTGTTGATGAACAATAATATCCTGACGGACATACTCCTGTTAAACATGTAGGTGAGCATGGTGTGACTCCTGGTGTACATCCTCCTCCACCACCTGATGTAAGTGTTATATCATCAAATACAACAGTTCCAGAACCATATAAGAATAAAATTACATTCACTGATGCAGCATTTGATGGTGCTGTACTTGATACTGTCATCTGCGACCAATCAGAGGTCCCTGTTTTTGGAGTCGATGTAGATGCACTTCCTGATATATATTGATTACTCGAATCAAACCAATCTAATTCAAGAAAGGCACCTGTTCCAGCTACTGATGTTGTTTTTACATAACCTGTTAAAGTGTATGATGTTGATGGTGATACTCCTGAAATTCTCTGTCCCCAATAATTTCTTCCACTAGCCGATGCAACTATTGCTGCTCCTTTTCCTGTTCTTCCAGGAAGATCTGAAGGACTGTTATATGGAAATGATGCTAGTGCTCCTCCTGCTGGATCATAATCACTCCACCAATTAGCAGGTTGGTATTGAGCAGTTGGACTTACAGTTTCAAATCCAGGATTCTGAACTAAATTCGCTTGTAAACTTTTGATTGATTTACTGGATGATGAACATTGACCCTGAGCCTTAATTATTGCTTTCTGTCTTTCGTTTGGTGTTGAGTACCATATACGAAAATTTTCTCCATTTAATGATATTATCTCATTCATATACTTAATCCTCCATTAATAACTTGCTATGTTCTATATGTTCACCACGCAGTAAATCATTCTATATTTTACTTTTCTTTCTTTTCCTCTTTTTCCCTTTTACGTTACACTGAGATTAGCAACTGGTGCAGTGCATGGTGCCATTACATTAACATAACATGATTCTTCATTTTGTAAAGACCCTGTTGGACAACTATCTGCTACTATCACACCTACCTTGAGTTGACCATCAACATTTGTTATGTCCTGAGTAACTGTTGTATAAGTTAGAGTGTTTGACGCTTGATTTTGTGTTCCTAACCATATAGGAGTTGTTGATCCTGGAATCATCTTGTAGAACGAATAATTATATGGTGATGTTCCGCTTGTAGGATTTGAAGTAAGTGTTAAAGTTTGTCCAACGACTTTTGACCCGACACATGTCGGTGCCATAGATAGTATTATATCATTTGATCTATTTCCACACGCCGAGCACTGACTCTGTGCTTCTTGCAATGCATATTGTCTTTCGCTTGGGGTTGAGTACCATATACGAAAATTCTTTCCGTTTAGCGATACTATTTCATTCATAATGTTATGTCCTCCTTCTTTAAATTTTTCCTTTCTTGATTTTAATTTTATATTTTAACTCGAACTTAGTGTCATTAATACAACAATGCCTAGTCCTGCTGCTAATATCACATAAGGCGAGCTAAAAACACTAGGAAGTGTTGTAGGTTGTGAATTACAGCTTAGAACTGATGCAGATTGTTCAAATCCAAATTTAACACATAACTGCTTCTCTATATTTGTTGCTTTGCATGCTATTGATGTTGTTCCATTGTCATTTCCAGCAAAATTTAGTCCCACTGCATTATTCATATTTGATGTTACCCACATACTTCCAGAATCTCCTGGTTGTGATACTGGTATTGTTGGATTTGGATTTGAAATAACTAAAACATCATCAAATGGAATCACTAATGTTGTTCCGCCAACTGTATATTCAACATCAAAAGATGAATTTGTAGATTCTACAATTCCGTCCATACATCCAGTAGTTCTTCCTGCTTTTTTAACTTTCATTCCTATGCTTGATGTAACACTTTTGTTGGTATATAAGTTACAAATATTTGGTTCTGAAATTGCTATTGAATTTATATCTGCAGTAGGTGCAGCATAAGCAGCGTCAATAGTATTTTTAGTGAGTAGCAAACGAACCGACTTTTCTAATGTGCCTGCTAAATTACTGATGTTTCCTCCATCAATATTTCCTGGTTGTATTATTGGCTCTCCTTTTAATCCTTTATATGGCATTGATTCAATGTCCCATGCTAATACATGATTATTTGATAGTATAACAGTTCTTCCTATATTATCTCTGACAAAACATCCAAGAGTTCCAGTGATACTTAACTGACTTCCGTATAAGCCTCCGCTGATTCCTCCTAATATTGGTCTATGTTTGTCTTTGAACTGTAAAGTTTTCATTGAGTTCCTTGAATCATTATTTAATTTTGATCTGTCTCTCACTTCTACGAACGCACGCATTTCTGTTTTTCCTGTTATTTTATATACTATTGGTATTCCATAAATAGATCTTGGAATAAGGTTTTGTAGTATTGGTGTTTTATCTTTTAAGTATACAACTATTTGATGTTCATTTCCAAGTCCTGTAACTGAACTATGTGTTAATCCGACACCTACAACTCCAGGAATCTTCTTTAGCTCTGATTTAGCCTTTTCAAATGCATCCTGATTATAGGACATATTACCTGACGTATGTAGAAGTTAACGTATATTATTATTCTTATATTGAGCTATTGAAATATATTTTATAATCTGTTCCTGTCACGATTGAATATAATTTATTATTGAATACAGCAAGACCTGGTGATGTATAGGATTTTCCTCCTATTGAAGTGTTCCATCCCTTCCATACTCCATTGGTTCCCATGCTATTAATGTATATATCATAAGGTGAGCCCTTTCCACTTACTACTGCATATAATCTATTATTGAAAGATGCCAATCTCGGACTATCGTATGAACCTCCTCCTATTAAATTACTCCATCCTGACCATATTCCATTTGTTCCCATACTAGCAGTCCATATCTTATAATCTATTCCCGATGTAATTGCATATAATCTATTATTGAATACAGCAAGACCTGGTGATGTATAGGATTTTCCACCTATTGAAGTGTTCCATCCTGACCATACTCCATCTGTTCCCATACTATTAATATATATGTCATTAGGATAACCCTTTCCGCTTACTACTGCATATAATCTATTATTAAAGACCACTAAATTTGGACTGTTATACGAACCTCCTCCCATTGAACTACTCCATCCTGACCACAATCCATTTATATTCATACTAGCAAGCCATATTCTATAATCTGTTCCTGCTACAATTGCATATAATCTATTATTGAATACAGCAAGACCTGGTGATGTATTAGCATATCCACCTATTGAAGTATTCCATCCTGACCATACTCCATTTGTTCCCATACTATTAATGAATAATGCATAAGGTGAACCTTTTCCACTTACTACTGTATATAATCTATTATTAAAGACCACCAAATTTGGACTGTCGTATGAACCTCCACCTATTGAACTGCTCCATCCTGACCACTGCAATGGAGTTACGTTTACTGAAATAACATTTGAATAAATACCTGTAACTGAATCATATGGTCTTACATTAAGACTTCCTTCCTCATTTCCTTTAACATTCCCAGTACTATAAAGGTCTACACAACAATTACTGCTTCTTGACCATGATAATGATGGACACGATATAACTGATCCAGAACTATTCTTACATACCACTCCAGCACTCCTTGTCTGTCCGACACTAATAGTTAGAGATGGCGGAGCAGTCATTGATGCCAAAGCTGATGGTTGAGTAACTGTCACTGTACAAACATTCCCTTGTGAACCAGAAACTGAATCATATGGTCTAACAGTTAATGATCCTACTGCTACACCTTCGACAGTTCCATCAGTATATAAATTTACACAACATGAACTACTTCTTGACCATGATATTGATGGACACGTTACATTAGAACCAGCACTATTCTTACAAACAACTAAATTTACTTTCTGTCCAACACTGACTGATAAACTTGGTGGTATTGAAATCGATGATACTGTTGCTGTAGGAGCTGTTACATTTATAAAACATTTCTGTTCTTCAGGGACTTGTCGTGCTGTACATGAATCTCCTACAAGTAACTGAAACGTATGACTTCCTACTGCATCATTAAATGTTCTACTCCATGATTGAGGTGATGTTGAACTATTACTCCATGTTCTTTCAGTTACTGCGTCTACTATAAATTCAAATTTATAGGGAGGTGTTCCACCGGATGCTTGAACTGTGATTGTCTTCGTTGTTCCTTGTACTATTGATGATGGGCACGACGCCAGTGATTCCACAAAAGAGAAACTGTTGGAGTCATTAACATTTGATATATTTTGAGAAGAAATGATATCATTTAAGTCGGTAACAGATATAAAATCCTTGTACATAGAACTTATATCTTCAAGCTTATAACCATTTCTGACAGCCTCAATTAAAACGTCAGTTGATAAGTTTACTATATCTTCTACCTTCAATACTTTATCTATGCTCATATGTTCTCCTCTTTATTAATTATTTTAACAACGATAACAGAGTAATTGCAGTAAGTCCTAATCCAGCATATACTACATACGTTTTTGGAATACAATTTCCTGCTACACAATAATTTTTAGTGAGGTCACATTCTGGAGGACAATCACTTATTATAACAGGACATCCTGTATCACATGATGCTAAATCTGGATATTGACCAGTAGTTCCTGATGGTGCAGGCTGACAGTTTCCTGGACTTATACAATTATATCCTCCACCTGGTACTGGAGTAACATTTATAATGCAAGAATCTGTATTACTTGTTTTTGAACCTGATGAACATGAATCTGTTACATATACAGAAACAACATAATTCCCTAGTAAAGAAAATGTATATGGTATTGATGATCCTGTTAATGATGTATCAATTACTCCTCCTGGTTTTGTTATTGACCAGTGATAAGTATAAGGAGGAGTTCCTGATGATGCTGATGCCGTTAAAGTTTTTATAGTGTTTTGTAAAAGTGAAGATGGACATGCTGCAAGACTTTTTACTGATACTTGTTTGTTTATTTCATTTACATTATATGATTCATTTAATCTATAACCTTCTCTGTATAGCTTCTCCACTGATTCTATTGATGAATTAGTTATGTCTTCTACACCAAGAGATTTAAATTCAATGTTCATAATATTATTATAGTTATTTTCCTGCAAAGTTATACTGTCTCAGTCTTCCTCTTCCAGTTCTAGCTTCAAAACTGCTATCTTTGTATAGATTTGCATTTAAATCACTGGTCTGACTGTCAACACTCATATTATTTAATTCTTGTTCTGAAAGAGGTTTCCATGTTCTAATATCACTACTTAAATGTGCAGATGGAGCAGATATACAACAACATTTTGGCGTTAATATACCACAATCTAAATATCCTGGAGCACAACTCTCGAAATATCCTCTAGAATACTCCGGACCTTTAGGACATTCTGGAGTACATACACTAGGAGAACATGGTTCAGTTATTATTCCCATTGATTTTAGTATATAGTATGATAATACAATTCCTCCTCCGTAAAGGATAATTGTTCCTGTATCACTTCTTGCCATATTAATCTCTCCCTCCCATCATCATTAATAAAAGAAATCCTGCAGCTCCTATAAATAAATAATTTTTAGGAACACAGTTTCCAAGTATACATAAATTTTTATCTGAAGGACAAGTTGCCGGATCGCATCCACCTCCGGATGGTGGTATTGTTTCTTGTACTTTTACAATTACAGTATTTGGTAAGTCAGAATCAGAAGTCAAACAATGTTCAGCACCTGACCATGCACAACACCATCTACAAACAAGTGTATATGTTCCTATAACATTAAGGACAAACGATGTTGATCCACATCCATTTGCATCAAATACATGCACACCATTATCAACTCTTATGTCTCCAACTCCTATTGGATTTCCAGATATTGCAACTATTCTCCACTTTGGTGTTATTCCCAAACAATATGCGGTAGTTGACCTTACAGATGCTGTTAGTAAATCACCAGGTTTTACTATGAGAGAAGACTTTCCGTTCACTAAAAATGAGTTATCTTGTTGTGTACATGTCTGAGAAGTTGTTGCTGTAATAGATTTACATCCAGTACCAGATTGACCGTTTGAACTACATATAGTATTTCCGCTTGCATTATATATTACAAACCACACTATGGTATATGTTCCTGCAGGAACAGGTTTAATAAATGGTTCTGATATAAATGTTCCTGATGTCTGACCGATTACAGTGGTCATTAAAGGTGTGAAGAAACTAAAATAAGCTCCAGTTGGCAATTGAATTTTTAGTTCTGCCTTATACGAAATTCCTCCTTCCCCTGCAGAAAATGAAACATCACATGCAACATTAACAGTATCATTTGAACCAGCATTGCATGTATTTCTATTTCCATTTACTGTAAAATAACCTGATGTTATGTTACACATTTTGTTTACCTCTTATATTTCATTTAATCATTTTCAATAAAAATAATGCTACAATTCCTGCTCCTGCGTATACAACATATGTTTTTGGAACACAGCTTCCTAATACACAGAAATTTTTGTCAGATGGACATGTAACTGGATCGCACGTAGTTCCTCCTCCACCTCCTCCTCCTGTCGGAACGCATGTTGTTCCTTGACATATATAACCGGCTGGACACGGTGGAACACATCCTCCTCCACCACTTGACGTGAAAATAGCGTATAAATTTCCTGATGGCTGTGTTACTGTTCCTGTGAACGGATTTCCTGTTGTACTTTGAGAGCAACTTGCATCTGTACAGTATTTACTAAAGCTATATCCTGATGAAGGTTTTGCTACAAAGCTAAATACATCATTTATAAAGAAATTGATTGTCTGTGATGTTGTTACTGTTGTTACTTTTCTTGTATTTCTGTATACATCTACTGTTCCACCTACATTATTTTGAATATATACAGTTATTGTTGCTTGCGTTCCACTGAAATAAACACCTAGATAACCATCTTGTGATATTGTTCCACTAAAAGGATTAGAGGTTGTAGATAAAGAACATCCAGTATCAGCACAGAACTTATTAAATGAAAACCCTAGTTGAGTATCAGGATATGCATAAAAAAAGAACGTATCTCCTACATTGTATTGAACTGGAACTATTCCGTCTCCTGGATTAACTACAGCAACAATACTTCCGTTACGACTTGCTTGAAGAGTTCCACGTCCTTCAACTATTTCAATGTTTACTGTGACCATTTATCCATCCTATATTTTATTTGTTACATATAATTCTAACGACTTTATATATAAAGGTGTGCTTCCTTTGTATACATAAGTGTAGTTATATACACCATTCCCTTTTACATCATCGGTGTCCCATACCGTTGTAAATACTGTTCCATAATTTGGACAGGAAGGAAATCCTACATAAATAGGGATTTCGTTATTTACTATTCCTATTGTTGGAAGTGCTGATTGATTATTCACATATGCATATATTTTTCCATAACCTTCGGATGTGCTACATACATTATGAAATCGTATATCTACTATATCAATTGTTTTATCAATAGGAAGATTAAATGTTATGTTTAGATTTATAGACTCACCATCATTTAGAACTAACATATAGGAACGAGACTCTATGAATTGCCAGTGCTTACATATTAATGAATTTACACTTAAAGTATATGTATATTTACTTGATTGAGGTATTTGTGATGCTGATTTATTCATTAATAGTATGGCACCTAAACCTATAAATCCTGCAATGATCCAATTTTTGTCCATTTGATATCATTTATTTTGTTAAGTTTCTTTATCGTTTTATTAACATCATTAATAAAAGAAATCCTGCAGCTCCATAAACATATGTCTTAGGTTGACAACCAAATCCTATGAATGATAAACAAAATTCTTTGGTTGGATCACATGATGGAACGCATCCTTGTGCTCCATCACCTCCTCCTGTACATAAATTATTACAGTTTGATGTCGTATATATACCAGATCCATCACAGTTATCTGATATACATTGCGTTCCTATACATTTATATTTTGGAGTTGTACATGAAGGATTACAAACATTATTACAATTTGATGTCGTATATATACCAGATCCATCACAGTTATCTGATATGCACTGTGTTCCCGTACATTTATATTTCGGGGTAGTACATGAAACACAAGATCCGTTCTGACATATATTAGTCGATGGACATGCGTTACATCCGTATGTGCATGCAGGTTCTCCTAACCACTTGCATATTGTTTTATTATCTGCGCAGTATGTTTGACCACTTGTAGGTTGACATGGTTGAAATGAACCTACATTAAGTGATCTGCATGAATTAGGCGTTCCTGACGCTTCGCAGTACAGCGGAACTACCTGTACAAGATCAATGAAATAGTTTCCCACTGAAGAGAGATAACCTATCACTGCATCAAATATATATGTTCCAGAGGAAGATACGTTCACACTATTACTGTTGACTGATGCATAAGTTCCGTCAGGTTTTTTATACCTGAACCATACATGAATAGAACCATATGCAGAGTCTGAATATAATCTTGCCTTACATCCAATCAAATCAGAACCAGATGCACTACACGAACTTCCTGATAACATGACTCCGCTTTTTGTGAATCCATAATCCTGTATTGTACAACCCATATTTAGTTCCTAATTAGACAGCCAATCTTAGATTAACTTTCTTTGTCAAATATCTCATTTGACATATTAAATTCTTATATTATTCCTTTTTCTCTTACTATTTTCAAAGATTGTAAATCTATCCCTTCGATATCTTCAAGACTTATTAATTCAGAACTTCCTAGCTGTCTTAGTACTGGAATCTGATGACTTAATACTATAAATCCTACAGCACCTACCAATACAAGCAACCAGTCTCTGCTTACCATAATATATTTCCTGTTATTAGTTGTTAATTTTCTCTATTATATAAATCCTTTTTGTCTTGCTACATGTAAAGAAACAAGGTCAATTCCTTGAATATTTTCAAGCTTAATAGTAGATAAAGAATGAGATGTTGACAATGTAGCCGATAGCGAAGAAGCTCTTACCATCCCAGGTGAATATGCTGCGAGTAATACAGCTCCTAGTATTCCTACTCCAATAAGAATTGCGTCTGTTTTAGTTGGCACTTATTTCACTTCCTTTGTTCTTATCAGCTTGGGGGTTCTCCTATCCAATAATCAGGGTCACCTGGTTTTCTCTCATCTATTCCTGGAATGTGAAATCCGTAAGGATTTTCTACATCTTCTGTATCATTAGAACTGTTCTGCAAAGACATTGATGAAGATACAGGTCTAAATGCAGAGAAACGAGACATCAAGTATAGACCTGCAAACAGTCCAACTCCTACATAGAGTGCACTTCGTTCGATGTCTGCCATGACCTAATCATCTCATTCCGTACATCTTATAGATAGGCGAATCTGCCTTGTCCGTTGCCATTTGACCGTAATATACCTGCCTTCTTATTCTCTGGTAATAATCTTCTGCAGGTAATATTGAAGGTGCTGCGTTAATTCTGTCTATTGAATTAACTTGTGCCATCGATTGCTGATGTGGGATTGCACCATAAGTTCTGTTAGATGACTGGTTAGCCTGCTGTAATTGTTGTAATTGTAGTTGTGATTGTTCTTGCTGCATCTGAAGTTGTGATTGTGTTTGAGATAATTTCTGTTGCAATATTCTGTACTCTTTGCCTTGTAATGTTATGTTTACATTTGCTGGATTAACTCCTTTGTTTGTTAATCTAATAAGAACATCATACCCTACACTTCCTATTGCTGCTGCAGCTGCTCCATCAAGACCCATCTTAGTAAATAGATAATACAATCCAAGTTTTGGAGCATTATTAGCAGCTCCTGCTATTATTTTATCAGATGTAGCTGCAGTGTCTGGTAAGTTTGGTTTTATCTGTTGTTCTACATAACGACCGGAAAATCCACTTACTATGAATCCTCCGCCTATTACAGCCATGTCCTTTGCCATTTCTGTATATCTTATTCGTTCTCTATATTCTGCCATGTTTTAATTTCCTCCTATTAGTATCATTTATTAATGCTTCTATTCAATATGTTGTCTATCTTCCTCTTTTTCTCCTCTCTTCTTTCTTCGTAGTTGCTCGCCTTTGTGATGGCGTCATTTTTCTATACCACACAGAACCACACACTGCACCAGGATCTCGAACTTTTCCCTTTTTTTTAACCTGGTTAATGCAACTTCTCATCCATCTTTTAGGTGGACGCTTGGGCATAAATTCCTCTCTGTAAAACTTAAATTACAAAGTATTTCATCAATTCATATGTACTTGGTGAAGGGCATGTTGCTTGGAATGATGCCATTTTAGTATTAAATGCTGCTGTATCAGCACACATTTTACTTCCTGCTCTCATTGATGCAAGGTACATTCCTCCGACTACTGCCGCTGCTGCTATAATAGCTGTTGTTTTCGTATCAGGCATATTTTATTTCCTCCTATATTTTATTACTTGTTATTTAAATTATTCTTTAATGTAACTAATGTTATATGATTTTAATTATTTATTAAAACATCCTTGCATTTTTGTTACCCAATACATTTCTATGTAACTTATTCCAAAGTGCTGGAAGTGAAACGTATTTAGTTTTCTTATAAAATTTTATCACTGCATCTTCATATCTATTCATGTCGTATTCTGCTTCTCCTACAGTCTTACCTTCTAATAATGCCTTCAGAAACACTAAATGTATGTCACGAAATATATCTTGAGAATGTATACTATCTACAGGAAATAACATTAAATCTGTATATCCACTGTAAACTTCAGCTCCATAACGTATAGCACATTTTCCTAATTGACTTGCGCTATAACATGCTACAGTAAACACTATTGTATCTTTTAATAAGTTGACATTTGTTTCGTTCATACACAATGGATTACAAATATCAGGCATTGCTAAACATGTGTTTACACACCCAGATGAATATATTAAAGGTTTAATTATTTCACGTAAATTTGGCATGTTTAGTAACTCATCTATATCAAACTTTCTTGTTATTACACATTCGCTCTGTCCTTGAATGCTAGATGGACATCCATGAGAAAATGTAACTACGAGTCTTGGTCTGTAATATTGCAAAGATTTTGTTACATTGTTATATGTGACTTCGTTTTTCTTTATGTCGATAACAGTGTAACCATAGCTTTTCATCATCTTGTATGCTTTCTCAGCCCAGTCATATGTATGAATTGTTGGATCGTTTTCCTTTCTAGGTCTTAAAAGAACTATTGTTGAATTATTCATGTATTTTCGTGAGTTTAGTTTATTTCAGCTTCAATTCTTCTTTCCTAAAGTTTTCATTTATTACTTTATCTACATTTAAGTATAACTCCTCTTCGTCTCCTTCATTTTTTTCAATTAAGATATTTTCAATATCAACAAATTGTTTAGCTTTATGTTGACAATTTGTTCCAGGATTGTTTTTTATCATACAAGTTACTTTTCCGTCCTTCGGTGAACCTATACAACTAACATCGTTTTGTTCATGGCAGTTACTGAATATGTCTAGTGCACTTGGTTCATCTGATGATGTTGTAACATGACTATGAAATGTACCAACGGGTTTTTTTCCTCTTTCTCTGCATTCTGACTGAAATTTTATGTATCTTTCTTCACTATGAGAACTCTGAGAATGTTCTTGACCAGGATATATCTTACTAGTTTTTTCATCAAGACATAAAGTAAAACCGTGTTCTTTATCAGTATCTTGAGTCTTTTCTATTAGCTTACTCATCTTTAATACTGTAGTGTCAGAAAAGACATATTTTCCAATTCGTTGATCTCTATGTTTGTTAGTTTTCATATATTAAAGTATCTTCTTACTCTTAAACTTCTTCTCTGTGAAATTATCAACAGCGTTTAATAATGCAGTTTTCACTGTTTCTCTGTCTACAGGATCGATATATACATAAGTATCTTCGATGTCAACAAATGGTTTAGCTTCATCTTGACACGACTTACCTTGATTTCTTTTAATGTAGCACTCTATTTCTCCTTTTTTATTCATTCCTACACAATCAATTTTTGATTCTTCATCACAACTGCTAAGCAAGTCCATTGCTGAAAATCGAGTTTCTGATGGTCGTGGATGAGTGTGATAACTTCCAATATATTTATCATGCTTTCCTTTACAAGTTTCAGGAACCATTATGCTTACATAATCCCCAACCGATGACTTCCCAGGAACCACCTTTCTATCCTCACTTAAACATAAAGCCATTCCATGTTCTTTTCCATTTACAGCAGTTTTATGATTAAGTTCATTCATCTCTCTAATTGTTTCTTTTGGAATGAAGAACGAATTAACTATTTCGTCGCCTGTCTTTTTAGTATGTTTAGTTCCCTTATGCATAACATTTGATATTCTTTAGAAAAACATAATTTTTCTGACTTAGATATTTATTTTTTACCCATCATCAATAAAGCTAATACTCCACCACCGACTATTAAATACTTATTTTGAACTCCTGCAGTACAACCATTCCATATTCCTGTTCCGCATTCAGTAGCTGCTGTTGGGAAAGAAGATATAGCACTATCTACTACAGGTTGAGGAAGCGTGTTATCAGATGCAGGTGTTCCATCCTTATTTGTCTTTTCTATTGTAATTCCATTACAATCTATTGTAATCCCAGGAGTTTTCACTACTGTTATCAAATAATTATAATTTGGATCTGACTTATTTACATATGCAAGTATATATACTGCAAAAACCGAAACCTCATACCATCCATCACCAACGTATATATTTATATGAGGGAGACTTACTACAAGCTTTGAATCTATTGTTTTATTTTTAATAGCATCAATAATTTGTTGCTCTCGTGGAGTACATGTCTGCAGAGAATTATATTTATAGTTCATCAATATTCCTCCTGTAAAATTTTCTCAATACTCTTTAACTTTTTTCCTATTTCACTATCTGCTTCTATTTCTTCTTCTAGTTGATCTACAGTTAAAGTAGTTGCTCCTGCACATATCTTCGTGTTCTCTAAATCATCACGTGTCAACTTTTCGTACTTCATGATACATATCTCCTTACTGTTACTCCATTCTTCTACTAATGTTCACTGTTGTATTCGCAAAAACATCAACATGTCCTGATGCATCTTTATAACCTTGTAATTTAAATACAAAATTTCTTCTTCCTTCTGTTAGAGGAACTGCTGTTGGTGTTCTCTGAATTTCTTCAGTATACGGATTTGTAAGTATTCTTCCGTCTATATATATTGTTGCACCTTGAGGATCCGAATTAAAATGAACTATTCCTGTTCCTCTTTCTAGATATTTTATTCCTTGTGATACATCGAGTGATTTATTTTTGTTACATGAACTACATGCCATTTTAATCCATCCTTTCTGATGTTATGACATTTAATTATTTGTGATATTTTTAAAATATTGAAGAATAGAAGACAGGATTTGGTAGAGTGATAAAGACCAATCCTGCCATTTTATAAATATTATATATTTACACCATCCACTCCATTATACCATAATGCAGTTAACCCCTAATCAAATAAAAAATTCTATAGAGATATTGTATCCACAACAATATCTCTATTTGCAAGTTATTATTGATCTAACTTGTCCAGAGGTCAACTTCAAGAGCAAACTTGATATGGGTAGTGTCTATCTGTATATCAGGTAATATAGGTCCACCTGTTGGACTTTCACCGACTACATACAAGAACCAGTGCTCTTCACCATTCAACTCAATTCCTTGAGTGAATCTGTAATATTCACTACTGGTCTTAAACTGGTGACCAAGCTGAGTACCGACTGCTGCTATTCTCTGTTTAGTTATTGACACATCCTGGTAGAATGGTCTTGCTAACTGAACAAGGTCTTCAGTTGTTTTCTCTTTGGTGATTCGTATTTTTGTCAGTGGACTGATTTCCTGATCTGTTGTGCCTGCAAGTCTGACTCTCAGTGCATGCGCAGTGTTGAAATCCTGTCCTGCAGGTACTTGCTGAGTACCCATAATTGACATCTTCTGCCCAGCTGGACATCTCACATCAATAACAGCAGTTGTATTTCCTACTGGTCCACCTGTCAAAGTTACTATTCTTGTGTTCTTTTCATCAAGAACAATCTGTGATCTTCTCCATCCCAAGCTTTCCAGATACTCCACATAAGAAGTATAGTCCGGTTTAGCACTTCTTCCGTAAGCCTGCATTGAATTTATTTCTGCCATATTTTTCCTCCTATTAATTTATGTTTGTCATTTATTTATTTTAATTTTCTTAATCTCTTTTCTACCTCATTCCGTACATGTCGTACATTACTCCAAGACCCTTGTCCTGCATTTGACCAAAGAATCTCTGACGTTCTGTCTTTTCAGTGTGCTGCTCAAATGGCATTGCACCATACGGCATCGAACCGAATTTTCTTTCTCTTTCTACAACCTGAGGACTCTGTTCAAATGGCATTGTGCCATATCTTCTCTGTCTCTCCATTACATCTGGAGTCCAGGGAAGCTGGTTTATTGGACCGATCTGCTGTGTAGCTCCTGGAGTATATCCTGTTTCAGGAAGCCACGGAATTCCTGCAGAATTTGGATTTGGCATTGCACCATATTCTCTCTGCCTTTGCTGAACTGCAGGACTTGCATCCCCAGCATACCTAAAATCTGCAGATGAATCTGCTCTGTAAGGTGTCTGTCTTACATAAGACCGATAGTCTTGCCACTCACGAGTAGCTGTCGGTGGTGTTGGAGCAGGTGGGTTCTGAATTATTGTTCCAGGTTCTGCTAATCCCTGTCCAGGAAATCTTCCAGGTGGTATTTCAGTTCCAGGCATTGAAGGAGATGGTGGATATGTTCCAGGTCCAGCTAATTTCTGAAGAGCTTTATTTAACTCTGTTCTCAGAATACTATTTTCTTGAACAAGCTTCTGTACAGTAGCTGGATTCATTCCATTTCCAAGTACTCTATATCCTGCCATTCTAACATCATAAGGATTAACTCCTTTATTTGCCAATCTCAGGACTGAGTCATACACAACAGAACCCGCAAGAGACTCTGCTGCCTTCTTTGCCATTGGATGCTTCGCATCAAATTTCTTTGCTAAGACATACGCACCAGCTTTGGCACCATTGTTAGCCGCCCATGCAAGAACTTTTTTAGTAGCAGATGATGTTTCATCAACCTGTCCTGATGCAGTGGCTGAATCCTTAACAAGAGAAGTTTCTATTGCTCTTCCTATTGCACCGCCTACTATAAAGCCGCCACCTATTCCTATACCATCGCCAGCAACTTCATTAGCAAATGCCTTTAAATCTCTTTCTCTATAATAAGCCATATTTTATCACCTTCATTGTTTTATTTATTTTATTGGCTTTATTAATGTTCTATTCTTACTTGCACGCACGAACTGCTTTCTTGAAAGCAGTTTTGCCGCCTCTTTTTCCTTTCAAGTGACGTGCCATGCAAGATTGAAATTTAGTTCTTCTTCGATGTCTTGCCATCAATTATCTCCTTCTAGATGAAAAGTCAGCACATCTTTTTCCGGCTCTTGTCCTTTTCATCCTAATACATCTTGAGCCTTTCTTCATTCCCTTCTTTCTTGCCATCTTCGATCCTTAATTTTTTAGTATTTCTTTCTGCGCTTTCTGCACTTATCTTTTCCTTTTACTTTTCCGTATTTACATCCTTTTGCCATTGTTACCTCCTCTTTCTTCTTCCACCAACGAAATCAGCACACCGTCTTCCGACACCACGTACACGCTTATATCTAACACACTCTGCACCTTTCTTTGCCATATCATTCCTCCTACATTGTTTATATTTGATTTATTTAAATCAATATTATTTATCTTTCAGAAAGGTCGTTTTTATCAATATAGTATCACTGGAGAATTGTCATCTTATTTTTACCATATGGTGCTCCTCCCATTCTTGAATTGGGTGTAATACTATAAAAAGTTCTTTTTTCTTACATTTCATTTTCTTACCGTCAGTCTCAACATGACAACCTGCAACGACAATATGCTCAGCTACATCATATTTCTTCGTATAAGCATCTTCTGGATCTTGAAAAAGAACAGCCATATATTTATGTCTCTTACCATCAAACCCCTCTTCTTCAATCTCTTCAAATTCAGGAACGTCTATTTCCCCATCTACATCTTCAATGTAATCTCTAGGAAATGCTATATACTCTATTTCATCATTATCACGTTTATCTGTAATCCACAATGGATACTTGCACGGACAAGTTATGATTACCACTCCATCTTGAATGTTGATGCTAAAGAAAGGCTGTTAACATTTTCATCATACCATTCCACAACTTTCATGTTTATTTCTTTCATCCCTTTGCTATTAAACATGTTATGTTGATTACATTTATGTATCTCTTCTGGTATGTACATCACATGCATATTATCTATATGATGTCTTACTGAACCTTCAAATTTGTAATCAAGATATACATTAGTACTGTCTCTTATTCTAAGAATGTTACGCCTTCTCTTATGATGTTTTCTTGTCTTTTTTAACTTACTGTCATAAAACATATTAATTAATGGAATATACTCTTCCAGGACACTATATCTATTATAATCATTTTCAAATTTTAAAAGAGATGGAATTAAATTAAAATAAATCCACAAATCATATAAGGCACTAATGCCAAGAGGCAAACTCAATCTCTTTTCAACTTCCGGATTATGTCGTAAATTCATGTTCGAACTTTTAATTTAAGCTTTAATATCTTAATAGACGGTAAACTATATAAAGGGTTAGATTTGGGACAATTGATACGTTTTTAAAAAAAATTAGAAAGTTAGACTTACCACTGATATGACTGACATGTTTTATGTTCTATAAAATCGTTAATACACGACTTAAATCCTTGAGTAATTGTAATATTGAGTGTATCACATCTAGAAATAAACTCTTTCCACAGTTTATATTCGACACTCAAACTCAAACGATATTCCTTTTCACAATAAATCTTTCTCGCCTTATAAAAAAATTTACTCATTTCCGAGTCCATGTCATATAACCACAACTTCAGAATTTTATTATTTAATGAAATACATATATCTCTGTTGCTACATACATAATGAAGAATTTTAATATTTTTTCTTGTGTCGTAATCAGACCATATTCTTACATCAACAATACTGTCATTATCTATATATCTAACAGTATTTGAGTAATCATTTTCATGTTTATATTCCTTTTTTTCGTCTACCTTAATTAACATCTCTTCTATTTCATTATAATTTCCAGATTTTCTGAGAGATACTAATCTGTCCAAAAATTCAGTGATTAATTCATTTTTCTCATCAACATTATTTTCACTTTGATTCATTAATGTATTACATCAATTTATCTAAACAAGTCATAACTTCTCAAACACCTCAACCCATTTATCCACGATCTTAGACCATGTATAATTATAAGAAAACTTGATACATTCATCTTTAATTTTTTTATCTTCCTTATCCCAATAAGAATGCATTTCTATCATAGCTTCAGATAATTTCTTTTCATTTATTAAACCCCTATAAATTCCATCAGGAAGCATTTGCAATTCACAATCTACAAGTATTCCTCTTTTTTTATCTTTTCCTATTAATTCAGGAAACGAACAAATGTTTGTTCCTATATTTGGAACACCACATGCCATGCTTTCTAATGTAGGCAAGTTAAACCCTTCCCCGCTACTACTACTTATGTGACAATCAAATATGTTATATAATCTACAAAGAGCCTGTTCAGACCATCCAGTTCCTCTTCCTCCACTATATGAAAATATTACATTTTTCTCTATTCCTAACTTTTGAACTATTCTCATTAGATTTAATCCAACATTACTAATTGGAACTGTATGTAACCATAAAACTGTTCTATCAGTTAATCTTCTATCATCTTTTATCGTTAACTGATAAGCCTTCAACAATCTTTCAATTCTTTTTCTTATTCCAAAATTAGCTCCTACAAAACCAAAAACATATCTACCTTTTACAATTTTCCTTAATAGACTAACTAGATAATATCCATATATAAATCTTTTTTCAACATCATCCCACTTCATTATTCCAACTTCTTCTTCAATGGACTCAACACATAATTCATGATTATCACAGCAAGTCCAGCAACAATTTTCAAATAAAAAATCAGGATTTATTTCTGTCTTTCCTTCATTTATCATATACCAGCAGTAATCAGCACTATCTAATTCACTATCAGTTAATTTTTTAAATATTTTTTCATTATATCCATGATATACAGTATCAAGTACATCAATGCCATTCTTCATTAATTGAGTTGCTCCCCAATTACATTGAGCAACTACTTTCCCCCCACTGTCAGTAAATCTCTTTAATGATTTAAAACTTCCAATTCCTAATCCTAATCCATCAACTGGAACATACCATATTCTTTTTGTTATTCCAGCTTGCAAAGGAATATCCAACAGAAAATCCATATCACCTGTATCACTACCGAATAAATTAAATACTATATCAGGCTTTATTTCCATTAAAGTAGCAAAATATGACGCTTCTTCTCCAATGTGTTCATTTGCAATAGGATAACACTCAATTCCATAGTCCCACGTCTTCATATATCCGGAATTGAGACCTGTCATTGTACATTCATAACCTCTCTTTTTTAATTCCAAGATTATGTTCTTAGTTACATTAGAGAATCCACTATTTCTTTGAAGTGTGTCTGATAGAAAGTGAATTCTTAGATTTTTTGTCATTATTTTTTTACCCACTTTATTTTTGTATAAATATGTTTTATTTATTTTATCACTTCTTTACGGTAATTCCCACATATCTAAATCAAGGGTAAATTTAATTTTATTTACATTTATATCTACACTTGGTTCTATTGCATATATAACTAAATGGTCTTCATTTTTAAGTTCACAACTTTGTTCAAACCTATACAATTGAGCATTGTTCTTAAATTTTGGTTTTGTATCCACATGATTTTTAATGTTAATATCAGAATATTGCATCTTTCCAACTAAAATAATCGTTTCAGATGCTCTTTCTTTTTTTATATGTATTTTAGTAGTTAAATCAATTTCATTATCATTATTGTCTAAAAGAATAACTTTTAACGAATGTGCAGCCTTTGGATCAGTGCCCTTTGGAACTTGTCCAACGCCATATACACTTATTTTCCATCCACATGGACATCTTATATCTATAACAGGTCCAGTACAGCCTTTACTTAAACCTGAAAGAGTTACCAGTCTTTTGTTGGCTTCATCAAGACATATCTGATTTCTTATGCAATTATTACTTTCCATATATCTTATATATTCATCATATGTCCTGAAATTTGAATAAGTTTTCATCTTTACCTCCATTAAAAATCATCTACACGTCGAGCTATCTTAGATGGTTCAGTTTTAATATCTTTAGCTAGATATTTTATTTCATCAAGTTGTTTTTTTAATTTATTGTCTTTATACTTTTCAAGCAATGTCGAGTCTTCAGCCAGTTTTATTTTTAAGATTGCTCTTATTGCATTATCATCTAATAGAGACATTCTTCTAATATACTTTATATGGTTTTCTATGAATTCGATTTCAGTGTCTTGTTCTGAGTTCATTTTTTCCACCTATCTATTTCTAATGAGAATTTTATATGGTTAGAATCTATTTCTATGTCTGGTAAAATAATTCCTTCTTCACGAGTTTCACCTACAACAAAAATAAACAGATGATATTCTCCACATAGTTCAACGATTTCATTAAATCTATACCATCTTGAAACATCTTTAGATTTTCCATTTTCATTGATACTAACATCAAAATAGCGTAGACTATCTAGTTGAACAATATCATCATATGCTGTCGCTTTGGTGATACGTATTTTTGTCAGCGGATGTACTTCAAATCCTTCTGTATTACATAATTCAATTCCAAGAGGATATGCTGTTCTTTGATCATCTCCCATTAGAACGTCTTGAGTTCCCATGATTGAATATATTTCTCCTGGAGGACAATAAAAATCGACAACACATGAAGTAATTCCAATGTGACAATCTCTAATGACAGCGTCCTTTTCAGTGAGAGTTTTATGAGTCATTATCCGACCCATACATTCCATATAATCAATGTAATTATTATAATTAATTTTATTTTCTTTCACAACTTCTCTTTTAATATCACATGGAAGTGTTTCTTTCTTGCCTACATATTTTTTGTACTCTATATAATCTTCCTCGGTTTCTATTCTTTTATTGAACATATTATTGTCTCCTTGATTCTGATTCTTTATTTTATTTAGTTATATATCATTAGTATATTCAATCAGTTAAAGTTCTACATTATATTCTTTCTAATACCATCCTAACTTTAGGATTAAACTTCTCCCTGCTCATTTCAAAATCAAGTTTGACAACTTTTATTCCAGTCTTCCATTCAAATCTTTTTATTGCTTCATATATTTCAGTTTCAGATCTTAATTTTTCTGCTCTAACTCTATCAAGAGAAACCTTTACTTGATTTGTTAGTTCATCGGTTCCCCACTTAAAGTCCCTGCTTATTTTTACATGCTTGGCATCTTCTTTCTTCTCATTTTCTTCTATTTTTTTAACCACTTCTTCTTTTTTCAGAGGTTGCTCCTTTGATTCTTCTTTCGCTTCATTTTCTACCATATTCTCACCTTTGTTACAACTTCTCTTCAATTTATTCTTAATCTATTCTTATGTTTTTAGTAATGATATATAACTATCATCTAAAACCTATTTATTAACGGAGCAAGTTTTTCTCTCTTTTTCATAATATTTTCTATGCCATCAAGTAGTTCTTTAAGATCGTGGTCATACATATTACTTACATATTCTGCAGTTGAATTGATGGTCGATTCTCTAACAGATGCCTGTAATAATCCTTTTGTAAAACCATTTATTCTTATTTTTGATCTGTCGTGTTCCAGACATTTTCTGTATTCTCTAAATATAAACTTTATAACTTCAGATGAAATTTGTGCATCATTGTTTACCATACTATCACTTTTTTATAGTTTGGAATATTTCTTTGATTATTTCTTCTTGTTCTTGTTCACTATTTTATCCCAGTTGTATTTCACAAAAGTCTTTGAATTACAGTAAGGACATTTATCATCTGGATTATCTTCTGTTGGTTTCTTTTTAGGAAGACCACAGTCAGTACATTTATAAGTTGCATCTTTTGGTACAAGTAGATATTCAGTATTACATCCTTCACCTGTACACTTCAGAGTTCCACTATCAGTCTTTTTTAATAGATGCTTATGTTCATGTTTAGCTCCTGAACATGTAGGACAATATACCTCGCTTTCTTCTTTTTCTTTTTGTAGTTTCTCTCTTTCTTTATCCAGTTCCATCCTTTCTTTTTTCTTAACTTCCTCTAGACTTTCATTTTCTTCTTCTTTTTCTTTATCTTTTTCGGAAGTTGCTTTCTTTAGAATTTGCGATACTTTACTGCCTTTCACGCCAGAACCAGGACTTTCAAGAATTGTCTTTCTCAATGTTTCAGCAGTTTTCTCTGCAGCTTGTTTTGCTGTTTCTTCAATCAATTCTCTATTAATTTCTTCGCTTGTCTTTGTTACTATTCTTGACACTTTATCACCCTATTTCTTTCTAATTATAAACTTCTTTTGCTCTTTCTCCTTTAGTTCTATAATATTATGCTCTTTCTCAACATCACTATTTAACAAATCTTTTCTATCACTCCACCAATCAATTCCTTCATTAGATTTAGAGTGTATTCTTCTTAATTGGAACTCGCCTTCTTTAACCTCGTTTTCAGGTTCTGAAGTCTCATTTTCAATCTCTTCTTTCTCTTTTGTACTTCCACGTGCAGCTTCGTCATCATCAATAGAAACTGTAGAAATGTCATTCTCAATATTCACCTCAGGTTCTTTTATTACTTCATTAAAACTTACTATTTTTGGAGACTTGTTTATTAAATCATCAATATTGACATTCTCTTGTAGGATGTTTTCTTCGTCATATGGAATATCAGAATAGACAATATCCTTTATTTCGTTAGAAGATTTCTCTTTTAAAACAACAATTTCATTTTCAAGTAGTTCTATTTTCTTTTCCATCTGAGTTACTACTGTCATTACATTCTCAGTATTTTTATCAAGGTTCTGGATTGCTGATAATATAACATTTAAACTTTCGTTTGGTTGTTGAGCATTTGACTGTTGAGTACTTGGTTGTTGAGTATTTGACTGCTGAGTATCCGGCTTATTTTCTTGTTTGTTATCTTTTCCAAGTCCAATCTCTTCATAGAATTCACTTTTTTTCATTATTGTTCCATCATTACCCTCTGTTTGATTTCCAAGTACTTCAGACATAGATGACATTTTAGCTTTTGTTTCTTCGATAGGTTTCCCGATATCTTTTTCACTCCAACTAAAATTTCTTGATTCTTGTTTGATTTGATCTTGCGCAGGGTTTATAGGATTAGATAACTTTCCTGACAATTCTCTTTGTTCTTTCATTAACATCTTTTTAACAATACTTTGTTCAACTCCTGTAATTCCTCTTAATGACATGTATTGGTGAATTGATGAAGGTTCATCTGGATTAAGTGAAAGTATCATTTCTTCTGGTGTTTGTTGAAGGCTTGTACCTGAACTTACTGAACCACCTCCTCCGAAAAAGTCATTTGATGGAGTTTGAAAGTTATTTTGTTGATATTGTTGACTTCTTTGATTATATTGATCTGGATTATCGTATCTATCTATTAAGTCTCTATTCATGTCAGATGGTCTTCTCTTAGATCTGTCTCTTACATTTTCATTTGGAATAGAGTTTTCTTGTGATTGTTCTTGAGATTTTTTAGAAAGACCCCTGTTTTGAAGTATTCTATCTTGTTCTGCAAGTAAAGTTCTTTGTGCATCATATAGATTCTTCATGCCTGTTTTTTGCATAAATACATTCATATCGTCAATACTGGTAGAATCAAGTCCCATTATTATTTTTTCTATTTCTTTTTGCTGCTCTTCGGGACTTGCCTGATGTTCTTGACCCTGTCCTTGTTGCTGGTTTTGAGGAACTTTTCCAGAATATGCATCCATCATTGCGCCAATTCTATCAGCTCCAAACATTTTCACTAACTCAGTTGCTTTATCTCCGAACTTTTCTCCTAATGCATATCCCATCTTAGTATCGGCAATATCAAGAAATGCTCCTATAATTCCACTGTGAGATTTCTTTACTTCTCCTACCGGACTTCCTCCTCTAAATATATTACCAACTAAATTTCCAATTACTTCATCATTGAGTTTTTGATTCAATGCTTCTTCAAATCTTCTCCCTAAAGAAATTACATTTCCTGCTCCATCTCCTCCAACACGTTCTCTTGCATCTCTCATCAACCTTTCATATTCTTGCTGACTAATAGTAACCCCTTTTCTATCGATGATATTTAGATTGTTGGATTCTTGTCTATTTGATGTGATATAAGAAGAAATTGCACGACTAGCTGCTTCATCCGCTACTTTAGGAACGATTTCATTTACAACTTTGTGTGTCGCTTTTGACGTTGCTTCATCTATTAATTTTTGTGCATAGTCCACTGGAACAGAATTTTGTAAAGATGGTTGATGAACTTCCTGACTTCCATATGATGAAAGTTCTTTCTTTTCTGTTATTATTGGAATATTACCCATCTCCTTTATTTTTATCCTTTATCAATGAACATTATAAATTTATCTGTAGACACACTGGATGATGTCTGAACTATGTGTATTCCCACAAGAAGTTGATGTATCTACTTTAGACTCTATAATGTTCTATTGCTATTTCTGGTAATAATCTTAGAGATTTATTTTACATTACGCAATTTATAAGGCTTCCAATCAAGTTTATTTCCATGAACATCTGTCCATTCCTTTATTTCAAGACCACAATTAGGACAATATGAACTAGATTCTTCTATTCCTTGGTTACATATTGGACAATTTTCTTTTTTTGGTATTTTTTTATCTATATTGCCAATACTTCCCTTCATATCTTCGAAATACTTCTTCAGTTCTCCAACTTCGTTTCTTAGACATTTTCCATCTTCACATATAGTATCGATCTTTTCTAATTTGCCTTTTATCGTGTCTACTTCAGTTTTCAAACATTTACCATCCTCACAGAACTGATTTACTTTACCGTTCATTTCTCTAAAAGTTTTGTTGAACTCTTCCTGCTCACGTAATTTTCTACTTATTCTTTCTACTTTTTCTTCTATGTTTACAGGATTTGTAACATACTGTTCTTCGTCGCTCACTCTTTTCACCTTCTGTATTTTAAACTTCGGTTTTATTCTTGATACAACTGCCTTTTGTTCTTTATTTTCATCCTTATTCTGTTCACTTACTTTAGAATTTATAGTTTTCTCGACCCTATTCAGAAGTAAATTGTCCAATCTATTCATGTCTTCTGATTGATTTTTCTCCGACGTTAAAGTAGAATTGTCTTTTTTGATATCAATCTCAGACAATTCTTTATTTACAATTGATGAATTCGATCCTGACAAAGTTTTTGGTCGTTCAATTTTCTTACTTTTTTTTTCGTTAATTTCCTTGTCCAAATTGACAATTTGATCACCAACTAATTCATTTAAAATATTAGCTCCGCCAACTTTATCTTCAAGTTGTTTAATAGACAAATCCCTTAGTTCAGAACTGCTGTTTTCTGGGATTTCTCTTTCTATCGCTTTTTCTAGCTCTAATCTGATAAAAGCACTTTTAGACATTCCCTTCTTTTTTGAAACAGAGTATAATTTGTCATCAAAATTATCATCCGTTTTCAACGAAAGGTTTCTAACCATTTAATCTGCCTCACCAGTAGCTTACCAGTTAATCTGTATAATCTGTGATTAAATAATCCTATTCATACAGAGAGTTTTAAAATTATATACTACTCCTTATAGTATTAACTAGTATATAAGCTTTTCGGTTTTTTTTATCACTTCCTTAAAAAAAAAACGGTTTTTCACTTTATTAAAATACCCGTATCCAAATATCCACTTATGTTCCAACTTATTATTTTTCCTATAGCCTTCTATCTACTACTTTATATATAATTCTTTATAGGCTAAAAGTAGGAGAAAAAAAGGAGATATCTATTCTATCTTTTAGGAAGTATAAAAGTGAGAGACAAAAAGAGGGCAGCCGTATCGTATAGAGTTAAAATATAAAAATATCTCTATATCCACTTACAAAAATCAATAGTATCCTATTACTTTGAAAAGATATAAATAAAGTTAGTTCTGTCCTAAACATGGAAACATTTCCCACTTATATCACTAAGATATAATCCTAGTGTTTACCATTCTCTATCTGTAACTTCACACTTTTTTCTTTTAGTTTGACATTGATAAAAACTTTTTCTTGTTTTCCAGAAGAACCTCTTTTAACCAGTTCCACATTCTGATATTTTGTCATTAAACGAGTAAATTTAGCCTTTGTGAACGATTTATCCCCATTATTACTAATATACAAATCATATAACTTGTCTCTTGATATAACATTATCTTGACCTACCTGAAGATCAAAGATTTTTTCTTTAAAAATGTCTAATTCGTTTTCTTTTTCACTACTACTGTAATCATCCCATCTTTCTTTTGTCATATCATGATCATATGAAAACTTTCCTTTTGTCAGAAGTCTTTTTAACCCTATAACTGCAAAATTTAAGAATCCTTCCATCTCTTCTTCTGTTGTTAATATGTTCATTATATCATGTGAATCACTTGAAAAATCAGTGGAAAAATTAAGTAATATTACCTTTTTCCACCATGCATCCGTATCATCACTAATTATAGGAAGACTATTGCATGAAAACATCAATTTAGCTTTATTTACAAATTGAAATTGCCTTTCGTGTTTTCTCTGAGCAGTGATATAGTCAAAACCTAAAAGTCTTTTAACTTCACCTGTTAAGTCAATCTTTTCAGAAGTTATGTCACTACATATATTAGCTTTCTTTCCATATAACATTGAACACTCGAATCTATCTTTTGACAATGATTGTAAACTTGACGATGATACATTATCAGAGCCACCAAGCATTTTTGTTATCAAACTAAATACTTTACTTTTTCTATTATGTCCACCTTCACCATGTATTATAACAAATTTATCATATTTATATTCAGGATATAGTGTATATCCTATGTATTCTTGAAGACATAAAAAGTCTTCATCATTTTCAACTGCTTCTCTTATGAATTTTTTAATCTCAGGACAGTTTGCACATTCGTTATAATTTATGTTAATCTTATATAAAAAATTATAATCTGGATTATGAGGTTCCAATTTTAAGGTGTTTATGTCAAGAACTCCATTTTTAAGGTTTATTTTGTTGTTTGGTTCTATAAAGAACTTTCTCGGTAGAGTCTGAGGCTTTACCTTATCGAGAATAGATTTCCATATAACTCCGTTATAATGCTTTCCAAATATTTTGTCACACATTGATCTTATATATTTATCTCCGTTTTCATGATAGTATCCATCAAAATATACAAACATTTCATCATTGTCCATCATGGTTTTAGAGTAGAATTTTGTTCTTATATGTATGACAATATTATCAATCAAATTTTTAATGAATTCATTTCTATTTTTACTATCTAAATTGCTTATTTCTTCTTCGTAGCTTTTTATATTTTCCAAGAATATGCTTATATTATTAGATTCCATCAAAATCAGATATCCTCCATAACAATATGTCACCTCCTTTTTCTATCTTAAAAATCAGTAATTAAAGTTTGATTTTCCATAATTTTTGACATTTCCACTACTTCTATATATTCTGGGCATTCAATCCAATTATGATTCCAACAAATTATCATATCACATTTATCGATAGGATGTTCATGTATCAAAAAATCATAAGATGTTCTTTCTATTTCTATATTAACTTTTGATGTTATATTGTTTCTTTTCCTTAGTGCCACTATATCTGGAAACTTATGAGGATTTATTTCTGTAATAGATACTAAGCCAAGATTTTGAGAAATTTCACTCCACATTACTCCAATTATAAATAACATTTCCATTTCATAAAGATTGTCGGTAATTTTCATTTTTTTATTTGTGATATATTCTTCTATGAATGCTCTTACATTATAGCTTCTGTTTTTTGTGTCTTTGAAAATATTTTCCATTATTCTATATACCACGCTATTGTTTTTGTATATAAGCGAGTTGAAATATTCTTCTATTTTGTTGTTTACTTCATATCTATCAAGATAAATGTCTTTCTTCTTTGTAGAATTCATTTTCAGTACTTTTAAAAGTATTTTTAAGTCATTTATAAAATCAGTGTCATCTCTCTCAGATTTGAGATTAAATAATGATACTTTCATTATTTCATATGCACATCTTCCACATATTCTAAGACAATCCTCATCAGAGAATATTTTAGGATTTGATTTGTTATTATATACCCTCTTTTTAAGTTTATCTGAATAAACATCCCAAATATCTACGTTATAATCACTTCTATTACCACATAAATCACATTTGTCGTGAGATGAATGATATAATCCGTACATTTTAATCACTCTTTTAGCACTCTCTTGAATCTATTCCACCTTTATTTTGTCTATCCCTTCCATTATAGCCATGTTAGCTATTTCTTGCATAGGTTTTCTGATACCTCTAAGAAGAAATTCAGCTTGTTTTCTCATAATGAGATTATGAGCATCATCGCTAACTATCACATGCTTATCTAACTTCTTATTATCATTATTTCCATTATTATTTACATTATCAATATTATTTAACATAGGTCACCTCCACTAATTTAATTTGATTAAAGCTTAAATACTCTTAAAACTATTTAAGGCTTGCGTTATTTTCATGTTCATTATATATATATAATAGAGGTGGATAATAACAACGAGGTTTCTTGTTTTCCGGCGGGTTAGCGGTTAGAGTCAAATTAATAGCTCCATAGGCTTTGGATATAGGATGCACTTAGTTTTGAAGACAGATTCTGACAACGTTTAGCCTATTTTTGAGTAACCCGTTACAAAGGCTTTAATAAAATATACTTTATATATTATTTAAATAAGTAAGATAGAACTCTATTCACTTGAGGAACCTGTTCTCACCTGTTATTCTCTTTGGAATACCATTTTCATTTATCATTTGATTACATAGAAATGTTCCAGTACTTAGATATATTTTTCTAGTGTACATCTTTCTATACGGACTCATGCCAAAATATCGTGTTGAATATGTCATTTTTTCACTCTCTCTTTTATTCTCTTTTTTTCACACACTTTACTTCTTTATATTGGCAGATGAAATAGTTGGACGAGTGGGGATTCAAAAAAGAAACCATTTCATCTTTTGCCATAAAAAAATAAAGAATTGAATGCAATATATTTATGATACTATTCCTTTTTTTCTTTGATTGTTTTCTTCACATCTTTTACGAATTCTTTTACACAGGAATCTAACAATCCAAATTTAGATGTATCTGATGTTGAAAACACAACTACTGATTCCTGAGACGAAGCAAGGTCTAGACCACATATTATAAATTTGCTGACATTAGAATATGCAAAATATACATCAATTCCTCGAATTATAGCTTTAGCAACATGTCTTTCTAATATATCCGGACTGATCTCTCGATGTTCGGATGAAGATAGATGTATCACATATTCACGATCATCTATCTTTACAAATTCATCGTTTTCGTCCATTTCTATCATTTCTGTGTTCTTTGTATCATTTATAAACAGACTTCTTGTTATCTTCATTGTTGATCACCTCACATTGAATTTTTCTGCGACGACTTGATGATATTTTCCCTTTTATTTTGCTTTTATATCTAATAGCCATTTGTTCATTAAATCACATGTTCCAGGATCACAATCCATAACACACCCAGTGCACGGTGAAAATCTTCCACTATCTGAAAGCAGTGCATAGAATTTTGTTTGATTGACAAATTTACTGTTGTTAATGTCACACTTTTCAACCATATATGTTCCCCCTTTGACTTTTCTTCTTTTTATAAGTCCGTTGTCTTCAAGGACTTTCATTAATTCAGAACAGTATCTTCTTTTGATTCCTAGTTCTTTCCAAATATTACTCTGAAGAGCAGGTAGCATTATTAATAGCTTTTCTTCTAAATCAGCTTTAATTCTTTTTCTGTCAGCTTTCGAAACGTTGCATGCTCCTTTCTTCGGTTTTGGAATCCTTGTTTTTTTCATTATTTTTATTTTCTCCTTATTTTTTTATTTTATATTTTTCATTTTTTATTGTAATGTTTGCATTTACTACTTTTAGTTATTTCGCTTATATTGTTACAGTTTACGCATTTATATTTACACATAAAATTCTCCTTCAAAAATATAGAATGGAGTTTAGAACTCCATCATTTTTGAGAATCTATTCTCTTCAGCTCATCACACATCTGAGTACATGCTGTTTTCAAATCTACCCCGTCAAACGGAGTTACAGCCGCAACCACTCCAATGCTTCCTATTGATACTACACGATACTTTTTATTACTTGGTGGAGATTGAGTTACAGTTATCGTGAATATATTACTTGTGATTGATTTGTCTAGGTTCGAGCATGTAATATTCGCAGTTCCCACGCCATTTCCAGTAACTACTCCATTAGTAACCGATGCTATGTTAGTATTATCACTGTTCCATGCTAATGAAGGACATTTCATCACAACATCATTTGTGTTTTTACATGTAGGTGTAAGGGTAATCGTATTTCCAATCACTACTGATCCCTCACTTGGAATTGATATTGACTTCAGGACTGGTGGTAGTGGAGCTGCTGTTACTGTTACAGAACATATATTACTTGTGATTATATTACTTGAGTTCGAACATGTTATATTAGCAATTCCTTCAGTATTCCCAGTGACAACACCATTTAAAACCGATGCTATACTTGTATTATCACTTTTCCATGTCAATGAAGGACAATTCATTATACTATTATTGCTATCTTTACATGTTGCTGTTAAGTTAACAGTTAATCCTGCTTGAACATTTGCACTGGAAGGTATTGTTATTGATGATAACACTGGAGCTGGATTATCTCCAACTGCGTTTACTGCATCTATTCTTCCATATCCATAGAAAACATCTCTTCCTGTCTGTCCAAGATCTATTGAAGTAGTACTTAATATTGTCTTTACATCGTTAGGACTTAGTGTTGGATTGGCTTTTAGCATCAAAGCAACCATTCCTGACACATGAGGTGTTGCCATTGATGTTCCATTTAGAGTATTATATCCTGACGGATTACATAATGGACACGTTCCCTTTGGAACAGTTGACAAAACATTGGAACCTGGAGCAGCTACCCACAACTCTTGACCTGTACTTGAAAACGAACTTCTATTATCGTTTACATCTGTAGATGCAACTGCTATTACACTGTCATATTTGGCTGGATATCCGATAGTATTCTGAGTTCCGTTTCCATCAGAATTTCCTGCTGCAGCTACTAATACTATTCCCGCATTCTTAGCAGCATCACATATATCTTTAAGAGCTTGACTGTAAGTTCCACCACCAAAGCTCATGCTTATGATTTGAGCGTTGTTATCTATAGCCCACTGTATTCCTGCTACAATCCAGTCATAACTTCCTGAACCATTATTATCAAGAACTTTTCCTATTATTAAATCTGCTTCAGGAGCTACACCAATAACTCCCACAGAATTGTCTTCTGCTGCTATAGTTCCCGCAACATGTGTTCCATGCCCATATCCATCGAATGGATTGTTTGATCCATCTACAAAATTACGTCCAAATTTGTAATTGTTTTTCAAGTCTTCATGGTTGTAATCTATTCCAGTGTCTAGAATACACACCTTTATTCCAGATCCTTTATTTCCATTTTCCTGGACTTGGAGTGCTCGAATCTTACTTATTCCCCACGGAATCGTCTGAGATGATGGAGATACTGAAAGAGTCATGTCACTTTCAAACCCCAACACATGAACATCATCTGGTGTTGTGACCTCTACATATTCCATTTGAGAATTTTTCTTTAATTGCTCGATTTTATTTTTATCTACTACGATGGTCAATGCATCAATAGATTCATGCACCATCACAATAGATGCACCTACATCACCAACTATGTTTTCACATACAGCCATTCCACTTTTACATTTTACAATTGCTTTTACTGTTTCTGCCATTTAATTTCCTCCTTCTATTTAATTAGACCTTGATGAACTTCCGCCCTTTCTTCCTATTCTTTGATAGAATTCTCTTCCATACCTTATTTTAGTTACTTCACCACCTTTATGTCCATTAATAGACAGCTTTTCATGTAGTTCATCAGAAATTCCATACTTTCGAAGATTCTTAGCACGTGTATTTCCTCCTTTTTTTCCTATCTCTCTAAAGAATTCACTATCGTGCGTATCTCTTGTTTTTTCTCCGCCTTTTTTCCTGCTTCTTGTACTGTTATCATTTCTTTTAGGTTCCTCCTTTGGTTAATTTATCGATTCATTTTTCATCATTTAATTTGAAAATTTTGTCAAGTCTTCTGTTAAGATCTTCTTTACCTTTCAATTCATCATAAGTTTCGTTCTTTTTCGTTGAATCAATCGTAATCGATGGTTTCTTAATATCTATCTCTGTTTTATCTCTTTTGTATTTTATTTCGAAATTGCTTATTAAATCAGTAACTTCTTCTTTTGTTACATATTTATTATCAATATCACCGATTACTTCTTCGTAAATAGCTTTTATGACAGAATTGTTATTTGACTTGACCATCATGTTTAGTCTTTGCTCTGTTTTTTGTTCTAAGTCTTTTATAATTTCACTTTTTATTCTGTCAATATATTCATTTGCCATTTCTTCAATTTTCTTACTAATAATTTCATCAATTTCAGACTTATTTTTTGTTCTATGTTTCCAACCTAATATAATTTGATTAACTAAATCACTTTTTGTTGTTCCTGTGTAATTTGCCTCCATTTCTAATATTCTATTTGTTTCATCATCTGTTCTAAACCTAATTACACTTTCTTTTGTCATTTTAATTTCCTATTTTTATAACTTTGTAAAAATCTTTTAGACCACGAAAGGCTACAAACGTGGTTTATCAGACCACAAACGTAGACAATCGTCTACGTTCTTTTTTAAATTTTTTAGACTTTATTTTTTCTATATTGTAATGTCATCTGCGCTATTTTCCATCCCAAATAACTTCCTATTCCTGCTGAGATAGAAATCCACAACAGGAATAAGATATATGAAACTTGTTCATTCATACTTTCTTCTTTAGTAATACTGTATTTATATTATGCTTATATTTGAACTGGCGAATGCTGTTGCACTTGAGTTTCCACTAGTTGATACACTCGAAGAATTCATTCTTTCTATTGTTTTATTTTGGTTGAAGTAATAGTTTGTAGTTGTATTCGTATCGTTGTTTGATTGAACTGATTTTGCATAGCATAATGATGCATTTACACTGCTTTCCATAACCAAGCCTTGAATAATCAACTGCTTTCCAGATACTGTTATCTTTTCACCTGGAACACACCAACCAGGACTTGCAGGAATTAATGCTTCTGAACTTTTATTGTTCTCTGTGGATGTAGACAGATTAGAGCTAGTATTGGATTTATATGTAGCGTTTTGACTTATTTTAGTTACTGGAAGTGAATCATTCACTAATTCTTTTGTTGTCACAGTCGATACTGGAGTACTTGTAATAACAAGACTATTATTCTTCGCATTATTATCTACACATCCTGACAAGAGTAATAATCCTGCTACCAACAGTGCCGTGGCTATTATGGTTTTATTTTTCATGTTTTTAATTCCTCCTTATTTAAATTTTAATTTATATTGAAGCTTTAATCTTCTATTTTCAATTTTTGTTGTTATTAATAATGCAGCTATTAAGTTTATTGGACCAAATAATGCAAAAAATATACTGTCTCTCATGTCCTGTTTGTAGTGTTCTTCTGCAAGCCTTGGATATTTATATTGAAAGTATCCAAAGTACATTCCATGAGATAGTATCCCTGATGCTATCCATATTATTGCTATTACAATCAAGATTAGAGTGTTCACTTTATCTCCTCCCTATTTGTTATTCTTCTTGTTTCCTCATTATTCTCTTTACCGTTTTTATCAATAGGAAAATTACAAATGCAATGATTATTATTACCGTACCAAGACCGACCATTTGAATTGTTGATATGTCTCTTTGAATAGATGTTGAACTTTTGTCTTCAGCATACCACGTATATAATATAGTCCTTCCGTCAAGAGTTGCTATTGCCAGAACTTTGGATTCGGGATATCGATTTCCATTGCTATCTAATGGTCTTATTATAGTGAAAGTGATTTTTGAATTGTTTATTACTCCATCAAAGTATATTCTTCCCTGGTCTAATGTTAGGTTATTATTACTGTCAACTGTATAATATTGTTCTGTATATATTAAACGACCAGTTTGTCCTTTAGTATCGAGATATATATCTTTTTGTTGTGGCTCTATTGCTGTTACCATTATTGGAATCAACAGTAACACTGTCATTGCTGTTAATATATTGATCCTCGTCCTATTAATCATTTTTCAATCACTCCTTTATTTTCCTATTATTTATGCTTTAAAATGTATTTATCAAGTAAATAATAACCTACTGCTGTTAAAAGAATGACAATAATCCCAACAAAATACGGAAATGCTGAACTTTCTGTTATTGATGCCATTGTTTAATTTCTCCTTATCTATAGATGAAGGAAATCCAATACCATCTGTATTAATGATGGTGATTTACTTGATTCATCTAAAGATATTCCATAATCCATATCTGAACTGTTTGATGCTGAGATAGTTTCATTAATTTTTTGTATATTTATTGATTCATTTACATTGACTAATACACTGCTAATGTTAGAGAAATTACTGAAATTGAGAGATTGTATTGATGTTCCGTTGACATCCATATTTTCATTGTATGTTTGAGGTGTTCCATGAACGACTATTGTCTGAATTCCAGAAGGTAATTTATTTAGCTCGTTTAACGTAGAAGTAAAGAAATTATTGGTGTTGATATTTTGTGTGTTAGTCGACGATGTTGTAACACCGTTCACTGTAGTTGTTTTAACTACATTGCCTGGTGATTGTGAAACTGCATTTGAATTTGATATTATTGTTTCACCTTTTTTAGCATTGCTTGAGCTTTCTGATATTGCTACTCCGCCTTTAGTAGAGTCAGCATTTGAATTTGAAATTGCCACACCATCACCAGTAGCCCGTGAGCTAGAAATTGCTATTGATGTTCCTCCGTTTGAAGAAGATGCTGTAGAACTTGAACTCGAACTTGCTGCTATTGCTACTGATATTGTTACTAACATCACAACAGCTATAGATGTTAAATACATTTTTATTTTATTCATTTTATGTTCCTCCCTTATTATGTTGTCTTGTTCAATATTCAATAATTTCTAGTTTTTTTCTCAACCTTTTTATTACCTTTCTTATCGCAATTGATACCACTATTATAGGAATCAATACAGCAATAAATCCAATTATTTGAAGATTTTTATTATTAGGAATTCCACTATTTGGAACAGATTGAAGTACTGCTGTCGTATTATTTCCTATATTAGCTATTGAATTATTTACATCATTCGTAATTGTTGCATCTGTATTATTCATTGATTGAACATTATCTTTCAGTCCACTTATTGCGTATACAGATGGTGTTGGCGACGATGCTTGATAATATGTATATATTCCATCAGTATTTATAATCTTAGTATTTAACTTCCACCAATTTCCAGTATACTTCAATAATTTAACATCTTCTTTATTTAAATTATTTTCTTTAATCCAGGTATTCAACACCTTAAATTTTATTGTAATGTAGCTAATTCTCTTACTATTTATCCATATATTTTCATTAGAGTAAATTATTCCTGCAGGAATCTTATCAGCCGTGAGTGAAAGTCCTTTCAAATGTTCCAACCTTACAGTAACATCATTATCACTTAAATTCCCAATAACATCTATCTCATATATAGAGAAATTAGGTAATTCAAATAAATATGCTACCGATTTTCCTGCAAGCATATCATTACTCTTAGTTATAAACTTCTCTATGTTATAATATGACTCAGGACTTGTTGTTCCTCCGCCACCGCCTCCGCCACCACTACTTGAACCGCTACTGCCACTAGAACCGCTACTTCCTCCACCAGACGAAGAAGATGGTTTTTTATTTACACTCCATATAATTGTCCACGTCTTCGAATCACAACCACTTTTAGCAACTGCAGTAACATTCCATTGTCCTTGTGTTGGATTTGTAATTGTGTATGTACTTACTACAGTTATACCAGATTCATTAAATACTTCTGCGCTATTTATATACCACTTAACGTACCACGATTTATTGGTATCTGATAAGTTCCCTGTTCCAAAAGTTGTTTTATCTCCAACATAACTTGAAAATGTTTGGGATGGATATGTAGTATTTTCACATAATGGTGTTGTAGGAGTTTGTGTAGGAGTTGGTGTTGCATTGTCAGGTATTGGAGTTGAATTATCAGGTATTGGAGTTGAATTATCAGGTATTGGAGTTGAATTATCAGGTATCGGTGTAGGATCGTCAGGTATTGGAATAACATCAGATGATGTAACTGGAATTATAATCATTGCATTACTATATCCATTTTTGCTTGCTGTTGCAATTACAGCTCCTAATGATGTTGCATTTACTGGAATTGTAACTTGTCCACTTTCATCAGTTATTCCATTTCCTAAAGCCGAACCACTGAGAGATACTGTTACATCCTTTGCAGGTAACATTGGTGATGGATATACAGCTGCACATGCTTCATCTGGCTCAGAACCACATGGACGAGTAACTGTAAATGTAACATCTTTCTCAATACCTGTTGTTAAGAATTGAGTATCTGATGTAATTGTCAGATTTTCATTTGCTGCATATGCTATTGGTATCAACAAAATTATGAGTGTCATTACTCCAAATACAGCAATTAAAGAAATCTTATCTATTGTCATTTTTCTTACTACTTTCATTTTAATCACTCCATTTTATTAGATAAGTTCATTACAAACTTATTTTGATGGAACGGAAGCTTGGTTAAGGGTACGTGTATGGAGACCAACTTGGCGTTCTTTCATCATAGTATTGTAATTGTAACTAGATAAAAATAAAAAAATGAAATGCATATATCTGTATAGATACACGCACTTCAGATCGGGATTTAGTTGTTGTTCTACGGTATATTTGGCATTACCACTACACCAATAACAGTGTTTGGATAGCCATCTTTACTTGCCGTTACAGTTATTATTCCTGCGGTCGATGCTACCACATCTTCTATAACAGCATTTCCATTTTCATCTGTTGTTGCATGTCCAGATGCTGCACCGGTTAAGTCAATATTTACATTTTCTATTCCAACATTGTTCACTTTCACTATGAAAGTTAGATCAGTAGGAACTCCTACTTTTATAATTGATGGTTCTTCTTTGACATCCAAAGTTGGGGTAGAAGTTCCACCATTGCCATTACCACCATTTTCACATGGATTAGCTGGTTGCTGGCATGGCTGAGGTGTTGGTGTTGGTTCGTTGCACGTGTTCGGACATGGGGTCGGTGTTGGTGTTGGTTCGTTGCACGTGTTCGGACATGGGGTCGGTGTTGGTGTTGGTTCGTTGCATGTGTTTGGACATGGGGTCGGTGTTGGTGTTGGTTCGTTGCATGTGTTTGGACATGGGGTCGGTGTTGGTGTTGGTTCGTTGCATGTGTTTGGACATGGTGGTGGCGGTGGTGTGCACGGATTTCCGCAAGGAGGTACTGGTGGCGGGTTAGGTGTATTAGCTGTTGCTATTCCTGATACTGATGCATGACTGTGAAGAATCTCACATGCATTATCGTATGCTGTTACAACTACTCCACCGACATAAGTAAGGGTATATCCTCCAGGAATGTTAGCTATTGCCAGTGAAAGCGAATTTCCATTTGCTGTTGCATGATCATCTGCAGCAGCTATTATTCCACTGTTAGCTACTGCACCAGATCCGACTGCTACTGATGTTGCAGTTCCAACCGATGAACTTGCCGTGTTTGCTTGTGCATTTGCTGACGAAGATGCAGTACCTCCATTAATTCCATAACTCACTGCTGCTGCATTAGCATTTGCATTATTGGTTGCAGTGGATGTTGTCACTGAATTTGCGTTTCCATTATTAACACCTACTGATGCAGATGTTGATGTTGCAACACTTCCAGTGTGAGCATCTGATGCTGACACAGAGTTAGCTGTTGATCCGTAAGATGCTTCGGATGTACTTACAGACGTTGCATGACCTTTCGTATCAGCATTTGCATTCGAAGCAGAGTTTGCATTGCTAAGATGTGTTGCAGATGCAATTGACTGAGCATTTGCAGTTGTAGCGATTCCATTTGCACTGGCAATTGAATTCGCATTTGCTGAAGACCAGTCACTTGCTGTTGCTGCTGATGCTGCATTTGATGCTGCCTTATTTGCAGCAGTTGTTAAAGCATCTGATGTTGCAATGCTATTCTTAATTGCTGACGACGCAGCACTTGATGTTGATGTTCCACCGTTAACAGTAGTTGCTCCTGCATTTGATGTAGCTACTGAGCTGTCTACTGCTATTGATGTTGCTGATGCATCAGATGTTCCGCTATTAACTGTATTTGCATTCGCATCTGCTGTTGCTACACTTCCATGATTTGACGTAGCCTGTGCATCAGAATGTGAAACACCACTTCCAGTTGCCTGAGAACCAGAGGTAACAGCCGACGTCGAGCCATCAGAGGCTATTGCCGTTCCTGTTGATGTTGAAGATGCTGCAAGTGCAAACGGAGATGCTACTAAAAGCAACACCATTGCAAACACAGCAATTTGTACACTGTTTTTATTCATATCTTATCTCCTAATTTTGTTTCTTTAACTTTAGCTGTTTAGCACTTAACCAGGTTGCTACCCTACCATAATGATGCTATGACTGCCAGAGATTTGCATCCTTCGTCATGATGATGTTTCTCTTCACTGTACATAGCTTTTATGACCACAATCCTTTTATTAAATATCAGGTTACATCATTTATTGTGACAAACAGAAGATAAAAAAAGTTCCTTTTCAGGACTCTTACTATGGGGGTGGTGGTGTAGTTAAATATCTTCTGTTTTTTGTCATAAATGATATAACCTTTTTCAATATCAATTTGTAATTATTAAAGGTCTTGAAACACGTATTGACAGATGGAAAGCCAAAAAAGCACTGGGTGGAATTTGGTTTTAATGGTGGTTAGTTTCCCATCTTTTGCCATATGTATCAAGACCTCATTTGTTAATTCCAATATTCATAGTGACAAGCAAGAGAACAAAAAAGAAGCTAAGTATGGAATGGGTCGTATAGTGTCGAATTCTCTTGCCTTTTATCATGAACATTGGAATCAATCCTTTTTTAATTCTCTGCCTTTATTGTGATGTTTGATGTCTTTTTTTCTGTTGTTCGTATATATTATTAGCCTCATTTTCAGGATTAAAAGCATCAATGAATTCGTCTGTATTTAAATTTGGTCTTTTGCATAGCAAATCGCTACACATTATTTCCATCAAACTCATTTTTATGTCATACTTCTCGTATAATATGTTTGATGTCACTTTAAGCTTTTTATGAACCTTGTCAGGAATTTCCATTACATGTTGTCCACTTCCAGGAAATAAATCACGCTTATTAATTTTAGGTTTTATATCCTTTATGAGAATCTTTTCAAGCAACCTTGCATCAAAATCATTTTCTGTTAAGTATATACAAATAAACTTAATCTGATACTTATCGTCAAAGTTTTTGTGATGATGATATAATCTACTTCTGATTGATTTTGCTGAACCAACATACTTTTCTTCGGAAGAAAATGTTATTACATATGCACCACAGCTAATAGGTGTTAAATATATGTCTTCTGGTGATATATTATCTATTACAGATTTAATGTTAATATCACAATTAATATGTGTTTTTAGTTCATTGCTTTCCATAATCACTCACTCAAAACTAACTCCTTTTTTTTATCTTTCTCCTCTTTTTCTGCTTTTATAGAATCACTTAACCACTCTGTTATATTTTCTTGTTCTTTAGCTTTTTCGATAAAAATCTTTACTATGTTACCAATAGTAACACGTATATCATATTCTGAATATAATGATGCCTGTATTTTCTTAATTTCATCATATAAATCCTTCGATATTTTTACAACTTCACTTTCTTGTACAGGAAACAAATCACGCTTATTAACTTCAGGTTTTATGTCTTTTATAAGAATCTTCTCAAGTATTCTTGAATCAAACACATCTTCTACTAAGTATACACGAATTAATTTAATTTGATACTCTCCATTGAAACTTTCACGATGATAATTCAATCTAGTTCTTAAAGTCTTTGTTGAACCGACATATTTCCTACCACATAAAAATGTTATTATATATACACCACATTCATCAGGCAACATATCTATATCTTCTAGTGGTATGTTATCTATCACCGATGTAACACTAATATCGTAATTAATATGTGTTTTTGATTCGTTATTCATCTTATATCACACCTTCTCTAATTTGAAACAATTTTTCTTGACTCTAAATCTTCAGCATAGCACTGAACTATAGCATTTTTATGCTTCTTTAAACCAAAAGATTCAAGCATTCTGTTTAGGAGTGATTCATTCTCAATTATGTTTGTATCATACATCTTCTTTATTATCACTATTCCATTTCCTATATATTCCACTTTCACAACATCACCAACACTTAGACCTGCTTTTTTTGAAGATATGTTTACATATATACTATCATCGTCTTTCTTCTTTTGCTGAATTATTCGTGTGTCTGTTATTGATGTCATGTTAACCTTTTTCGATTTTAATAAAGGGTCTTTGAGGGTACTATACTCTAAAAGGTCTCAAAGATATATAAGTCTTTTGGTATACCCAAAAAGTCTAAAATATTTAAAAAGGTAGATAAAAATCTACTCTTCTTCACCTCTTTCATACTTATTCACATCTCTCTTTCCCTTATAAAATTTGTTCCCTACTCTTAAATCCTTTGTTTTTATGAAATAACCGCACTTATGACATTTTAATCCGCCATCACCAGCATATAAAACAACTCTACATCTAGGACATCTCATATTCAAATCTCTTTTATTTTGTTCATCATAATCAATTTACTGCTAACCTGTTATTCTAAAGTAAGAATGAAAAGAGGATATTATCATTCATTTTATGATACAGGTTAGTTTCAGCTTGAATATAATAAATCTTTAACAACCATCTTAGATAATCCACGAGACAGGGCGGAGTGATTGATAATAGGATTTCTGACGAACCCTGTCTCTATATGAATCTAAGACAAATGCTTTTTATTTATTTTATAGTAATTCTTCCAGTCTCTGACTTCCACACGAATTTATCTTTTCTTATGATAAATGTTGGCTTATTGTCAAATATAGGACTTTCTACTGTAACATATATATTTTCATCTTTTCCTTGTGTAATCTTTGATATTTTAACTTCTATTGTATTTCCTACTTTTATATCCTTCATTTGATTTCCTCTTATTCAAAAGTTATCTTTGTTATGTAATTGCTATTTCTTACATCTTCACTATATTAATTATGAAGTACAATCCAAAAATAGCAATTAATGCTAACAACAGTAACACAATTATTGTTATTAACGTTACAAAAGAACTGGTTATCAATCTTTCTTTTAGTTTATTGAACATTTATATCATTTATTCCATTCGTGGGATTGGAAGTAATCAACTCTCCACTTTTCATATTCTTCAGTTAGTTTTTTACTTCTTATGAATTCTTTCTGGCAACAATTTTCACGATGCAAATTTTTTAGTTCGTTTAACCTATGCTTAATTCTTTCATTTAATTCTTTCAACTGTTTCTCAAAGTTACTAATTATGATCACTCTCCGCTATGATATCACACCTTTACGATGTTAATCTGAGTTTTTAAGTGATTAACTTAGAATTGTAATTTAGTCTGATTAATGTCAGTGTGCTTCTTTATATTGTTAGGGTTATAATTCATGATAATTAACTCAACTTCATGACGCCTGTTATCAGCGTCTGCACTGCAGTAATAAACTTCGTTGTCTAACCAGTAAAATCCTGAATCTTCTGAATAATGAACTTTATTTTCTAAGATTACAGGTTCTCCTGTACAATATCGTTCTCTCACCCACGATGTATCGTCCACAGTCAATATGAACTTTCCTTTAATAGACCTTAATGCCATGAACAATCTTTGATGCTCGTGTAGCCCAAAAGATGCATTTGCAGATTTAAAGTAATAATCTGAATTATCACTTTTCATATACGGAGGATCACACATAAAAAGAGTTCTCTCGCTATCATATGACTTAATCACATCTTCGAAATCTCGGTTATCTATCGTAGCATTTTTAAGCCTCTTTGTGATACCATCCAGTTCTTTGAATTGATTAAAGAATGCAACTGAAGATTGTCTATTACTACCAAATGCGAATCCGCTTCCAAACTTTGATGCAAAAGCTGCCTTTATCAGATAAAAGAACCTGAAAGCCTTTTCCACGTTATCCAGAGATTTATGCTTTCCACTATAGAAATCTTGTAGATACTCATAATATAACTCACGACTATACATCTCATATTTTTCTCTTGCCTTGAATTTATCACAGTCTCGCTGAATCACTCGATAAAAATTGATAAGTTCGCTATTAATGTCATTAATAACTTCATCTTTTGATGGCTTCTTCTCAAAGAAAATCCAACCTGCTCCGAAAAACACTTCACAGTAGCATCCATGTTCAGACATCAAGCTAACAATTCGTTTAGCACTCTGGGACTTCCCACCGATCCACGATAATACTGAATCCATAATTACTCCTTTGAATACAATTCTTTTCTCATAATTTCTAATTGTCTCAGCCTTATAATTTCTATCTCCTCAATTAATACTGAAATTGATCCATAATTCTCAAAGTATTCTCTTTCTTTATTTCCCAGAAATAACATGAACCATTTTTAAAGAATGAAAATTCTATAATTGCCTTATAATAAGGTACTCTTCTTGCTAATTTTAATAACCTGATTATCTCTGATATAGAAAATGTATCCTTAATATTATAAAACCTATTATATTCTAAGTCATAATAAGACGAGTTAAATCTATCACATTTTAAATGTATATCTAAAGCTCTTCCATTTGTAAATATGTGATGTGGTGCTTTAGCACCCTCTATTATTACTTTATCATTTTTTAGATAAATGTTTCCTGATTTTATTTCGTTTTTCTCATCTATAAATTCTTGTAGTATTATCTGAAATCCCATGTCTTTCCATTCACTGCTTAAATACACAAGTTCAGTTCTTGTAGCACTCAACAATCTTTTACAAGACATAGAATTATCTTCGGTATCAGTTCTTATTGTATAAAATTCACTTGGATACTTTGTGAGGAATTCAGTTAATTTTAAATCTACATCATCCTCTTTCATAATAAAAACACATCTTGGAGCTGGTAAACCAAGTTCATACATTTCTTTTATAGAATCTATTTTCTTTCCCATAATCATATCACTTTAACTAATCTATCTATATATATTTTTATATGGCAACCACATTCAAGAACTGCATCACCAGTTTTCAAATCAATTGATTCTATTTTAACCGACTCATCTTTATATTTACATTCTTTACATGTCATCTTGGACTCTAACTTTCTCATCTTCAAACCCATACCAAAAGTTGCCGATTTTACGAATGAGATATATCTCTATTGGGCTTTTATTATCTTTCTTTACATAGTCATCATACTTTTTATATAATGCTTCTATCTGTTTTTTAATTTCATCATCACTTGACATTTTACCTCATATATTGTGGATTCGTTGGTAACATCTTAATCTTACCTGCTTGTTCCCAATCACTTTCATAAATATGAAGGCTATTGCAGAAATCAACTACCCTGACAAGTTCAAGATTATTTGGAGCAAAGATTTCTCTATTCATCATTTTTATAAGACCAATCATGTTAGAGTTCCACGCCGCGAATAAATCTCTTGAACGCCACATACAATGAAATTCTGCTTTTCCGATTCTTTCTTCAATAATATCTCCATCACTGTCTCTTCCATGATATATAGCTCGTGGATATTCATATACAAACACCTGTAGCCTCTGGAGACATGGCTGATCTTCTGATACAAATAAATCTCTGTCAGGTATCCAGGTTATGGCTTCATCTCTATTACTTACCAAACATTCACCGCCCTTTTCTATTCTATCAGTTATTTTGTCAGCTATGCTACTAAGTTGATCTATAAAATATTCTTCACCTGATTTATGATAATAATCTTTAAATTTTGAATCGCCTATTGCATGTGAAGGATAATTAGTTAATCTATCTGTATAATTGTACTCAAACCCCTGTTTCCTCCAATCATATTCTCTTTCCCACTGTTTTTCGTATTCTATACAATGTAGTTCTTTTGTTGGAAAGCTTGGATGTAACATTGGTTCTAATAGTGGTTGTCTTATTTCTGTCATACTTACAATATCATAAGTATTAACAGGTTTTCCATAGAATCTTTTCTTTTCCATTCCTTCATTCATACATTTCTTTACTAATTGCTGCCAACAGTGAGGCAGTCCTGTACCATCAATACTGATTAATGGTGGATATTTTGGATGGTTCATAATTCTCCATTTTCTTTATGATTTCTTAGTCATCTTCATTTCGATATTCCATTTCAAACTTTCTCAAATCTAATGCCTCATATAAATCATTCATACAACTATCACAAATTGCTTTTTTTCCAACTTTCTTTCCTGTTAATGTTTCTTCTGAACAGAAAAAACACTTTTTACTTGTCTTATATGCCATGACACTGTATCCTATTCAAACATCTTCTTGTTTCCTCTCTTCATTTACTGTAATTCCTGTATGTCATTTCCAACATTTGACATAGATTAGCAATGTCAATTGTTTCATCGATCTTAACTTCACTGCTTAATAAAATCAATCTAATTTTTTCTCCTTTTTGTGTGTCTCTTAATTCAAATAATTCTAATATTTCATCTATTAAATGATACTTAACATGTTCATAATCCATAGAATAATTTTTATGTTCAGTTTTAACAATTTTTTCTTTCATTTTTAGAACAAAGGTATCCAAATTATTAAGTTTTTCTGTTAAATTCATTCAAACACCTTCTTGTTTCCTTGTAATTTTTCCAGTTTCCTTATCAACCCAACTTCAACAGCATAATCAAACTCCATTCCTGCAAGCTCTAACATTGGCTTTATACACAACGCTGAAAGGTCAGATAATTCGTTTCTCCAGTGTTCATTTTTATCTCCTTTCACTAAGCATTCTGCAATTTCTCCAAGTTCTTTAGTACCGATTATTACCAAATCTTTTAGTTTCTCTTTTTTATTCTTATCCATCTTATCAAAACCTTTTAATTATTAAATATTTTCTTTCCATATTTCATTGTTGATCACAAGACGCATAGTTTCGTTGGACACACCATAGTGCTTAGATAATCTAATAACTTTCTCACCATTCTCGTGTTTTTTTCTTATTTCTTTCACAATTTTCCAATTAAGTTTAGCACCATGAGTATTTTCAATTTTTATTTTTCTTATGTTTTCATTGTCACATATGCTACCTTTCCAATTTTTGTTGTTTATAATATTACTAATTTCAGCATCTGTTATTCCATATTTCACAGCTAACTGATGTTGTGTTATTCCACCAGAATGATATTCTTTTCTTATTTTACCAGGTTCATCATTCTTCAATATAGCCATTGGATTATTATCCCTTTTATGAGCACATTTATAACTAAGACCTGCATTTATCATGTCTCTCGAATTATCTTGATGAGTTCCTAATTCTAAATGTTCAGGATTAACACATAGTTTGTTATTACATTTATGGCGAACAAGTATTTCATGTGACAGAGAACCTATACATAATTTATATAATACTCTATGCACCAATTTTGATTCATTGTTTATTGTAATTGTTCCATAATCATTACTACTAACAGAACCTAACCATGTCCAACACTTGTCATTTTCTCTGATATCAATCTTACTAATAAGTCTTCTTATTAGTCGTTCCCATTTTTTCCAATTTTCATCAGAAATTTTTCCTTTCAAATATTCAATGAATCTATCTTGCTTTATCCTTTTTCTTTTCTCTATCCACTTGTTTAAGTAGTGTTCGTTCTTAGTCTTTTTCTCTAACCTTTTCTTCTCTTCTTCGTCTTTCCTTTTTCTTTCAGCCTCTTCCTTCAATACTTTTTCACTAATCTTCACTTTAATTTTTCCATCTATATCAGTATACAAAACAAACCTCGACACTTTATCACCCTTTGAAATTTCTTTTATTTTTATTTTTTTAGTTTTTCTTCTTCGTCTTTATTCATATTATGTCACCAACTTTCCGATAACTCCTAATTTTGCTACAAACCATCTCATCTGTATGCGTTCATTTGCTCCCTCTGAAATACGAAAATCGGTTTCTCCAGTAATATCAACAATGTCTACTTTTGTTTTATCTTTCACGTTCAAAATCATAGTTTCTTTGAATATCTGAGTTAACAAATCCTGAGCAGATAATCCTTCCATGATCATTAAAATATCAAGCTTTTCAAATGCTGACATGTAATTCCCGCTTAAACATGTCTCTATAAAATTTCTAATGTCTTCTCTTCTTGCTAGTCCACTCGATTTATAAATGCTATCAACTGTTATATTCTTTCCCATGAGACTTGCAACCTCTAAAGTTCCAACTGCTTTTCTCATATCACCTTCTGATACATACACAATGGAGTCCAATGAAGCTTCTCCTATCGTTAAGTTCTCTTTTTTTGCTATGTATGAAAGCCTTTGTTTCATTGCTTCTGGATTAACACCTTTAAAACGATATACTGCACATCGACTGGAAATAGGTTCAATAATCTTGCTTAACCAATTACATGATAGAATAAACTTGCAATTACTGGAGTACTTCTCCATTGTTCTTCTTAATGCTGCTTGTGCATCTGATGTAAGAGCATCACATTCATCAAGAAACGCAATTTTGAATTCATATTGTCCTAATGGCTTAGTATTAGCATATTGTTTTATTTCATTCCTTACTACGTCAATGCCTCTCGTATCACTAGCATTCCACTCCTTAAAATTTCCGTGCCAATTCTCACCAAATATTTCTCTTGCCATGCACAATGCACAACTGGTTTTTCCAGTTCCTGGACTACCAGTAAACAATAAATTCGGAAAATTACCAACTTTAACATATGCTTTTAATCTTTCAGTTACTTGTTCTTGACCTGCTATATCATCCAATTTCTTTGCCCTATACTTCTCCAACCATACTTCATAATCCAAGTTTAATCACTCTCTTTCCTCGAAATTGCACACATCTTTTAACACACTTAATCTACTATGTTTACACACTTGACATTTCCTATTTATTTCTTCAACTGTAATATCCTCGTTTCCATTTTCTATGCTGTCCCAGCACTTACATCGAACCATATCACATACATAATTTCTCTGCATAACTAATCCATTTCTTGAATGAAGTACAAAACTATCATATCATCCCTTATTTCCGTTTTTATATTCTTTCCTTTTTTGATGTAGTTATTACAATGAATTTCTATAATCTCTTTAGGAACAGTCTTTGGAAGCCTTTCTACTATTATTTTTATATATGATTCACTTATAACTGTACCATATCCTTTAAATGATTTAGAAATTCCCATAACTAATCCTTTTTAATTTTATTTAGTTTATCGAAGAAATGTATAACTGTCTTTATTTCGGTTTTGTCTATAACATGTGAATTTTCATTCTCGTCATTAAACTTGAGATATGAACCTCTATTATCTAACCAGTCATATAGTTTTGTAAATTCATGTATCAAATCGTCAAAAAGATCTTCTTTATATTTTAGTATCAATATGTTCTTTTCATCATCTAATAGTATAAGCTTTTTCTGGTATACAAATAATTTTTGAAGTTTTATTTCATTTAATTCTTCTTCTGTTTCTTTTAATTCTTCTTCTTTGTTTAGTAGTTCTTCATGTAATTCTTCTATCTCTGTTCTTGGATGTCTTTTTGTTGTATTCGATATATTTCCATTTAGATCATGTTGAACCCCTGACAAATTAAATCCTCCTCCTCTTTTTAATTTCCTAATAGCATCATCTATATCATCCTTATAGTATTTTTTGGAAGAAAGATATAAATGAATTTGTGATTCTGTAACTGGCTTGTTCTGTCTACACATTAAATCACGTAAATATGTACTGTATCTCTCTGGCATTTTATTTACTTTCCATATATTATTTCCAGTTTTTATCTATTCCTTGTATATAATGTTTTCTTTCTTGTTCTTCGTGCTTCCCTTTACATTCTACTGAACAATATAAAGTGTTTTTATATTCAATCACTTCTCCACAGTATATACATCGTTTTATTTTGACATCTGACATTTCCTCCATATCAAATCACCTGTTTTCCAGTCGCAAAACTCACAAACATATACTTCAGCAGTGGAGATAAACCAGGCTTTTGCCCTATAAAGTCGCTCACGAATATAGTTCAAAAAAGCTGCTGATTAAGCTGTTTAAAGCTTTGTTTTGTTACTCATTATCATTAAATCTAACTGTGAATCTTCTTTTTTGTTTTTCCTTGTTAATATATTCTTTATATAACTTTGGATGTTCTTTCTGAAATCTTTCAATATCAAATACATTTTTATCTTTTGGTGATTTCCAACTTATAGAATATCCTTTTCCAATTCCTATTTCAGCATCTCGCATTACACTCATGAAGTTGTTCTTACATAACAATTCCTTTTCTTTCAACTGTTCCATCTGTTCTTTAGTACATCTCAAAATAACAGCCCAATCAGTGGCATCTTGATTGTTTCTTAAATCAATAGTTTTTCTTTCTGACCCTTCAGAATACTTGTCTCTTAAGAAATTTTCACATGATTTTGTGTTTTCTATTTCTGGCGGTGTTCCTGATTCTACAAGTTTCCAGAACTTTGATTCTTCTTCTATTAGTTTTTTAATGAATTCTTCATCCCTTTCAATATCTTTCCACTCCAGTTGATTCGTTGTAAAATTCAACACTGCGAAGCTTGCCCATGTGTAATCAGCAACTGCCAAACAATGTTGGATTTGACAATAGTAATACGATGGTATGTCTTCATCCCATCTAACAAAAGCTCCTTTAATCTTACATTCAAGCACACCTTTTCCTCTGGTGTCATCTGTTATTCTTCCGTCCAAATTACATATCATGTAAGGATATTCTTTACTTCTCATATTTTCAAGAGCAATAGTACCAGCTTCAACATCTCTTTTTGTAAGTTCTACATACTCTTCTATTATAAAAGGTTCAAGTTTTTTTCCAAGCCGAAGAGATATATTATCCTTCTCTATTGTAACTCCTGTAGTTTTTTCTGTCCATAGTTCCAATTTGCTTTTCCAAGGATTGATACCAAGAATAACAGAAGAATCAGAGCCACCAATTCCGGTTGTACGGTTCTTTAACCATTCTTCTTTTTTAGAGACTTCCATCTTTTATCACCTGGTTCAATCTATTTCAATTATCTCTACAGCATAAAGTCCTTCTGGAACATTAGAAGGACTTTTTTTTGTGACCACTTCAAATTGAACTTTCACTCTGTATCTTATATATTGTATAGACATTTTTACAAACACATTAAGATCAACTTTAACTCCACTATCTAGGTCACACAATTTATGAGAATTAACATAAGCTAATTTACCATCTACAATACAAGTTCTTGAACTTTTTATTGAAGCTTTTGATATACCAAATAAAACTTTTTGAACATTTCTTGCTTCGTATATGTCCATCTTATCACTCCTTCTTTCTGAATTCTGTATAATTACTGTTTTTATTTCCTTTTGTTTTGCCACAGTTATTTCTTATGCATACTAATTGAATTTCTTCGTGACGAATAATAACACTTCCGATATCTACATAACCACTTATTTTTGTGATGAGTTCAAATTTATGAAAACCTAATATACAAAGAAAGTGCTTCTTCTTTTTCTTTAACATAAAAAATTATTCATATTCAAATCTTTTAATTACTTCGTCGTAGTCTAATGCAAATTTTTTAATGAAATATTTAAGAAACTTATTCGTATCATCTACATAATTAGATGAATTAGGTGATTCCCTTCCTCTATTTTTTAATATTGTTGCATCCCACTTTGGATTCCCAGAAGATAATGTTATTTTGTTCAGCTTTATTATTGTATCAAATTTTTGATAAATACTTTCTTTCAAATCACGTTGTCCTTCAGTGTCCTTAAGGAGGTGCATTGATGCTATAATATCATAATTATGGTCTAACATTGTTACTAATGCTTCCTTGATCTGGTCGTATAACTTTCCGTAGAAATTATAAGGAAGCACAAAAGTGTCTTTGTTTGTTATTGAAAAATTCTTTTCACCTATTGTGTAATACCCTTGCTTAATGAACTTTTGAGTTAGTCTTGTTTTATATTGTTCTATCTCTGTTGTGATTCCATCGCATACTTTCAAATCATAATCATTTCCATGTGTAAACTCTACAGTCTGAGTTCCAGCTTGCTTAGTTTCCGTCCATCCCAACATATATTTTAGATATGTATCTATGTTAGTTGCTTTTATTAATGTTATTTTATCAAGTTCTTCATCTGTTAGATTTGAAAATATCTTTTTCTTTTGTTTATCCATTCCCTTCTCAGGATCTATATATAAAACTTTTTTTCCAGCAATTAGATATATCTTGGCTATATTTGCAGATAACCATGATTTTCCATAACCACTCGGACCTTCGAACAAAAACTTCTCACTTACATCCTCATCCAACTCTTCTCTTTTCATCTTTAATCACTCTTATATTTTGCTATATATCCAATAAATGTTCCAAATCCCTTTTCTTTATGTCTACCTATTTCATTACCATCTTTATCTAATTCTATCCATTCTGATTCGAAATCACATGGTAAAAATTCTATCAAGTCTTCTGATTTTCTTTTAGCTTTCACTTCAAATCCCTCACTTCTTTTTTCATCTCTAATCACTCCTTTCAATTCTTTTTACTCAAACTCTATATTTACTTCAACACCATAAAACTCATCACAATATTTATGAAATGATTTTGCTGTAACATTAATATAAGTACAGTCTTCGAATTCTATTCTTAAAAAAGTATTATTTTCATCTCCATCAGAAGTTTCATATTCTTCAACATTCTTAATTATCTTTCCTTTTAATTGCCCATATCTTTCAAGTCTGACATCTTCTTCTGATTGTTTTTCATGTTTTAATTGAGAACCATAATCATTCATTTTTTCCCTTGTCATAACTATTTTTCATCCTCCTTTTCACTTTCCATGTTTTCAGTCTTTTCTTTCATCATAATTTTCTTTATAACAGAAGTTTCTATCTCCTTTTCATCTCTATCTACATACCTTGAAACTTCCTTAAGAACATTTTTGAACTCTTTTCTTTTCTCTAATATCTCTTTCATCAGTTCTTCTATTCTTTTTTCGGGATTTCTTAAATTAAAAGCATTAATAGAATACATATAATAACCTTTCATAAGATTACTTTCTAATTCTGCAGGAGAAAACCAGTCATCACGTTCACCATAAAGATTTAGATAAATATATAACCTTTTTTTATCTGCTTCTTTGATGAGATTATAAATCGGTTCAATTATTTCCTTTATGATCTCTAAATTTTGTTGTTTTTCTTCTTCTGATTCATTTTTGTTCTTCGTTAGTTCATGTATATTCTTTACTATTTCATTTATATCTTTCATTATATCATTCCATCCATATTATCTTACTCACAAGAACCTTCTTTCGCGACTTTCCAAGAATGTCAACTTCAAATCCTTTTATAACAGAACCTACTTTTCCAGCAATCTCATATATTACATCTGGCTTGCATATGTATATTTCTCTTCCTTCTATATTTCCTAGCGTAATCACACTTTTCGAACTATTCGAAATACTTGTAGTAGGCGGATTAATTTCATATTTTATGAAAGTTACCTTGTCTATTTCAATATCCGTTATTCTGTACAAATATTTAAAGTCTATCTTATTATTCTCAATTTCAATTCCTTTATTCATTTTATCACTCTTTTATTTCTTGATAATTACATTCTAATATCAAAATTTGCATTACTTATGTTTAATCGATCCTCTCATCTTAAATAGTCTTATAGTTTCTGAGATAGCAACACATATCATGAAAACTATAACTAAGAACGCCAGTAATTCCACAGAAAATACAAAATTTGTATTTGTACTTATCTCATATAAATAAAAAAGAGACAAAACAAATGCTATTCCAATATTAACTGTGTCATATGGTTCGTACATTTAACTTTCCTTCTCTATTGAATCAAAGAGCTTTTTTAAAGCATATTCGATAGCATGTGACCTGCTTCCAAATGTTTTATTTTCAATATCTAAATCCATCAATTTCAAATACTTTTCATCTATTGTATGAGATACTTTAACTTTTTTCTTTGTTTTCATTTTCTTCATTTATATCCCTCGTCACATATAATACATAATCACATTTTCATTATTAATTGTCACTCCTTTACTTCACTCGTTAATCATTGTCTGTCCTTGGTGCTAAGAGAAACCATATTCTTACTCCTCCACCCCCTAACTTTGATAAAAGAACAATTGGCATTTGTCCACATATATACATCTCCACTGAATTATTTAATTTGAGTTTTCCGAATTTATTAAAGAATTTCAAGCTAAATTTAAATACATCGTCTTTAAGAGGATATACCACAATATCCTCACCGGAAAGCATGATACTACTTTGCTTTACTTCATCTCCAACTCTCCAATCAAGTTCATATTTTGTAATATACAATGAACATAAAGTTGTAACATCTTTTGATTTATCAGTTTTCTTTAATAACGATTTCATTAATCCTGTTAAAGGAGCATAATTTATCACAGTTTTTTGATACTTTTCATCACCTGTCAATCTTGTTAACATAGACTCAAAACCCTTGTGCTTTTTTACAAGAGCATCTTCACCGTCAGAAGTAGACATTGTATTTAATTGTTTCTCTACTTTCTCTTTTCCATTAATTATGTAAAAACGATTTTTCTCTATCGTGTCGATATACATATCAACAGGTTTCTCTTCATTAATTGATAGTTCGTCCGTAATCACCGAAGTATCGATTAGTATCCATTTTTCATCCTTTTCGTCCTTTAAACTGTCTATACTGTAGTAACTAAATTCTATATTCTGGAATTTTGCAAATGCTCCATGACTGTTTCCTCCTTCTATAGAAATCATACATACTTCTTTCTTTCTAAAACATAAAGCAATAGTATATTCCACTTCACTTAAAAAACTTATTATATTATTGAAAGTCCCGCCGCCTAATGTGAAATGTATGTCATATTTTACTGATGAATCCATCTTTCTATTAGAACTTTTTCCAGTAAATTCCATGCTTCTTGATTCATAAGAATCCTTTTGTTGATTTTCTTCTTTTTTAGGAATTCCACTTTTATCTGAAAAAAATGTCTGATTAGGATATTCTATCATTTGTTCGTTCTTTACTTCTGTTTCGTTCATTTAATTATCTCCTTAAAAATCTATATTTAAAAACCATTTTCCTAACTCCCAGAAGATTATTGAAATAACGACAACAACAAGAGTATATAATATATCGTTCATAACAATAATTTCTCCAAAAAATCAATACAATCTTGTTTATTTAAATTTCTCTCTCCGGCGTTATTCAACACTTTAATGTTCTTAGATTTTATTATTTCTCTTGCAATATTAATGGAATGTACTGGTCTATACCATCCAACCTCCTTCGTTACATCAGGTGTCCCTCCTTCACAACGAAAGATATCGATAGCTAAGCAATCTTTTTTAAGTTTAATACAATCATTATATGTTCCTCTAGAACCTCTTGTGAATTGTATCGGTTTTCCAATTAGTATGAGAGTGAAATCAGAATTCTTAATATTAAACCTTCTTCTTTCAATCCATCCGCCTTTATTACCTTCTTTATCTGACACTATATTGATCTTTATATCATTTGGAATTTCGTCATACAAAGGATGAAAGTTCCTCTCAGCATTTATTTCTGTTTCTATTCCATGCTTTTTGGCAAAATAATTTCCTGCTAAATCCGCACCTGACTGACCTCCTGTAATTATCTTCATTTTACATCACTCCATTTTGTTTATCATATCCATAAGAAGAAATCTGTGACATGGATACTGTTTCTCGTAACAGCATAAATACACATCCCTGCTTTTAGCCAGTTCTTTTACATTTTTCATCATTATTTGACAGAAAGAACAGCTTTCCATTTCATTTTTAAATTCTACTATAAATTCATCCCATGTGATTTCTTTTCTTTTGTACTTATTTAATAAATTCCATGATGGAGATAACGGATGACCTTCAGTTCTGGTTACTTTCATTATTAATACACCTTTTGGTAGATTTTTAATGTTTGATATGTAAGTTTCTTTTAACATTTCTTATCACTCCTTATTATTTTCATTTAATATATATTCTTTCTTTTGTATATCCCTCAACTTCATATTCATAAAAATTCTCTTTACTCCATTTTAATTCCATTGGTGTATTCAATAGAATTTCATATACAAAAGCATTCTTCTTTGATGAATCATTTTTCACAGTTCTCATACTGCGTCCGATTCTTTGGCAATATCTTATAGTGCTTTTCGTTGCGTTGCACATGACTACGCTATCAATACTAGGAATATTAACTCCTTCTGATCCCAATAGCCCAAATATCAGTCCATCTAATTTTCCTTTTTCAAGCATATTAAATACTTTACTACGTTCACTGCCTGTCATATCTGCGCTTACACCAATAACTTTAATTCTTTTTTTATTTAACTCTTCCACGTAGAAATCCCTAGTAAATACATTGCTATTCTTACTATTCACAAAGTCAGTGTAAACTATGAACTTTTTATTATTTCTTGCCAGGCTCGTGACTAGATTTAATATATAATTTACTTTTATAATTGACGATGCACTCATTTGCTTTATGTACCGAGAGAGGTCTAACTTAATAAGACCACAAGTTGATATTTGTGACTGTATATTTCGATCATGAATAACTATTGTATTAAACACTGGACTTACTAATATTTTTTTATCTACAAGCTCCCTTATGTTAATTTTATAACACATGTCTCCAAGCAGCCCAAAGAACAGAGGTGATGTACCATCGATTCTATAGAGTGTCGCACTTAACCCAAGTCTATATGGTGCACGAACATTACTAGCAACCTTGCTAAATTGCTCACTACTGTAATGGTGACATTCGTCTGTAACAAGAAGACCAAATCGTTCGTTACATAACCTATCTAATTTATTCAGGAGCGACTGAGACGTTGCTATTACTATATCTTGTCTTATATTTGACTCATAACCTGTATCCGATACTATACTCAATTTCTTTCTGTCGTTTTTTGATAATTTTCCTCCTATCACACCTATTTGACTTTTTATAGAGTCACCAAATTGATGTGTTAATGTATCGAACCATACACTAAATAAATCGTTAGTGTGTACAGTTATTAATGTCTTAACCTTCATTCTTTGAATTATCATACATGCTAAAAATGACTTACCGCTACCTGTTGGAGACTTAATTATTCCACAACAACCACAGCTCAACCATGAATTAATTGCATCTTTTTGAAAATCATATGGTTGAAATAATATATTTCCAATATTTATTTCCTTGCTTCTAAAATTTTCCTTTCCATTCACTGTCCATCCAAGGCTTTGAAGATGTCTAATCAATATAGGTGCGAACCCAACTGATGACCACACAATCTTTAATTCAGGACTATTTTTATAAATGAACGTAAAATACTTCCTCTCTGTTCCATATTTCCAGCTTTTAAACAACCAACTCTTATACTCAATAATTTGCAGAAACTCATCATTAGAGCATCCATTTAGCTTGTAATATACTCTATTACTTTGAATCTGTAAATCTACAACCTTTACCATTTTATTTCCCTACACTTTCTTTTACTATATAACTCTTTATATATAAAGGTTTCGTTAAAAAATCTTTATAAGGATATAATTATTTTTTCTTTCTTTTAATTGTTTTATTTAATGACATTGTTAAATTTACACCATCACAATGAAATCTTAATGACGGATAAATGTAAAATCTATCATAGTTTAAATGATAAATTAGAAACACTATCAAGTACACCCCTTTACCAAGTTTATGAATTCCTAAACTTTTTGATTTAATTTTGCACTTCATAGTACACTCAGTAATCAAAATTCAAACAAACTTCTTTGGTTTGTATCTAACTTACTTATTAATTCATCTTTTCTAACACCTAATAATTCAAGAACACCTTTACGCGTATTACTTCCAATCAACGGAGGTAATAGTTGAGAATACAAATAATAACCATAATCTATTCTACACTTATCTCTGTTCTTGAATACATAATCAGCCTCTTCAGCCTTTTCGCTTATTAGCTTCTTACCGTTGTTAAGGATGAAAAACTGTATGCGGTCACCAACTTCGCTTGGTCTCCCTCTTTCTTTCATCTTTATAGCAACTTGCACATGAACTTGTAGATTATCGTAATGCGTTATTGGTTTTGTAAGTTTCTTGCTTAACACTAAATCATTTAGGTCAATCTTTCCATCATTCAATAACTTAGCTTGTTCTTTCACTAACTCTACTGATTTTTTAATTCCATCTTCTAATTTCTTCTCTTTCAAGATGAAGTCTATTGCTTTAGACATATTGTTGCTCGCAAAATTAGACCATTCTCTTCTCACTATTTCCATACCCTTAGTTGTGATACCTTCTTTTCCATCATCATCTACAGTAAGCATTGCATAGTGCTTTTTAGCTACTATGACAATACGCCTAATAAAATTCTCATATGCTAAATTCATTGGTTTCTCAAGTGTTTTGTTAACTGCTTCAGCAGCATAATTTACAGCCCATACACATTCTTCTCTTGTTACTAAATCCTTTGACCTGATATTACCGTCCATTTTTGTTACACTAACATATGTACTATCAGTGTCTGTCATTTTCACATCTAATAAATAATTCACATTATCTTTCTTTACTTCTAATCTGTTTATCATTTCAATTGTCTTCCTTATTTGTAATCTTCCATTAGTTGTAACCGCACTTGCAACATACCATGAATAGACTTTAGATAAAGAATCACCACTATACCCATATACACTATTAGCTACAATCTTGAATGCATTCTGTGACGAATCATACAACAAGTATTCAGATGAATCTTTTTTGTGCTTTTTCATTTCCTTTTTTGCGACTGCTCTTGCATCTAATACTCTCTTTAGCATTCTTGGCATTATACCAACATACTTCTCCTTTTTGACAAATGTAGCATACGGACTTCCATATTCATCTTTCTGCACTTCAACATCACTGTCGGTTAAACCTAATTTACTTAAATCACTTTCTGTAACTAATGTTGTGTAACATAAATTATACTTTATAATCAAGGACGGATAAAGTGCGGAATAGTCAAGTGAACAAAGGTAGTCTATAACTCCCAATTCTTTTACCATGACAAAGGCACCTTTTAACTCTTCGTCATCATTTTTATAACTACTACCAGAACCCATACGAATTGGAATTACTCTATCTTCTTTTCTGAATTCTTGTAATAAAATATTCTCGACCATGATACCCGACCCCATAGAATTTATTACATCTTGAACCAATTTTCCAGACACTTTTGATAATGCAACAAACTTATCAAGTAATCTGAATCTAGTCAAAAACTCAAGAGCCAACTGTGAATCACGAGAACAGTACTCTATGAATTTGTTACGAAGTTCAATGTCATTAGTATTATTCCAATACTTTACCATATCTTCTACTGGAAACTCCAATTTCTCTAACCCCAAGATTTCTTTAGAAACATGTTCTAGTGTTAGTTTCTTGAGATTATATGCCTTGAGAAAAACATTGGTAGCATCCTCACGCTTCAAGATAGCAAGAATGTCAATTACTATTTTTCCATATACATTACGAATAGAAGTCACAGAAAATCCTTTACTAAGATGTTTATGACAATATATACTTTTATCAGCATTTCCTACATTTAAATTTTTCATTCTCAATACTCTTGCTCTTTCCGTTATATATGGTATATCAAAATTATTTCCGTTGAATGTACATACTACGTCATTTTCTTTAATTAATTCAAACTCTTTATTAATAAGTTTAACTTCATCTATAAAGTAACATATTACTTTGCCTTTCCAAATTTCAATTCCTTCATATTCCTTAGTTAAAACAAAAATAACATTCCTAGTTTCTACATTCTCAATCCTATAGAGATAGTTAAAATGATTTGAAACAAGTATAATCGGACAAGTATCGCTCGTAGGCATTTGATTAATGTTAAGAGGAACTACTTCAATATCCAGACTAATTACTTTTAGCTTAATACCTATACACCTGCCTAGATTCAGAAAATAGTTGTTTTTTAGTATTCAATCTTCACAATTTCATCTTTAAGAACTCTTATTTCACCTCTATCTACTATGTAAAGTTTATCACAGTTAAGTCCATAGTTCTGTAATTCTTTCCCGTTCTCGTTAAATTCAATAACGTCCATACCGTTCATATCCATATCCACCATAAATCTATTAACATAAACTATGTCAGCCTCATACAAAGAAGCACTTGTTATTTCATTAATATTATTTTTAAGCATATCTCTACATTCAGGTGTAGTCTTCGGATTAAATAGTGTAATTTTTAACATTGGTGTTTTCTCAACCTGATAACCAACAGGGCGGTATCTCATCACAACATCCACTCTCTTGGCATATCCTTTCAGAACTTTCTCTACAATTTTCTGCAGTTCAAAAATATCAAGTCCTGAATTATCACAATAAAAATACGGTTCCATTCCTAAAACATGTAAAACTATATCCTTTCCTTCGTCTACCCCACCCACGATCTTTCCGTAAAGCCTCACAACAGCATCACTATTTCTGTTATATGCATAGTCTGCATCAATTACAATCATCTTCATTCAATATCCTCATTAATTTGACTCCTTTTCTTTTCTTTAGCCCTTTCCGATATTTCTCTTAACATCACTTTTCTATCTCTCTTTCGTACCCACTCATCAAGATAATGCCTTTTGAAATCATAGTCATACACTAATATTTTTTGGCGATTCCTTTCAATTTCATTCTTCATGCCATTTAGAAAATCCTCATCCAATAATATATCATCCATATCCATCACACCATATTCCTTTTTTAACCATTCCAAATAATTCCCTTCTCTAATATGTTTATCAACCTCTGAACGTCCTTTAGTTACAATTCTATTTCTTAATTTTAGTTTTTCAGATGTTAAATCCATTCTTTATATATCTCCTTCACAATTACTTTTAATTTCATTTGTTAGATTTCTGACATTATAATAACCATACTCTTGAATACATCTTTTCCATTCCTCTATAAATTCATCGCCTAGTTCAACATTTACATTTTTAAGTTCTAAAATTCTATTTCTAAATTCTTTTTCTAATGTAACTTTAGAATCCTCAGAATCTCTTATTCTTTTGACTTCTCCTATGCTTAGCTGTCTCTTAAAAATGACCTGTAGACCGTTTCTATCTTCAATTAATTTTCCTATCTCACATCCAATATCAGCACACATCTTGACAAGAACACGATAAAACTCTCCCTCTTCACCTTTGTAAATCATCAACACAGGAGGACTTTCATTAACGTTTATTGTATCAAACACCACTACCTTTAACGCATCAACATCATTACTCCACAATCCAGTGGCTCCTTTTCTATTCCTAATATTTGTATCATTGATTACTCTATTTTCACATTTAAAAATCTTGTATATTCCAACAATTTCATTATACGGAACATCCTCAGTTAACTTTTTATCGTTCCATATAACATTAAATCTTGTTCTCAAGTTCTGTAACTTATGTTTATTGAGTTGATACATATTCCACTCAAAAAATATAGTAGTATATGAATTCATTTCTATTTCCCTGTTTCAACTTAATCATTTAAGCAGACAAAGAAGCAAATACATGCTGTTGAGGTAAGAGAGGATGGCTCTCTTCTTTGTCTATTGCCATGAAAAAGTCTTTAATAATCAAATAATCTCGCTTGATTTTTATCTTTTTTCTTCTGTTCAATATTTATGTTGACATCCTCATTTTCTACATTAATATTTATATTAATTACTTTTTTATCATCCCTTTTAGGTATATTAACTTTAAATATTTCATCCATTTCATTGATATCTCCTTCTATTCTTTTCAATCTTTTCCACATCTCCTTTCTAAATCTTCTGGACTCATTTCATTCTTAAGAATAAATTTTTTCTTATGATCAACAGATCTCTGTTCAAAAAACTTCACATAATCAGTTTTTGCAATAACTTCTCCAAATGAATTTCCCTCAGCTATTTCAGCTTTAAATCCGAAGTTATTAAATAAATAAGGACTTTGTCTGAAACCTATTCCATATTTTCCTTCTATAATAGTTACCATTTTAATCACTCCTTTAACCATTATCAATTATGAACTTCACCAATTGCTCTCGCAACCACATCTTTGAATTCAATAAGTTTTTTCATTTTGACGAGTTTATTCTTGTCATGATAAGACGACTTGTAATCAGATTCTATAAATATGATCTCATTTATCAAATCTTTCAAATCCTGTTCAATGAATCTTAAATCGATATATCTTATCACTTCTTTGGTTTTTACTTCCATGATTATCACTCTTTTTATTCTAAAAAATTAATAATTGGAACAGTAAACATTATCAGAAAACTGTCCAATTATCACTCATTTCTTGTTACACTTTCAGAACTGACTCGATGCAGATTTTGTATTCGAAACTGCATTCATGAGATCGTCACGAAGTGTAAACTTATAGACCACTGGTGGTTCCATTCCTGTTGCTATTCCTGCTCCTTCTCCAGAACCAGAGATTGTGCAGTGAGAACAACCAGTGCCATTGCATTTTGTGCATATCCTACTTCTCTTTGTTTTAGGTGCTGCCTTGTAATATGAAGCAGAAATGTCACCAACTTTTCCTATCATATCGTTGAAACGTGTCTCACGCTCTTGTTCTGTAATACCTTTCTTTATTCCAGCTGCCGCACCTATACTCCCAAGTAACGAATTTGACAGTGAAAGCTGCCTTATCCCTGGTCTGTCATAATACTCCCCCGTCATGAAAAATCCTTCCTTATTCTTGAACATGTCGTTAACAACCTTGCTCATAGCAACGGGAGTCCCGTCATCAAGTTTAGTCCATAATAACCTAACTGTAACAGGTGGTTCTTCTGGTGTTGGAAGTATTATTTTATCAAGTATTCCAGCCCTCTTTTCAATGTTCTCATCGTCCATTCCAAATGCGTTCATTGCATCGCTAATGCTTGCTCCGCTTTTTTGACTTTTGTTGTCAGCCATTTTTATTTCACCTCATTTTCTTGATTTATTATTTCTTGGTTTTCTATTCATTGTTTCTTTATTCTGTACATAGCATTATCTATGAACTTTCACTAATCATTAGTCAACAACAAAAGAAATTTCATCAATGCATTTATGCACGAAGTGAGATTTCCAGACTTGCATTGTTCCCTTTTGTTATATTTGACTGACAAGTGAAAGGTTTGCTCCTGCTATTCGCAAATTTAATCATAGTTCGTTTTTTTTGTTTCTTTAATTTCCTTTTACATCATCAACTCCTTCTATAACTGATAATCACCACTTTTTCCAGAGACATCTATAGACAATTTCTTCTGTCTTTCTATCACCAGGAATCATAAGTCCATCCTTCACTAAAAGCCAGATAACTAATCTCCTTGTGTTCATTCTTGCACCGGATATTTTCTTAGTTCTTTGTTTATAATATTCTTTTAATTTTCCCATTTTGTCAAGTCTAATATATCCTGCCAATACTTCTGCAAAGTTTCCTTTTATAAATTCTGCTCTTCCGCATGTAGTACACACCGATCCATCTAAAATCCCTCTTTCTTTGTACTGCTTTCCACATATCTTACAGAAGACTGCTCCGCTCACTCTTTGGAACATCTCAGTTCTCTCATCACCTGAACTTCCTTTATTGCTCTTTAATATCATCTCTTGTACGAGCTCCATTTAATATTTCCTCCTTAAATATCCATTTTACATTACGTCTCAACCAACGGATTATATTCATCACTACTCAATTCAAAAGTCCACGCAACTGCTCCCCTAACATTCCTTGTTCTTTCTTCTACAGGTACACCTAAGAACGTTTCTTTTCCAGTAGAATGGTCTTGAACCTTAACAACTCTGCACACCACATCACCAAGTCTAAAGTCAATAACTTCATCAGTTAATTGGATAACTTTACCATCAATCACTTTTTCTTTAACTCTTCTATCAAGAACTTTTCCATTCAGTTCGTTCAACACCTTTGAATATCCAACATACTGAATAACACATGCTTTCTGTTCAGTATTTCTCATTGAAACAATAAACTTTCCATCAACATCCTTCTTCACAAACACCCTATCATATAACCCAGGTTCAAAATACACCCCATTCACAAAATGAAGTCCATATCCATCTCCCCACTCAATAGCATAACCATCATTACAACTCATCCTTCCTTTATCATCTCTTCTTATATACAGTGGATTCCTACATAACACCGCCACATTATCTAAATAAACCGACATAAACACTCCACTACTCACATACTTTTCATACCTATCAAAATCATCTAACTTCACAACACCGAATCTTTTAAAATATGAATAGAATGACACTGATGAAATCTCCCATAAGCCATCATAAGAAAAACTAAAGAACTTTCCAACTTGATTCCCGACTTGATTCTCGACTTGATTCCAGACTTGATTCTTGACTTGATTCCAGACTTGATTCTCGACTTGATTCCAGACTTGATTCTTGACTTGATTCCAGACTTGATCCCAGACTTGATCCCAGACTTGATTCTTGACTTGATTATAGACTTGATTCTTGACTTGATTCTTGACTTGATTCTTGACTTGATTCTTGACTTGAATCCAGACTTGAATCCAGACTTGATCCCTGACTTGATTATAGACTTGATTCTTGACTTGATTATAGACTTGATCCCTGACTTGATTCCCTGCTCGACTTAATATATTACAAGCATATTGACATCCTAAAGGCGAATCTACAATTATCACCATAGGTTCTTTCAACTCAGAAATTCCATATAACCATTTAACACCATTAACTGCTTCTTTTTCGTCAAGTTTTTTGTTTAATAGTTCAATATACTCATTTCTAACAACTTTCATTAATTTTATTTGTTCATCGTTTAATTCTTTTAGCATTTTTATATCACTCCGTCCTATTTTAAAAGAAAATAAAACAACGGATTATTTAATCCGTCACACTTCTTATACCTTCTATCAAATCTAGTTCCCTTTGTCTTACTACCAACCACTCTCCTTCAGGAACTCCTATTTTCTCATGCTCTTCATGTATTAACTCTGCTTTGCCTTTCACCCGACACAATATTTGACCATTTCCATTATCATAAAATTTCACATCACCCTTCATGACATGAGAATGACCTGTTACTTCTCCGTATGCTAATACATACTGATTCTCTGCTATCTTTTTCAACTTCGATATACCAACATTCTTCTTAACAAGAAGAATGTCACCTTGTCTAACTTGTTGTACTTTACTCATATTTTTTCACCTCTGAATTTATAATTCTCCATCATATGCAATATTTAGCAATCCAACAATTGCCATTTCAATTTCTGTCAAATTAGATAACTTAACAGGCTCTTCATTACTATATATCGTATCACTAATTAAATCTAGTTCAACTCTTTCTTGTAACTCTTTAATTATCTTTTCTGATATATCAATTTTCATAGTATTTCACCCTCTTTTTGTTTAAAACTATTTTTTTTCACTCAAAATCTCAATCACAGAACTCCTCGCTTTCCGCAACAAAAGAATTTCTTGTAGCATTCTTTCCATGTATTCACTACATCTTGCTTCTTTCCCGTTTTCAAGTCTGTTATATAAGTTTTCTTTTAAATATTCTTCTACAGCTAACCTCCCGTTAATAACCTCTATATCATTAATCACATAAGATACTCTTTCACTGATTGCAAAGTCCAATATATGAATAGTTTTATTATCAAAATTTTCCATATTATTGATATAATTCTTTATCCAATTATAATCTTTCAGTGCTTTCAAATGTATTTCACAGAATGCACCTAAATCACCATTGCTACTACACAATGGACAACTTGCCTTTTTCTTTAAAGACTCCTCTTTAGATTCTTGTTCTTCCCACTTCTTATCTCCTAAAGACATTTCAATCACTCACAATTATCCACAAATTTAGTACTATATTAGTAACTCTTACTATATATACTTTCTGATTCGATTCAAATAAAATTATTTATAAGGTTATAAAAATCAACTATGGTCTTGTTATCTTAAACACTCTTCTGACAAAAGGTTTATTGTTTGTTCCTTTTGTCTCCGCAATATTTGCCCTTTTTTTCTTTCTCTTTATTTTATCACCAGGAACCTTTCCATATCCAAACTCGCCCCACCAATATGGTTGTTTCCAATATTCCATTAAATTTTCATCCCATCCATATTTTGAATAGAACGAATAATCTTTCCGAAGAAGATTTGCTCTATGACTTGAACACAATCTTCTGTCTTCTAACCAATCTGGTAAAACTATTACTACATTAACACTTCTATCAATGTAGATTTCCTTATAAATATGATTTCTCTTTCGAACTACTTTCCATTGATATAAACATTCATTATAGTATAGAGCAAGTGCTAATGGATAATTTCTCCACATTTTAACTATTGGATGATTTGAATAATGGCTCGTTTTGCCATTAGCTACTATTTCATAAATTTCCTTTGCTTCTAAAATCTGCTTATTCAACCTTCTGTCGTCTAGACATTCTGCTGATTCCTTAAAACTAGGAAATGGTAAAAATGTTTGCATAAAAATCACTAACTTTTCTTTAACAATCTTTATTATCATGAACCTTACAAGTAATACATTCACTTCCTGTTACAACTCGATAACCACAGCATATGACAGCCTTTCCATCATATACTCGACCTACCCTGTTAGAACATGGCTTTAGTTCCACAAGATATGTTTTTTCACATTCCAGTTCTGTTTCATCTATTTTCTCTATTTCCATCTTCATCACTCCATTTAAACTCGTTTTCTTTCAATCTTTCTTTCTCATCACCGAACATTTCATCAAATATATTATCACCCATTCTAAGATCTTCGAGTTTTTGCTTTTCATTAATAACTTTAAGTAAATCTTCAAATGAAAGATATGCTCCAAAAATTGCAACAACCACTGTAACTAATGAATTCCTTAATATAATATTAACAACAGCAAGAATCAGAAGCAAGACTCCAAACAACGAATACACTACTATTTGTATTTTAAACTTGTTCATCTTATTTTTCATTTTATCATCTCCTTATCTCATCTTTTCATCTTCTGTTTTCCATTCTCTCATATTCAATCCTAATTCAAATCCAGCTTTAATAATTGAATCCTGAAGTAACATAAGAGCATCACCATAATGATAGCCACAGTGCATAACAAAAACCAAATAATAAACCAATGTAGTACAAATTTCTCCATAAACTTCATCTATCAACTTTTCAGGTGTTATATCACCAATATCATCTCCCAACTCTTCTTTAATTTCATCTTTTGTTTTAAACATTGAAACAGGTATGTCAATCATCACCTTTATCTTCTCTTTTCTCTCGTCAATCAGTTTAAATTCTCTTTCTCTTATTACTTGCATCCTTAATCACACCTTTCAAATGTTGTCAATCAATCTCAATCAACTCAACGATATAAATTCCTGCAGGATCAGTCAAAAATTTATATATTTTCTCTTCTATAGATAGAAAATGTATTGACACCAATACCCCCATTTCAACGTCTTTTTGAAATCTCCCAATAATATTACTATCAATACACATTCCTCTATTATCTGTGATATGATGAACTACAGCATAAGCAATTTTCGCATCATCAGAAACTGAACTCACGACTCTCATTTTCTTATGCTCACTCTCGGATTTTTTAAATAATTCCTTTTGTAATTCTCTTGCTTTATATATATCCATATTTTTCACCTCTAATCAATCATCTACTCTCACTATTTAACCATTTCCACGCCAATCCCAATCCTCTTCCAACACCTCTCATCACAATATCTAATCCTGTATCTGGTGTATGCTCAATCTCTTTTCTCTTAACTTTTACAACCTCTCTTCTTGTTCTTTCAGCAGAAATATTTCCATTTTTCTGCACTGAAGTTTTTTGAGAATAATGTCTTAATTTCTTATCTTCTTTCTTAAAATCACTTTCACTAAGAACTCCCATACTAATAAATTTTGATACTAATTCTGGAGGAAGCTCTGATACCTTTTGCTTCTTCTGCCCTCCTATTGAAATCCACTTTTCGGAAATGTTAATACCTCCATTAATTTATCTCTAAATATTTTTATTTCTCCAATTCAAAAACTCTCTAAATAGGTCAAATGGAACATTGGTTATTTTGGAAGAATAACCATCTCCGCTATTCAGCTTTTTATCTTCAACCAATCTATCTATAAATTTCATTTCTTCAGTTTTGCTTTCATCGCCCACTATTTTTATGCCACTGTATTCGCAGAACTTTATAATATCATCATATATCTTCTTTCCTAATGGACAATCCATAACAACTGTAAACATTCCAATATAATGAAATAAAAATGGATATGTTTTACAAACATCTGAACGTTTGTTATAAACATTGCATCTATTCTTGTTAAGAAACGGACAAGGAAGTTTCAATGTTACACATACATCATCTCTCCTTTGTATATGTTCAGATTTTAGTAGTAAACCTAACCTTATCACGTCCTCCTTGAATATCGTAAGTCTCTCATTTTTACAGCACCGTCCACACTGTTGACATCCTCCATACTCTTTTAGTAACTTCTTGATATTAAATTCTTCTAATAGACGTTTATGAAATGGTAACATTTTATATTACCTCATAACCCATCTTTCTTGTCTTTCTTTATATTCATTTTATATCACTCCAGTTTTATAGATCTTTCTCTAATAACGTTCTTAACAATTTCCTCTAGATTACTTTCCCATTCTTCAAATACTATAGATAATCTATCTCTAAAATTTTCAACTATTTCACAAATTTCATCATCTGTCAGCAATCCAACAGGATTTTTTGAAGTTATTATTCCACCTAAAATGTGATATATCTCCTCTTCATCCAATTCCCAACAACACCATTTTCGATATTTACTTCTTCTTAGTTCCTCTTGTTCTTTTATTTCTCTGTTCTTAACATCTATTTTGAGCCGATGCTTTATTTTCTCTGTATTCAAATTTTCCATTTCATATCACTCCTTTTCATTTTTTTTAAATACTATCATTATTCCAATATAAATTTTTAGTTTCCTGACACTCCTTATTTTCATTATCATATATCTCAACAACTGTATCTTTTCTTATTACAGAATCATCACAATTAACACATGAAAAATCAGGACTATTTTTATCACCATAGTGACATGTGTAATACGGACATACAACAATAAATTGAACTTTAGCTCCTCTCATAATTCCTCCTTATTAACCTTCACAATCACGATTCCGAAATCAGCATTTCCTCCCCAACACTCAATTTTTCCATCCGAATAAAAATTTATAGGTTCTTCATCAACACACCATCCTTCAGCTAATTCCTTAGCTCTTATTCTTGCTCCATCGATACTATCTTTCTCATCAACCTTTTCATACTTCTTATTCAAGACAAAATCATATTCATATAGTTCATATTTTTCCATATTTTATATCACTCCTTTCATGACTTTATTAAAACTTGGTATTAATTTCACCAGCGACCAAGTACAGATTCATCTTTGTCCTTGTAATGGCTACATAAAGAATATTTCGCTCTTGCTGAATCTCCCACTCCTTGTTTGCATGTTTAGAAGGTATTAACTGTGGCTCTAATATAAAAACTCTTTCACTCTCCAGTCCCTTCGCTCTATGTATCGAGCTAAATATAATCTCCGACCTGTCATCACTAAAAATCTTTTCGATTTTAGCAATAATTTCATTAACATTCTTACAGTCCTCTGATATTACCATCAAACATTCATACTTATCTTCTATTTGCTGCATCATAGAATCACTTTTCCTACGACGAGCTTTTTTCTCTTCACCAGCTTTCCACTTATCTAATTTAGTATAGAAATCCTCCATAGTAAATGCCTTAAGCTTTTTCACTAATCTGACAAGTCCCTCACCAATATCACGTCCTTTTATACTAACCTTCACTCCTTGAGCTAACAAATGAAACACTGGCTTTATCATTGGAGCATTGTTACGACACAATACCATGTCTTTCTCTTTAACTAATTCATAAAATTGGTCATATACTATTTCCTTAATCTCACCATCAGGATTCTCTGAATATGCCACTAAATCAGGAACGAGTTCTCTTGCCAAATCAACAATCTTTTTTCCACAACGATATGTTTCCATCAGAGGAAGTTCTTCAGCTTTAAGCTCTTCTTTCATTCTCTGCATAGCCTCTATGTCAGCCCCTCTGAAACCATAGATTGATTGATTTGGGTCTCCTACCATAACAATTAATCCATTATCTTTAACCATCTTCCGAATCATAACTAACTGAGCGTTATTCAAATCTTGTGTTTCATCGACAAAACACACATCTACTTTGAAAAATGACAACCCTAATTTAATTGGAAGATAAATCATATCATTATAATCAATAATATGAGGATTTGAATTTGATATTCTAAGCCCCTCTCTAATTAATTCAAAAAGAATATTCTCATCAACATCTTCTATTTCAATATTGTATTTGTCTATCAACTCCAAAAGATTGGAATCACTTGAGTCCACTAAAGTGTTCTTGAGTAAACCAACAAGTTTTAAAAAAGGACTCAATAATCCACCTGACTCTTCTTGAGTTAAACTACGATAAGAAGTATCCATCAAATTTTGGAATATTGACAGCATCTTCTTATCATCCAATTTGACATTTTTAAATCGATATCTCAGAGCAGCAAATCCAGCCGAATGAAATGTTTGAACTCTGCAGTTTGTTGGAACCTTGCTTCTTAGAGCTTCTACTATGTCCTTATTAAATGCAAGAAAGATTACATTTAAATATTTTGGAATGAAGTTAAGGCTTTCGACTAGAGTTGTCGATTTTCCACAACCAGCTCCTGCTTTGCACATTAAATTTTGTGGCTTTCCATGATTTTGTATTATGAGAACTTGATTTTTTATAAATTCGTATATCTTCTCCTGATATTCACTTGGAATTCTTTTCTTGCTTTTAGCTTGTCGTATCTCAACATTTTCTGTTTTTACTTCGGCTTCTACCTCTTCAATTTCAACCTCAGGTTTTTTCTCATTCCTCGAATCCACATTTATTCCAATTTTAAAAACTCTTTTGACAAACTTTTTATCGTTCAATTCTTCAGTCATACTTCATCTTTTATCTCCTTTTATACCTTTTAACTTCTCTATTTCTTCGTTATCTTAAAAACTTTCTTCTTATAAGCCTTTTCAGGCTCTTTTATATCAAGAACATTATTTTCTCCTTCTACACTATTAAATATCTGAACAGTCTTTCCATATGTCAGACCTTTATAGAAATCCGATGACTTATAGTATCTTCCTCCCTTCCCTTGAGTCAGAATTGGAAACAGTATATTAACTCTTTTATCAACTTCTGCTTTCTTTACAACTACAAGTGCCGTTATACTGCTTATCTTTTCTCTTGCAATTTTAATTTCTTCAAGTCTTTCTTCCAGTGAAATCACTGCACCAAAACAGAAATCATTATTATTTACAGATTGCATTCTTGCAGCTCCGTTTATGCTATAATATAGCCGATTAAATATATCTGCAACAATCTCTGCATCAAGACTAAATCCCACAAAATGAAAGTTTCCTTTAGTTCTAATAGCTCTACAATCATAAAACCGAGCAATTATACCCGACAAAAACCTTGCCCACATTCTCGGATTGTCGTTATAAACATTTATATTGACCATCTCAATAAACTTATCCCTGTTTTTATCATCTATACTTTTGATTTCATCCAAGGAGATTCCATACTCATCAGTAATTTCCTTTATTTTCTGGTTTGCAGTCGCCATTTCATTTACATTTCCAGATGAACTACTAGCATGAGCAAGTAGTTTTCCTAACTTATCCAACAGCTTAAGTCTCTCCTCTTTGCTTAACATTACCATTTTTAATCACTCCTTTACATCTCTTGTTAGTATTCTTCTGTCTATCAAAAGAGCGTTTTTTCTAATTAATATTCCATCGCCCTTTATATACGGTCTTACCCATGTTTTCTTGCCCTTAACATTTACATACTTTTCATCTTTGAAATGTCTCCAATGTCCTCTCACTACAAATTTATGAGAATACTCAAGCTTTCTATGTTCTCGTTCAAATGAACATACATAATCCACTAATTCTTTTTTAGGCTTAATTATAACTGTTGTACATATTGGAGATTTCCCTCTTTCTCTTTTTTTATCTATCTGCTGTTTACTTGGTAAAATAACTCTTACATCAAGTTCATTCTTATTTCCTTCTACTATGTCTATTACATTACATGTAATCCTTAAGACATTGTTAATCAGTGTTTCTATTGCTTCTTTTTCAAGTCTGTATCCTGGTAATAAATAATAATTACTTGTCAAATCATCTTTACATGGAAAGATATACTTTAAACTTGCACAAAACCACGAACTATCTGAAATTACTTTATCTAACACGTAGAAATGCACTCTTATATCTTCTTTTGGGCAGAAATCTTTTTCTATACATTCTTTATCTATTTTTGTCGAATCGTTAAAATCCTCAGTAATTCGTACTTCATTATGATTAATAGTACTCTCATAAAACCATATATTATACACGAGAATTCCTTTGACAACAAATCTATTATTAAATTCGAAATTAGAATCTATAAAAAATGAAGGATAAAATAAATTCCTGTCGAATACCGCATTATCAGTATATGATATTAAATTTAACAATGATTTGTCTATCTTAACATTTTTGAATTTATCACTTTCTATTAAACTTTTAAGCATAACATTTTCATGTGTACCAAGCACGAATTTATTTCCACCGTATGAACAAGATTTAATGTTCACGAAGTCGCTAACTTCTTTATCTGAATTATTTTCAAGTGATTTATGAACCTCAAATATCATCTTTTTTATTAAATCAAAACTTGGATAATGTTCAAGTCTCTTGAAAGTATTTTTGTCTAACATTTCTAATCACTCCATTGTCTATTACTTTTCTATTTCTTTGTTATCTTGAAGATCTTCTTTCTAAACTCTACCTTTACAGAACTAACCACTGTCTTTACTGGTTTAACTTTGACAATCTTAGCTCTCTTCTTTGAAGTCTTTACTGGTAATATATCATCATCATACTTTTTCTTAATAACTACTTCTTTGTCATCCTCATCATCTTCATCAACACCAAGCTCATTTCTTCTTCTTTTATTTTTCTCTTCTATCTCCCTATAGAAATCATTGGTAGTATAATCCTTATATTTAATTTCTAACTCCATCCATCGTTTTTTGAACTCCTCTGACATTTCGGACGAATCTAAGTTGTTTCCTATAACAATCTTGAAATTTTCTGGAATTTGTTCATATGCACATTTTATTGGCTCGACAATGTTCCGAACAATAGATTCAAACTCCTCATTGGATATGTCCTCTGCACCATTATCCATCAAGAACTTTACCATTTCAGGAACATTATATGCATAAAATCTTTTGTATCCATCCTTCTCTGGAATCTTTCTAAGATATGAAGAAAAATCCTTATTAGTCCACACATCTCCAGCTTTTGTGTCCTCTTCCCAATGAAGACCTAACTTCTTATATAAAGTTTTAAATGCAGACTTTTTAGCATAATATTTTTTCTGATCAATCCTCAGTTTTATCATTACAATCGCCTGTTATAATCTTTATTCTAATGTACTCATTAGCCTCGACTAATGAGTAGTCCACAGAAAAAAGAAAAAATGAAATAATATAGTTCATCTAACTCGAAGCACCACCAATAATACCATTTCCCAGTTCTTTAACTCCTCTTCCTACAACTCTTCCAACAAACCTTAAGAATCCTGAAGGAGTTCCTGGACTAGACTCATCAACACCCCACAAATGACCTGGTGATGGGTTATAAGGATCGATATACTTCGATACAGATGTTTTATTTATCTGAGATGTAACATTCACTATTGGAGTTGTTATATTAATAGGCTTCACTATAGTGATATTTACAGATGGTGTAACATCTGGTGTTGGTTGTATATAATCTTCTGGGTACGTACTCTTAGCAACTTCAATTACTTGATGTTTAAGCTCAGGATATTCCCTTACCCATATATCATATATTCCACTGTTCAACTTAGTCGAAGCCTTATAACCTGGCATTACATTGAACTCAAATGCAACATTTCCATACTCACTACCTGCTCCTATTCCTTTAATTACTAAAGGAACTTTTCCATCATTTACAAACTCAAACCATACATCATCAGATGTACAAACTATATTACCCTTATAGCATACTCCAAGATTAATCTTCTCATGAGTAGTATAATTTATGTAGAAAACTTCAACATAATACACCCCCATAGTCTCATTAAAATGTACATCCATGAAAGTGCTTGAATGATCATATGCTATTTCATTCGCATTTACTATTCCAACTATTCCAGCCATAGCAATAAATACCATGACTAACACATTTACTATACTTTTTGTTTTCATTTTTATCACTCCTTATTATTCTATATCTACATACTCATTGCATAAGTTAAGAACATCATCATAACTATGAGATGATAATGCCCTTTCTGTAAACTCTTTTGCTTTTTCTTCCATTCCAGCTCTTTTAAGACATGATGAAACTTTCCCTATTATTGAAAACACATTTCCATCTGTCCCGATTAACTTACATATAGGTTTACTGTTTTCTTCCATCCATATCACTCCTTAATATTTTCTTTCATTAAGTTAATTGTAAACTCTTCAATATCAACATGATTTGAATCTGTAAATATATCTTTATAACCTGGTTCATCTAAATCCACTAATCTATAAACAAATCCCTCTCTTGCTGATACGACTTCTTCAACACATCCATCTTTTACTACTATTAAAGCATCAGGCTTTGTCATTTATATCACTCCTCGTTTATTTCACATTGTTTACATTTAATAATTAAATCCATTTCATCTTCGTAATCTATAATTATAGTTTTTCCACATCTATAACACACAACTTCTTCTATCACTTCATATCACTCCTTTTATTCAAACCAGTTTTTCATATTCTCCGTTCCTTTGACTATACTATCCTTTTTCATTATCTCTTTTCTAAAATCTTCACGAAACTTCTTATCTTTTTCAATCCACTCTTTGAAGCATTCATTGCACAGTACCTGACCTCCGTGCCAATATTTAGTAGCCTCTCTTTTATTGCAGTTACAACATATAGTTCCTTTTATCACGATTACTCACCTACAACTGAATCCATCCCTTTCCGACGACATAATCTCTTACAGTCACTACATTTTCTTTGTTTGTATTCTTAAATATTTCTACCACTTTACCGACATCTTCATCTCCTGTTAGCTTGTCTATCTTTTCTAATGTATCATCAAAGTTATACTTCTTAATTTTTTATTTCTCCTTTTTATTATAAATATTCATAAATTCTTTATTATTATCGTTCCAAATTGCATTATTAAATCCAGATGCATCCCCCCAATTTTTACCATGAATCTCTTTTTCTCTCTTCACTATATCTTCTTTCCATTCTTGATAAATTTCTAAGGCATCAACAATTAACACAGCCTCGTCATACTCTGGAAAGAGCATCCATATTTTTGACTTTCGTGAATCGATAAGAGCTTTCTGATAAGAATATATCATTTCTACATGTGATTGTAGAGCATTTATAAATCCATGTAATGCCCATCTAACACTTTTATTTAAATCTGATAAAACAGTATCCCCTTCAGGATAGTTAGTATGTTCACCATTAGGCTGCCATCTTTTACACTCTCTAATAACGGTGACACATGACAAATCAACAACCATTCTAAAATTATGATGTGTTAATATTTGCATATCAAACAATGTTTGCATCTTTACTTTAAGATCAGTCATTTTCTCATTCCTCCTTTATCTATTCATCTACACCAATCCACAGTATTTCCTTGTTTAGTATGATCATGATGTCAATTGCCACTTCTATCCAACCATCAAATAAATGACAGTTTGAAAGACGTATATGATGAACATCAGAATTCTTATGGAATCCGTGCATGAAACTTTCATTGTATTTATCCATTGACACCATCTGTATTTTTATTCTTCTCTGCATCTTTATCACCCCATATATTCAACAACGATTAATATAATCATAGAAAGTTATCCCTGGCAGAATGTTTTCATATAACGAAATACTGCAACAATCCAGTTCAATTGTAACAGTTTCAGTATCAATATACTTCCACATAACTCCGTCTGATGGAATATTAAAAAATGCACCACTGTTTACAATATATTCATTTGACTCGTGATTAAATTCTATCCTGTTCGATTTTTTTATACTTTCTGGTATATCATAAATTCTTATTTTCATTTTAATTCCTCCCTTATCTATATTTAAGCCATAAATAAATCCAAAAGCCAATTGTAAAAATTACAATCAACACTATTTGAAATTTAGTATTATAGTCATGTGGCATTTTTTTCACACCAATCTTCCAGAATTATCGATATATTGTCCTATGTTATTAATAACATCACTTAATGTTATTTTCTTAGCTTCTTCAATAGATAACTTAGATATATACTCGGCGATATCATTATATGATTCTAAGCTAACAACATTAACTCCGATAGTCAAATTGTCAAATACCTTGGATAATATCTCAGAATCTCTTATCTTATGTATTGTTTCTATATTTCTTACATGAATATCGACCATTCCTGAAAATAACGACATAAACATTTTAATTCCTCCTTAATAAACCTCAAAAACCGCATCAGGATATTGCCTTGCCCACGTCAATAGAATTCGAAGAGCATATCCAGCATTTCCTTCTGTAGCTTCCCAATAATCAGAATCCCTCTCAATTCCAAGTTCCCTTATAGCTTTTTCAAGAGCATCAATTACATCTTTAGCTTTCTTTCCGTTTAACCATCTAAGCCCTTCCTTTCCATTAAGATGCTGATAGTAAAAATGGCTATAATTATATGTAACATTTAGTTCAGCGTCTCTGGTTCCGCCCATGACATAAGTTCCGCCTTCACTATGGTTTTCAACAATTACAGGTTCTCCTTTTTCATTTAAAAGAATGACATCAAAGCTCATTCTAATTCCTCCTTTATCTCTTCAAAGTAATCTATTCTTCTTTTGCATCCTCAGTCCAATGATGCAAGACTGGATTCTTGTTATTAAATTTCTTGACAATCTCTTCTGCCTGTTCATCTGGAAATTCCACAGATCCACAACCAGTAGCTCCTGTGACCTTGCTTCTCCAATGTATTATTTTAGCCATTTTCATTCCTCCTTTCTCATACTTCATCAGGATTAAACTTACTCAAATCCCTATTTGAGTTTCTTCTATCAAGCTTTTCAAAAGCCCGCTTACGAAGTTATTTAAGTTCTTCTTGTACTGTCATACAATCACTTCTTTTTAACAATCAAATATCCTCTTCCATCTTCTCCCCAAGTCCAATAATCTTTATATTTAATTCCAGCTCTTTTAAGTTCTTTCTCAGAGTACTTAATTTCACCAATCATTTTAATTCCTCCATTCCATTAACATCTCTCATAACCAGGCTATACACATCAGGTCTTCTAACTGTCTTAATAAAAACCTCTCTCGCTTCATCCTCATTCATTGCAAGAACATCAACCCTTATAGAACCAGAACTATGTTCGAACGTATATTTAATTCCAGCTCTTTTAAGTTCTTTCTCAGAGTACTTAATTTCACCATTCATCTCCTATCACTCCTTTAATTCAATAACTCCTCTCAAATTGCCTTCATCTCTATAAGTTCTTCCCTGATTATATTACACCTTAATTTTTCTTCCTGCAATGCATAACCTCTCTCTTTAGCTCTTTTATAAAGCATGTTGTTTTCATTGATTAACGATTCTATTAATTTTTGTTCACTGTCACTTCTTTTTTTCTTTCCATTTCTATGAAACTTTTTACCATTCTTATGTTTTTCTACTGAACCTTCACTCTTCTTCGACAATATAAGTTCAGCCACTATTTTCATTCTCAATCACCCTCTCTTACATTTCATTATTTCATTCAATAACTCAATTTCTTCATCGTTCAGCCATCTCTTTCTTTCCCAATACTCATACATCCATATCACTCCTTAAAATATTTAAAATACAGTCCTGACTTACCAGTTTAAAAACGGCAATCTCTCATGACTAACTCAGAGATTATTAAAAATCAGGTTTAAATCCAAAAAGGATTAGCAATAACAACAGAAAAACTAAAAAAGAAAAGAAGAATAAGCTGTTACCAGCTTACTCAAAAGACAGTCCTATTGCTTCAAGAGTATCTACGATATCTTCACCGTTCTCTCTAAGCCACCTTGCAGCACGAAGTCTCTGACCAGGAGTCGGTTCATTATAGTCAGTTGAACCTGCTACTTCAACTTCCTTTTTAACGACCTTCCCATCGACCTCTACTTCCTGGATCTCCTTTCTTGGCAAGCATCTCTTCGATGCCGAGGCTGCATAGTTATCGATATCGAATTCTTTTGATATGCGATATATCTTTATCATATCAGCTTGTCTTTCCTTAGCTGGCTTGTCTTTATTTGCAAGCCTTGCCTCATCAGAAGTATGAGCCTGGGACTTAAAAGGTATCTCCAGTGCAACAAATTCACTGTCAATTCTCTGACAGATTCCTGTTATTCCTATTGGCTTGCCTGTCTTAGCATTAACAGGATTACCTGGGATATCCGATCTTTCCAGTAAGATTGCACCACCCTTCAAAGTCTCAGATCCATCATCTTCTGTAACTTTCTCAGCCACTTTCAGAGTTGCAAGTGCTTCGAAGAAAGACATGTCACCAACCTTCCCATAGAAGATGAGCTTCTCAGCATATCTCATATCATTCAGGTTTTCTGAATCGTCCACTACTCCGAAACCTTCTCCGCCTCTCTGTGCTAACTTTATTTCTTCTACTAGTTTTGCCATATTTTTCACCTTTGTTTTATTTTATTTTTTCACTCTATTTTGCGTTTTAACCTCAAACGCCAGGTTTTCGTTTACGACACATTCCTATATACTCTTTATTGGTATATATAGTTTTCGCTTCCTATCGACTATACGTTATCTTAAGACTTCGCAAGATATCAGGATAGGTTTTAATACAAAACAAAAAATTTAATCATCATCTATCAGACCCCTTCCATCCATCCCTCTATCAAGAGCCTTAAGATACTGCTCTTTTGTAATCTCAGGTTGTTCCTTAACAAACTTCCATATCTGTTCAGCTTTAAAAAACTGCGCTGCAGCAAGCTGATTCATTATATACTTTCCAACAATACTTTCCTTGTTGTATTGCTTCATCCATTCTTCTATTTCTTCACCAATAGTTGCCATGTTATCATATCCAGTAATCCATAAGCGGGAGTCTCGCTCTTAACATATCGTTATATCTTTCTCTTTCTATTTCTTTTTTTTCCTTCTCAGTCTCGTTAGCAGATTCTTTCCGTTCACTATCCATAGTTTCATCCTCTATAAATTATTTTATTTCTTCTCCTTAAGTTTTCAATTTTCTCCCTCAATTGATCACAACTCAATGCATGAGTTGACAGCCCATTATATGCACCAAGTTCTTTCACTTTGAATACAAGTTCTGCGTGTTCTCTCACTTCATATATCGATGTCATTTTATATCTCCTCACTATTACCTAGCAAGTCTTCTTCATGAACAAACACAAGAACATCCCAAAATCCACCCCACATTCCATCAAATGTAACAACCCACATTCTGCTTCCTTTTGGAACATCCACCATTCTTTCATCTGGTGAAACACCTACAGCCATCATACTATCGTAGCTATATGAAATCCCTGGAACTATCTTTCCATTGCTCACAAAATAACTATGCCGATAAGCATAGTCTCCAAGTCCACTCGGACTAAACTTTGATGGGCATTTAATTACTTTTATTGCTTTTACAAATTTTCGTGGTTTGTAACCACCTGACATTTCCAGAATCTTTTTATATTCTGGGAACAATCTTTTGACTTCATCTAAATCCATTTTACATCACTCATTCTTAATTTTAGTTAATTTAAGCCGTTATCTCCCTAACTGGCTGAACCTGCATACCTGCCATCATCTGTTTTCCGAGAACTGCCAGTGGGATTAACTTTGTCTTTTTAGCTTCATGATCCTTCTCTCTTATCTCTCTCTTAACTGTATTTATAGCATGTCTCATACTATTAAGAGTATCTCTCTTGGCTATTCCATGCTCCCTTCTCATCTCGTACTTATTTAATCTTCGGTCTATTTGATCATATAGCTCATCGGATATTACTCCCTTAACTGCTTCGCGGCATCCTGCAGCATTTTTATCTGACCATACCGTTCTCATCACAGGCTTCCCTGTTTTTGGGTCTATAGCAGGAATCTCACGGCTATCAAAATTATAGCCATCCTCCATAGCTTCTTTCATTTCATCTACCATCATATCGATGGCATTCTTATAAGCCTTATCTCCTATTTCCCTACCGGACAAAAGACTAACAAGATATATCCTGTCATTAACTATTTTTGATTTTGCTTTTAGTTCTTTCTCAAAATCCTCTATCTGTTCGGTTGACATCTCACGAACCCTATTAAGGAATTTTTCCAAATTGTTCATACCTGCTTCGATTCTTATTTCTGCATTGTTTGACATATTTTTCACTCCTTTATTTCATTACGGATAACAGATGATCACTGTATATCCTATATAAAAAATAAAAAGAATAATTTTAGTAATTGCCTGACTATTTGATATTAGGCATCATAACGTTATTGCCAGCCCAGGCTCAGGACTCAGTGCTTTTAGCTCTGCCTAAAAATCTTCTGGTTTAACTTTTTAAGCTAATCATACTAAAACTCAAGCTCTCTTTCGTATGAAAGATATTTGGGATACCCCGTTGCCGCAGGTTTTAACCTGACTGCTTTAGTATCTATACGGCTTATTGGTTAATCTAGATTCTAAAAATCGACTACTAAAGATAGTAGCCAGACGTCGCCCATTCTAAGCTAATGGTCAGGGGTTGTCCCTGTGAGTTCGTAACTTGCTACCGACTGTTATGTTAATGAGTTTTACCTATCACGGTTTAATACCACTCGCCTGTTTACTATCTGACGGCTCTGTAAGTGGTAAACTACTCGTGTCCGAAACTCTTTTCCCTGCTTCGTCTGGTCGTCCTCTTTACTTTATATATGCTTTCGCACTTTGTCTATTTTCCGGTTAATCAATCCTCCTGGGTTGTCTCTATACTTATCTACTACTTCTGTCCTTATATAGTTTGTGGCTACCGTCACCCTACCTTTCTGGTCGGCTTTTGTAGCGTCTTACTACATTACCTATATTAGTAACTCTTCCTATATAAAGGTTGTCGTTCTAAAATTATTTTTAAATTATTAATCGTTACAATTAAAAAATTTAGGAATCCAATAAAATATTTTAGAGAGAATATAAAGAAATTTATTTCTGATAATTAAAATATTTAAAAT
>JAQVKD010000023.1 GCA_028694805.1 Candidatus Dojkabacteria bacterium
AGTTAAAATCTTTAATATCAGAATCGTTAGTAATCTCACCAGCTACATGTCTATCACCAACCCAAAATCTTACATTAGCCCACCTAGTAGATGTAGTATCTATACTCTCTATACACATAACCATAAAGTAATTATCATCCCAGAAATATTCATCTTCAAAGGTTGTCCCTCCCGTCTCAAATTTAGCCAGTAACTCACTTCTAATAGTTGCAAAATCTAAACTGATATCTGCCTCTGGATCTTGTACATTTTCAAAACTCTCCCCATTATCTTCTTTTACAAATTCATATGTAACACTATCTCCAGAGTCTATTCTAATAGGAATATAACAATAACCTTCTTCCATTGGGAAAGCTCTATCAGCATCTTCAATAAATATATCTGCCTTATCTTGATTAGCTATCTCCTGTGCAATATTCATACCATCTTTGGCCATTCTAGCCATATACTCTGTTCTTTCTGTCTGTAAAAGATCTTTCATAGCATTAGTTGTAATAGATAGAAATACAGTAGATATTACACCTACAACAACTATAGCAATTAAAATTTCTACAAAACCCAAAGCTTTAATTTTCTTTTTAAATATACTATTCACTTTCTACAAAATCACTAAGTTTAGTTCTACCTGTTAAATTCTTAACTGTAAGTATTTTACTTGTACCGAAGTTCTTATCAAATCTTATTTCTAAATCTTCATCTACACGATTACCATCAATATCATACATAAAGGTTCTACCAGATACTGCTTCGAAAACAATATATGCAATATTACTATTAACTATATACACATCTTCTTTTAGATTTAATGCACCGTATCCGTAACCAATTAGGCTTACAAGCTTATTGTCCTGTTCAGGTGTACCACTATTTATACATTGATATTCATCTACATTAAGATATGTCGGTATCACACCACCTTCACCACCAGGATATTCTTCCTTTGCCATAGCAGTGGTAAAACTAGGATATTCAGAACACCATTTAAAAAATGTATATGCCCCATCACCTGTTCCTGTAGAATAACCTAAATCACCAAGATATATACCTAATCCATATATCCACCCCTCTTCATCATTTCTTTCCATTAACATAGATGCTCTTTGAATTACCAAAATGTCATGCTGTAGAGTAGAGACATCTTCATTAAACTTAGTTGTTTCTGTAAAAGATGTATATGAAGAATATGATAGCCCAAGCAATATGATCATGATTATCATAACAACCATAACCTCCATCAATGTATATGCTTTTAATTTTTTCATTGGGCAGTTAAATAATTTACATTGAGGTTCTTGCAAAACCAGTATCCTTCTCCCAATCAGAATCATCCATTGTATTTATAATTGTAGCAGCATCCGGGCCTAGTTCTTGTTTTGTAATTGGGTTTCCTTCTGGTACAAAACCTATACCAGTACCTGTACAATAATAGCCTAATTGGTTTTCATCATCAATGCCTCCTAGTGATACACAAACAACAAAGAATTGCCCTATATCATCTGTAGCATAGTAGTATGTTGCATCACTACCACCATCAAATGGTGTTTCTTCTATATATTCTAATAACATAGCATTAGTTCCTTTATATCCTAAGGAATATGCAAAAAATTCCTCCACTACACATGATGAACAGCTACCCATCCTTGGTACATATTTATTCTCATTCTTGTAACTAAGCAGTGCCTGTTCTAATTCTTCTGCAGCAGCCATATGAAATATTTTTTGAGATCTTTGTATAGCATATCTAGCAGTTATAATTGCTGTACCTATGAGAATAACAAGTATTCCCATAACGATAAGGAGTTCTATTAATGTAAATGATTTGACTTTCTTCATAGAATTATCAATATACTACTCAGATATTTTAATATTGGTTCAGAGTATGTTACTACTACAATATACCCTAAAGTGAAGAATGGGAGTAGGGGAAGTGCTGTTTTCCTGTTATATTTCTTTGTTATAAATCCCAATATACTTACTATCAAAGCTATAAATATAGATATCCAAAATAGTAACCAAAATTGTTGAGTAGTTAGAAACATACTCAATGTTAGTAATACTAAGAAATCTCCAAAGCCAAATCCCTCTTTAAAGTTTTTAAAACCATACATAAGAATTAATAGGAGAGTAATACCTAATATTAGTAGTAAACCAGAGAGTAGAGCATTAGATACAAGCTCATGGTTTAAGAAAGAATTAATAACTGTATATATTAATCCTGACAGAAGAAAGAGGAGGGTGGGTGTTTGTGGTATAGCTTTGTATACAAGATCAAAGTATGTAAGGGAGAATAGTATTACTAATATTACATATGTATACCATGGTGAGGATGTGTAGTAGAGTAGAAACATAGATATTCCAAGGAAGAGTTCTGAGATAGGGTAATATATATTTATTTTTTTACCACATTTGCTACATTTCCCTTTAGTAAATATATATGAGAGTACTGGTATTAGATCGTACCATTGTAATTGTTTTTTACATTTTTCACAGTGTGATGGTTTTATAAATATTTCTGGATATTTATATTCTTTATCTATTCTATACATTAATGCATTTAAGAAACTTGCTAATACGAGTCCTAAACAGAAAATTGTAATGTAAAAGATGTTTTGCATATATTCATTATAGTACATTTTTAAGACTTAGAATGGACTTGCAGGGTCTGGGGGACGATCGTCTCCTGTTGTATCCTCTATAGTAGGATCATCTGCTGTCCATTCATCCGATGGTGTCCACGCAGAAGCGTTATCAACTGTAAAGAGGTTTTCTGCAACATCACTATATTCTGATTCTCCATATTCTAAATATTTAGCACTTGGAGCCCCAGTTATTACTGTTGATCCCAATCCATCTCCTGTACAGTATACTCCCAATTGATTTTTATCTCCTATACCACCCAGAGTTACACATACAATAGCTTCTTGTTGTGTATCGTCTACAGTATATGAATAGCTTGCTTCAGTACCCCCATCAAATGCATCTATATATTCAGTTAGAGTAGTATCTACTAAAGTTTCAACTGATTGTTGTACTGGGTATTCCCTTTCTTCGGTATAGTAGCTTTGTAATCCTTGGTATATATTTTCTACAGAATTTTCATGTTCTATTCTATTAGCTCTTTGTAGTGCATACCTACCACTAGCAATACCGACAACCATGATAATTATTATGATTCCCATAACTATTAACATTTCTACTAGTGTAAAGGCTTTTAGTTTCATAACTTTTTATGAATATATTTTTATTATTCATATTAACATAAAAGAAAATAAAACTCCCCTCAGAGGAGGGGAGTTGATACATCTACCTAAAAAGGTTAACTATTAAGATGCTGTTACTACAGCACCCCAAGTTGAATCATCTAGCCAGTTTTGCTGAGTATTGAAAGCCTCACCCATTGGAGATTGATCTAATGTTGTAGTTCCTTCTTGTATTCTTGGTACAATCTTATCTGTTATACTTCCATTTAAAAGGTTTTCACTACCAAAACCATTACCATTGCAGTAAAAATCACCATCTATTCCACTATCATATTGACCAAACAAAGATACACATACTAAAACTTCTTGTTGTAAAGTGTCAGTAGCATAATAATATGTTGCAGCAGTTCCTCCATCAAAAGCACCATCATCCATATACTCTCCTATATAATATTCCACCGTATCATCCGTTAATGCAGTTGAGAAATTCTCAATAGCAGGATAACTCCTATGATCGGCATAATATGCCTGTACTGCAGTATACATATTATCAACAGCATTCTGATGTGCTACATCATTAGCTCTATTAATAGCATATCTACCTGCAGTAATACCAACAGCCATAAGTATTATGATAATACCCATGACGATAAGCATCTCAACGAGTGTAAATGCTTTAAATCTCTTATCCATATATTTATTAAAATAAAAAGTTATATATATTTATTTATTACTATTAAATTACACTAACTAATATACTCTGTCAACTATGTCATCACAGATGATAACTGGAACATAGGCATATATACAGCCAATGCAATAAAACCAATTGTTGCACCCATTACTATCAAGAACACTGGTTCTAAAACACCAGAAAGATTCTCTGTAGCAGTATTAACCTCCTGTTTATAATACGTGGCAACCTTTTCTAAAACAGTATCTAAATTACCTGTCTCTTCACCAACAGCAATCATACTACTAACAATAGGGGGATAATATTTACTACGAGAAATAGGGACTGTTAAAGACCCACCCTTCTCAACCTCATCTCTAGCATCCATGATAACATCACTAAATAGGGAATTAGAAAGTGACTTAGCTGCTAACTCTAAAGCTTGTAATATAGATAAACCACTAGAAAGAAGTAGTGACATAATTCTAGTAAATTCTGCTATCTGAGTCTTAGTAACTACATCCTTAACAATTGGGATATACAACACGATCTTATCTGCAAATTTTTTCCCCTTATTAGTATCTAAATATGCCTTAATACCTATAGCTAACAACCCTAAAACAAGTAAAACTGCCCACCAATACACTGTTACAAAATTACTTAAACTAATTAATATATTTGTGGTCCACGGAAGTTCTGCATCAAACTCAGAATATATTTCTGACATAGCTGGGACCATGACGAACATAAGAAGAGCAATAACAGCGATAATAACGACTGTGATAATGACTGGATATATTAAAGCCGATGTAAGTTTAGACTTAAGCTCCTGTTTCTCCTCTAACTCTACAGCTAACTTAAGAAGGATGGTATCTAATTTACCACTAGATTCACCAGCTTCTATTAAGTTCAATGTGATATCATCAAAAACATCCTCTTCAGCCCTAAAAGAATCTGCTAAACCCTGTCCAGACTCTACACGCTCTTTTACACCACCAATTACTTTCCTAAATAGCGGGTTAGTAGCTTGAGCTTCCATAATCTCAAGGGCACGAGTTAAAGGAAGACCAGCAGATACCATAGTGGCCATCTGCCTCATAAAGACAACCTTATCTTTTAATGGTATTCCACCAATATTTATCTCATTAAGACTTTCTATATTGAAATTGAATGTATCTTTTATATTTACAATAACTAACCCTTTATCGTGTAGAATTTCAGTTACTGCAGCCTCATCTCTAGCAGATATTGTTCCTTTTACTTCTTTACCTTCTTCTGTTCTAGCCGAATATTTAAAAGTTTTCATATTTTATAATTTTATGATTTAAGCAATCTTGAAACCTCCTCAGGATATACTGCATATTCCTGTGCAGTTTTAATACTAATTACTCCTTCTCTAACTAGATCTACCAAGCTTCTTTCTAATGAAACCATACCTATGTCAGAACTTGTTCTAATTACATTATCTATCTGATGAGTCTTACTCTCTCTTATCAATGTTCTTACTGCAGGATTCACTATTAATATTTCAGCTACAGCACGTCTACCACCCATGTCCATAGGGATAAGTCTTTGTGCAATTACAACTTCTAATATATTAGAAAGCTGTGCACGAATTTGTGTCTGCTGTTCCTCTGGAAATACATCGATCATTCTATCAATACTTTGAGATGCATTATTAGTATGTAATGTAGCAAATACCAAGTGCCCTGTTTCTGCAAGGGTAATAGCGGCTGATATTGTTTCAAAGTCTCTCATTTCACCTACAAGTATTACATCTGGATCTTCTCTCATTGCACTCTTAAGAGCAATAGGCCACGAGTGTGTATCTTGCCCCATTTCTCTTTGATCTATAAGGGATTTTTTACCTTCAAATACATATTCGATAGGGTCTTCAATAGTTATTATTCTAGAAAAACTATTTCTATTTATATCTTCAATCATCGATGCAATAGTTGTACTTTTACCGTGACCAGTAGGACCAGTTACTAAAATCATACCCTGTTTTAATTTAGTAAACTGATGATATATCTGTGGCAATTTTAATTCTTCTATGGTTCTTATTCTTCCAGGAATTAATCTAAATGCTGCACAAAGATTCTTCATGGCATAGAATGCATTTATTCTGAATCTCCCGTTATATTTCCCCTGATGAGTATATGCGAAATCAATCTCTTTATTTACTTCTAAAAGTTCTTTTTTATCATCACTCATTAATGGGAGAATTAATTCTTCAGATTCAATCGGATCAATGATATCATCGCTTAATTCCTGTAATTCTCCATCAATTCTTACAATTGGTGGATATCCTACAGATATATGCAAATCTGATGCACCTTTCTCTATTGTATATTCTAAGAGTTCAGTAATTTTATTACTTTCTCCATTTAAAGAAATATTTTTATTTTCAATAGGATTGTTCTGTGGAGGAGTTACAGTTTTTTCTACAACTTCCTGTGATTGTTGTGTAGGCATTGGTGGTAGTGTCGTTTGAACTGGAGTGTCAGTAGCCTTATCTTCATTAACAGTATTTTGTTCAATAATTATTTCTTTCGTAGGAGGTTTAAGGTAATCATCATCTGAATGTGTTTCTTTTTTAATTGGTTCGTTAAGATTATTATTTTTAGGTGATCTCTCCATAGCTTTAGGCTTTGGAGGTTCTGGCATAATATCACTTAGACCATCATATACAGCACCATTAGGCAGAGTATTTATCTTTCCACTAAAATCTCCATAGTTTGGGTTTGCTGAAGAGTTTTGTTGACTATCCTGTGGTGTGGCCGGCTGTTTTACAGAGCCATCGTTAAATGTAGGATATGAAAGATTTATTCCATTGTCTTGGGCAGTATTATTCATTTTTAAAATACTAAAATATATTTACTCTCTAGACACTCTCATTACTTCTTCTATTGTAGTGATACCTTCGAGAGATTTCAAATATCCATCTTCAATCATCGTAAGCATTCCTTTATCTTTTGCTTCTTTCTCGATATCACCAGCAGTAGAATGATCCATTACCATTCTACTAATTTTTTCAGTAACATCCAATACCTCAAAAATACCAATACGACCTGAGTACCCACTTCCTCCGCATCTATCACAACCTTTTCCTCTATATAAATATATTTGTGGTTTACCATTAGGACCTATGGTTGCCTCTTTCATAACAGAAGCGCCATTTTCCCCCTTTTGTTTTTTAGTAGCAATTACCTGATTTATGTATGAGACTACGTCAAAATTCTTAACATCACTAAACTCCTTTAAAATATCATCAATAATTTCAGGTGGAGCAGGGTATGCTTCGATACAGTGTTTACAAATTCTTCTTGGAAGTCTTTGGGCAACAATTGCTCTTATTGTAGATGCGAGAAGATATGGCTCAATACCCATATCCAAGAGTCTAGGGATAGCTGCAGCTGCGCTGTTTGTATGTAATGTAGATAGAACTAAATGTCCAGTAAGGGAAGCCTGTACCGCAAGCTCCGCAGTCTCTTGGTCTCTAATCTCTCCAACCATTACTATATCAGGGTCCTGTCTAAGCACTGATCTAAGAGCATTAGCAAATGTTAAACCAATATCCGGATTAATCTGAACCTGAGTAACACCTGGCACACGAATTTCTACTGGGTTTTCCAAAGATATTATATTAACTTTTGGATCATTAATCTTCATAAGAGAAGATGCTAAGGTTCTTGTTTTACCACTACCTGTAGGACCGGTTACCAATACAATACCATTCGTAACTTTAATAGCATCCATAAATATCTTATATGCATTTCCTCTTAAACCTGTACCTTCAAGAGTGATTCCAGAAGTATCAGATTCTAAAAGACGCATAACTACTTTCTCACCGTATATTGTAGGCATTATAGAAACACGAATATCTATCTTCTGACCATTAGATTTAATCTGAAACCTATTATCCTGAGGTAATCTTTTTTCATCTATTTTCATATTTGCAAGAATTTTCACCCTGGAAACGACTGCTGCTGCTAAATTCTTGGGAAGTACAAGCCTCTCTACCATTACACCATTAATTCTAAACCGAACTCTTAACTTCGCCTCCATTGGCTCAATATGGATATCTGAAGAATTTGATGTAACAGCATATTGAAGTATGGCGTTAACAATTCTAGCTACAGGTGCATTTTTTAATTCTGCACTTGATAGAACTTGGTTTGGATCATCATTAATCTCCTGCACAGGAAGATCAACATCCTCAAGAGCTTCAGTAACCTCAGAACTCATAAGGTCACCAACTCTTTGATCTAAAACAAAGTTTATACTCTGTTGAGTAGTAATATACACCTCTATTTTTGTTCCAAATGGATATTTTTGTTGTATAGCTTGAGTAGCCTGGATATCAAATGGGTCTACCATAGCAAGCTTTACATAATCATCACCACGCTCAAACGGTATAGCATTAAAATTTTGTAGAATATCAACATTTACCTCAGCTATTACACTTTCTGGAATACTTTGCTGAGTAAGATCAATATATGGTATTCCAAATATTGCAGATTTAGCTTTAGCTATACCTTCATCATCCAAAACCTTTAACTCTCGGATTATTGCCTCCTCACTTCTTGGAGATTTAGACCTTTCCACACGAACTTTATTCGCATCTTCTGGCGATATTATCTTATTATCTTCTAAATACTGTAGTAATGTAATTTTACTCATAGGGCAGTTATGATACTAATCTGTATGATAAATAATATTGGAAAGAGGATACATAGTCAAACTTTTATCTAAACCTGTAATATCTGATCTTAATATACCAATTATAAAATCTTTGAAGTAGGTGAGGGATTGGTTTATATGCATATTCATACGTTCTTTCAATATTTTCCAAATATCCACCAAAATCTCTTTTATAATGAGAATATCCATACCCAGGATTCTTCTCTTTGTATTTTTTCTCTGGTAATACACCCCAATTATTAAATCTCTTGATTCCTTTTCTCTGACCTAGAAGCATAGACTCCCAACGTAGTAGCATTGTAGATCGGACTTTATTCTCCATGTCCGTTTGAGTACTGTAAAGAACAGATATTTCATCACCATACATAGCTATTAAGATCATTGCTAAAATATCTCCATCTAATTTGGCAATTCCAAGTCTTAATATATTTGATTTCTCTCCAAGAAATTTCCAAAGATTGAGATAATATTCTTTATTTTTAACTTCGAAATCTTTCCTCCTACCACTTATTTTTAAATATGTTTGGAATAGATCCCAATCTTTTTTATCTTTAGAGAATGTAATCTCAACACCATCACGTCTAGCCTTCCTAATATATGTAGGATAGTTTTTATTCATTCCATGTTCTTTACACCACTTAAAGAGATCTTTTTCATCATTACCGACCAAATCTATCATCCAGTTATTCTCTGACTGTACAAAATTAACACTATGTACAAAACCTAATTGTTTTGGAACTTTGGCAATATCTGTATTTTCTATAAAGCCAGGATCTATTTTAATAGCTCCGACATTTTTCTTACTCCAGTATTCCTTCAAAGCACCAAGGACTTGTGTATAACACTGAATATCATCTTTTTTAATTAATAGTGGCCCTCGTGGACAGTATACATATTTCTCAAATCTTGAAGATTGTAGAATTGATAGTGATAAACCTACAATTTTTCCATTAAAAAAGATTGCTAATCTCTCAATCTTTTTACC
>JAQVKD010000024.1 GCA_028694805.1 Candidatus Dojkabacteria bacterium
ATAAGACCTTTTTTATATAAATAAAAATATAAAAGTATAGGCATAACAATGTAAAAGAATACTGATGATATTATTAATCCAATATATGGAAGATATCTGGCAATTACTACTGTTAAAACGGTTGTAATAATTGGAGAACTAAATATAATCGATGGAATTTCTATTAGTAATTCTTTATAGGAGAATTTTTTCTTATTCATACCTACAGTTTAACAAAGCATTAACTCTGTAGCAATGGAGAAACTTTTTTATTACTATTTTTAACAACTGTTAATCTATGTAAAGCTCTCGTTATAGCAACATATACTAAACGTGTACTATACTCTGTCTCAGGATATCTTTCCTCATTCATATCTAGAATTATTACACTATCAAACTCAAGACCCTTTGCATGTGATACAGGCAGTACTAATAGACCGTTTTTATAATCACTTTCAGAGTAGGGAACAATATCTCGATCTATTTTATCTTCATATAGCTTAATCTTTTCATATACAGCATTAGCATGCTCTTTATCTTTGCATATTAAAGCACAAGTTACAGCTCCTTTATTAAATTCTTCTTTAATTATATTTATGAAATTCTCTATTTCTTTATTATCTAAATCACTAATCTCCTCACTATATGTGATAGTTTTTATATCTTCCCCATGTCTTAATACAGCTTCAGGGAGTTTATAGCTCTTAGGAAATCTTTCTTTAAATATCTCGTTGGCAAAATCCATAATTTCTATTGTTGTTCTATAGCATCTATTAAGTTGATGATAACTAACATCTTTATATCCTAATGAATTAATTAGATCTATAACTTTATTCCAATCTTTAATATAAAAAGGAGGGATTATGGATTGTGCAAGATCTCCAGCTAGTGTTATATTCCCATTTTTTGCAACCATCGTTAATGTAGCTATTTCTATAAATGATAGATCTTGGCACTCATCAACAACAACATACTCCTGTTTAAATTCTTTTGTTCCTTTAATTTTAAGTTGTAAATATACAATTGGAGCCAGATCTTCCATTCTAAAATATCTATGTGCATTGTGTGATCTTAGTCCTTTTAATGTGTATTTACATAGATCCTTGTCTAAAACTTTATTTTTAAATACATCTTGATATATTCTGTAAGGATCCAGCTTCTTATTTATATATTTAATAATTTCTCTTCTTTTTTCATTTTCTAAATCAAATGTATCATCATATGCTCCTGTCTGTTTAGTTTTAAATTGTTTCTGAGCAAACGCATAATCTATTGCAAGATTAATCCTTTCTTCCATAGATATCTCTGGGAATTGTTTTTTAAGTTCATAGTATCTTTTCTCTATAATGTCAGATCTGGAATATGGAATTTCTTCCAGTATTTCTACTTCATATTCTTCAAAATATTTATCTAAGAAATCTAGGAATTCTAAAGATCCTTTATATTCTTTAAACTTTAGATCCTCATCCTCAGTAGATACAGTATATCTATTATTCCAATCTAAAACTCTTTTACCCCAGAAGAGATATGTTAATGTATTTACTCCTACAACACCCAAATTAGGGAGTACATCTGAGATATAGTCTAAGAACATTCTGTTTGGAGCAACGATTAAAGATCTCTCTGGTCTGATTGTCTCTTTATAGTTAAAGAATAGGTAAGCAAGTCTGTGTAAAAGAATTGTAGTTTTTCCACTACCAGCAACTCCTTGTATTATCACAGGCTTATTTATTTCTTCTCTAATTATTTCATTTTGTTGAGCTTGTATAGTTGCAACAATATCTGTAAGTTTTTTTCCTAGTCTATGTTTTAATTGGCTAAGTAAGAAAGCATCTGCAGCTGCATTACCACTTTTAGCATCATATATATTTTGAATTCGAGCCCTTGATATTTCGAATTGCCTTTTCTGTTTCAAATCACCCTTTCTAATACCTAAAGGTGCTTCAAACTCTACGTTATTTGTTGGTCCACTATTTTGATAGTAAATATTTGCTATTGGTGCTCTCCAGTCTATAACTAGTGGAATATGGGTATTCTCATCTGTAACTGCAAATTTACCAATATAAAGATTCATATCTTTATGAGATTTGCTTTCGTAAGGGGAGAATAATATTTTTCCAAAATATGGATTATCTACCTTACTTAAATCTAGATTAATTCTTTCAACTGTCTCCCTTATTTCTTTTAAGATTTTGTTATATATACTTTTTGCGTCTTTCGCATCATCCCCAGTCTCTTGTTCAATTATTCTTATTTGATCTTCTAATTCTTCCTGTAATTTCTCTAGTCTTGGAAGTAATGTTTTAATGCTTTTTGCATTTATATGTGTAACTTTTTCTAGATGAGGATACTCTTCTTGTAAGAGTTCACTTTCTTTATCGATATCTGAAAAGTCTTCCACATGAGGGAGATCCTTATAGAAAGGATCAAGATATTTTTTAAAATCCTGCATATGTGTGTAAGATAATTTTAGGGCAGAGCGATTTTATCATATCTTTTGTTTACTGTCCAATATTTTTTATCATTCCACCACCTATACACTCATTTCCTTTATATATTACTAGTTGTTGTCCAACAGATGGTGTCCAGACTTTCTCTTTTAATTCAACATTATTTGTATTCCAATCAATAGTGCATGGAATTTCTGTAGCTCTATATCGGACTTTTGCAGTCAATCCTTTAATTATTCCATTATTCTTCTGATTAATTATGTTTATATTTTCTAATTCAAATTTTTGTTTCCATAGTGATGGATTTAATTTGCCTTTTGCAACATAGATAATATTTTTATCAATATCTTTTTTAGCAACAAAATATGGTTCATTACTTCCACCAATATGAATACCTTTTCTTTGTCCAAGGGTTAGAGAGTGTATTCCACTATGTTTTCCTACAACTTTATTTGTACCTATATCTACAACATTTCCTTCTCTCTGTTCTATATTTGTATTAAGAAAGTCGTTTAGATTTGTATTTATAAAACATACTTCTTGACTATCTCTTTGGCTTTGATTGGGAAGAGCTTTCCTTTTAGCAATATTTCGTACTTTTTCTTTTGTAAAATTTCCAATTGGAAATATAGTCTTTTCTAAAACTTGACTTGAGATACCACTTAAAAAATATGATTGATCTTTCTTCTCATCTTTTCCTTTATACAAATGACTATTTTTAGTCTTACAGTAATGTCCAGTTGCTATAAAGTCTGCACCATTTTCAAAACACCAGTTTGCAAATCTATCAAATTTAAATTGTATGTTACATAGGACACAGGGGTTTGGAGTTGCTCCATTTTTGTAGGAGTTTATAAAGGGATCTATTATCAAATTCTGAAACTCATTTGATAAATCAACAACCTTAAATGGAATACCGATGTGTTCAGCAACTTTTTTAGCATTCTCCTCTAATGATGTATAACAATCGGGATTGCTTAAATTCCTAAACATTACTGCAGTTACATCGTATTTCCTTTTTAGTAAATATGCCGATACAGAGCTATCAACACCACCAGAAAACCCTACAAAAACTTTTCTTTTCATACGATAGAGTATATCATGAAGTAATGAATAATCAGTTAAAGTTGATAATATATATAGGGATGATTGTTGGAATATTTCTGATTGTACAAGATAAGTTTAATCTGTTTAATATAAGTTGGAAAGACGGAACTATTGTAGTTAATGATGAATTTGAAGGGGAAGAGAATAGTGAAGGAACACCTTCTGATGATGAAGAGAGTTATGTTGAGATAGAGATTCCTAATGGCTTAGCAGTAAGAGTAGGTGTAGAGATCGCAGATGATGATTTAGAAAGAAGTAGGGGTTTATCAGGAAGAAGCTCTTTAGGAGATTATGAGGGAATGTTATTTGTGTTTCAGAATGAAGTTAATAATCCATTTTGGATGAAGGATATGTTAATATCTCTTGATATTGTATTTATAGATTCTGATAACTTTATTGTTGATATTAAGGGGAATCAGCAGCCATGTTCTGATACTTACTGTCCATCTGTATATTCTAATGAAAATTTTATGTATGTGTTAGAGGTAAATTCTGACTTTTGTGCAGAAAACGATATTGAAGTTGGATATCATGTGGTACAATATCTCCATGATTGAAAACATTGTTGAATGGTTAACAAATTTGATGAATTCCTTGGGGTATCTTGGTATAGGCCTTGCTGTTTTTTTAGAAACAATATTTCCTCCTATTCCTAGTGCTTTTATACAACCATTTGCTGGTTTTGTAGCATCTAGAACAGATCAAACTTTATTTCTAACCATAGTTGCTGCAACTATCGGTACATACCTTGGAACATTTCCCTTCTATTTACTTGGGATATGGGGAGAGAAAGCAGTTTATAAATTTCTAAAAAAATATGGAAAATATTTATTTATTGAGCAAGAAGAGGTTGATAAAGCATTTGAATTTTTTAATAAATATGGAAAAGAGGTTGTATTATTTGGAAGATTAGTTCCATTAGTTCGTACATTTATATCTTTCCCAGCCGGAGTTGCAAAGATGCCTTTTTGGCAATTTACGATATATACATTAATAGGTAGTGCAATATGGTCTACAATATTGGCCGTAGCTGGGTATCTTCTTGGTGAGAATTGGGAAGTTTTATTAACACTTTTATCAAAGTATGAAAATATTGTATTAATCTTATTTGTTTTATCTATTGCTGGATATATACTCTTTAAGGTAATACAAAGAAAAAGATTTAAGAAATCATAGAGTTATTCTCTAATTAAACTCCTTCCTGTCATTTCCATTGGTTGTGGTACTCCAAGTAAATCCAATACTGTTGGAGCTACATCTTTCAATGCACCATATGGTAATACTCTTGGCGGTATTTTAGTACCAAGAATCATTAAAGGAACAGGATTAAGAGAGTGTTCCGTATCAACTTCTCCGGTATCCAAGTTTATTAACTCCTCAGCATTTCCATGGTCAGCTGTTAATATTACTGCTCCACCTCTTGCTAAAAATGTGGTAATTAAAGTATCAACACATCTATCTACTGTTTGTATAGCCTTTATTGACGCTTCTAAATTTCCTGTATGACCAACCATATCAGGATTTGCATAGTTCACTAGGATGAAATCGTATATGTCTGTATTAATTCTATTAATTAACACATCTGTCAACTGATCGGCAGACATTTCTGGTTGTTGATCATATGTTGGAACTGATGGAGAAGGTATTTCTATTCTATCTTCAGCCTCATATCTTACAGACATGCCACCATTGAAGAAGTATGTTACATGTGGGAACTTTTCAGATTCTGCTATTCTTAATTGCTTTAAACCATTAGAACCTATGATTCTACCAAGTGGCATTGTTATATATTGTTTTGGAACAATGACATTTTGTGGAAAATCTTTTCTATATTCGACCATACTCGCAAAAAAGATATTCTGAATTATTTCTCTTTGAAAACCGTTGAACTGAGGATCTATAAATGCGGATGTTAATTGTAATGCTCTATCTGCTCTAAAGTTCATATGTATAACGGAATCGCCAGGTTTAACTTCAGTTTTATTAATAACTGTTGGTTTAATAAATTCGTCTGTTAAGCCATTTTTATATGAATTTTCAATTGCTTCTTGATAATTATTAAACTGTTGTCCAATACCTTTTGTTATTAAATCGTATGTTAACTTTGTTCTATCCCATGAGTTATTTCTATCCATCGCATATCTTCTTCCACATATCGTTGCTATGATTCCACAACCTTGCATCTCAATATGTCTTTCTAACTGTCTAATAAACTCTAAAGATTGGTTAGTAGGAGTATCTCTCCCGTCTGTGAATATATGGAAATATATTTTGTTTTTGAAATTGTTTTGAGAAAAGAATCTTAATGTTGCAAAGAAATGACTTATATGACTATGTACAGAGCCATCACTTAGTAGTCCCATTATGTGTATATTCCCGTTATTTCGTGTAGCATGAATTAAGGCTTTTTTAAGAGTATCACTTCTAAAAAAATACCCTCTTGTAATTGCTTGGTTAATTCTAGGTAGTGTTTGCATAGCAATTTGTCCTGAACCTAGGTTTTGATGTCCAACCTCACTATTACCTTTTACATTTTTTGGTAGTCCTACAGCTTCTCCAGAAGCCAATAGATACGTGTGTGGATTACTATTCCACATAAATGATAGTTTGGTAGGATTTGCTAGTGTTACGGCATTTCCTTTACTATTTGGTGCTGCACCGAGTCCGTCCATGACTACTAGGAGCACTTTTTGTTTAGCAATCATGTTTATATTGTGGCATATTTTTTAATTTTATTCTATAATAGCAACGCGAAGTGAGTATTTTCACTTGTTATATATTAAATGATTAGCCAAAAAAATGGATACTACAATGTTAAATAAGATTGAAGAGGGGCAGTATAAAAGAAGACCTGAGGTTAGGGTCGGTGATACTGTAAAATTACACTTAAAGATTAAGGAGGGCTCTAAAGAGAGAATACAGGTTTTTGAGGGTGTCGTTATAGCTATTAAAGGTTCTGGTATTAATAAGAATTTAGTAGTTAGAAAGATATCATATGGTGTAGGTGTTGAGAAGATTGTTCCTTTACATACTCCTGTTTTAGAGAAGATAGAGGTTGTAAAAAGAGGTAATGTAAGAAAGTCCAAGCTTTACTATCTTAGAAATAGGGTTGGTAAGAGGGCATTGAAGGTTGGTATGAGTGAGGATGTATATTTTACAGATGAGGATGAGGTGGTAGTACCAGTAGAAGGAGAAGATGAGCAAGTTGAGGAAGAAGTAATAGAGGAACCTAAAGAAGAGGAAAAAGTAGAAGAAGAGAAGAAAGAAGAGGTTGAAAGTAAGGAGTAGTTCTTATATATTTAAATATATATAACTGCAGGAGTAGTTCAATTGGTTAGAATATCTGTTTTCCAAACAGAGGGTTGCGGGTTCAAGTCCCGTCTCCTGCTCCAATTACAATTTTCTCCAGTTTAAATCTCTTAAAAAACTTTCATGTAGCTGAATTCTTTTTCTATTAAAATCGTTATCTTCCTCTGAGTAATATGCTAGATATTCGATAATTCTTGATATAAAGTACAAATTTTCCAGAGATTTTTCTTTTTCGTTAAAATTCATAACATTAAAATACTTCTTAATTGCTTCTGTATTAAGATTGTAATGCCAGAATAACATTCTAATTCTAGCGAAATCATAAATAGGATCACCAAAAAGACTTTCTTCCCAATCAATAATTCCTGCGATTTTTTTATTTTTTATATCAATAAATAAATTTCTTTGATTAAAGTCTGTGTGTAATAAAGAGTAATCTGTATTTATAAACTCTGTACTTTGGATTAAATATGTCAGTTTTTCTAAAGAGCTTAACAATAGGTCTCTATTTAATTCTTTTCTATTGCTTATCTCAATCCAGTTTAAGATTTTCGGATCTGTAAATTTTGATAAAAATACATTCTTCCATGTTAATTTAAATTTTTGTTTTGTAAAATCTCCAGCATATTTAGAGTTAATTTTATGTAATTCGTTAAGATTCTCAACCATTGATTGAAGATATTTGGGGAAATCCTCAGAATCTGTTGTTTCTAGAAGAGGGAAATTCAATTTCTCCATAAGGAGAATATCGTAATTCCAAATTTGAAAGAAATTAATAATCTTTGGAATTGGAATATTAATATTTTCCTTTAGTATCTTCTTGTAGGTAAGGATTTCGTTATGTAGATTAGTATTTATTTTTAGTATAAATTCATTAGAGACGCTATCTTTAATAGTAAAAATATTGCTATCCATTCCTTGTATTGGACTCTCTTGAATAGAAATTTTTTGATCTAATAATTCTTCTATTTGCTGTTGTATTTCTTTGGATATTCTCATAGATAGAATATATCATATTTATAGAGATGTTTGTTTTAAAGGATTTCATGATATAATTACCCTATGAAGATCTCAGATTTAGACTTCGGTGATGAAGATAAAAAAAGATCTGCCCCAAAAGATCGTATACCAATGATTAAAGAAGTTTTTCAACTTGTTTTAAATAGAGAACCTAGTTCAAGAGAGCTATCATTCTACAAATACGGAATACAGGAAAAAGAAGAGATAGTAGAAAAGCTACTAAATGATAAAGAACATAAAGACTTATTAGAACAGTCTAAACAATATCCTAAAGTTGAAGAAGAACTAAAAGATTCTAATCATAAAGTATTACAACTAAAACAAGAAGTTGAGGATAACAAACAGGAGATTGATGAAGTAAGGAATCTGTTAAATGAAAAGAATAAAGAAATTGCAATATTAAGAAGAGAAAATAGTGATCCATACAACTTTACGCATTCAGAAGCACTTAAGTATATAAAAACATTGACGGAGAATAAGAGAACAGATAATGAAGATGTAGAAGAAAATAAATTTTCAACAATAAATTCAGCAGAAGAAAAAGAGGATACTTTTTTAGATAAACTTTATAAATTTATTAAATCTATTTAGGAGGTGTTAACCACTTCTTTAAAGATTTGAGACCTTTCTTAGAGAAAAATATAACTCCCCAAGTTAATAAACCTACGAATACAAAAATTATTAAATACTTAACTAATATAGCATATATATAGTTAGGATCTTGTGGAGATACCAAGAGATTGCTATCAAATGTAATAATATCACTTACACTATTCGTATAATTAGTATCATGTTGCCATGAGATGACATTAACACTAATTTCATAACTTCCTGATCTCTCTGGTCTAACTTTTGCGTTAAATGTATATGTTTCTCCTCTAGTTAAATCAACAAATTCACTATGTCTTGGAGTTATATCAATAGCTGTAGGAGCATCCCATAAAATTTGTGTTTCTTCTGAATCTATCTGTGGAGTAATAGTTACTGTATATGTAATACTTTTATCCCATGCAGATTGCAGGCCTTTTGAAATTGATAAATTAAAATATTGAGTAGTAACCTCTCTAGTGGTTTCTTCTTCTGCATATATAGTTGAAATAGGCAGAGAAGTTAATAGTATGATTTGTAATAGAAGGAGTAATTTTTTCATTTTAAGATTTGTTTAATACAAAGTTTATATATATGATATGCCTTTTGAGCCTCTTCTTCACTAATAGATCTATTATTATGTACTATATCATTTCTAAGTTTGTGTACATCCCAAAGATTTTGATATGTATCTTTTCTAAAAAGTTTAGAAGACTTTTTTAGATTTTCACCACAATTTAAACTGTTACTATACTTGTAGTTAAAGGATTGAGCTAATAGGTTATCTAATCTTATTATGGCATCTTTTCTCTCAAACTCATTATCACTTTCAATATGTTCTTTTAGTCTCTCTAGTGTGGCAAGTAATCGATCTTTTCGTTTAAAATTCCTCTTTTTAGAATTTATAGCAGATAGGACAAATAACATTGCTATAAGGACTAAAATAATAATTGTTAGTAAGAGTGGTGTACTCATTTTTTGTATACAAACTTATTAATTAGAATATATAGTATTGTAAAGGT
>JAQVKD010000005.1:0-3312 GCA_028694805.1 Candidatus Dojkabacteria bacterium
TTCCAGTTAATTTTTATTTTCTTAAATCGGAGTTTTTTCATTAAAGCAAATCAGATAGAGTACCGTGTACTTGTATTAAATGTTCGTTAATTAGATTCATTATAACAGGATCCTTTTTCTTTTTTGCAAATTCAAAATCTTCCTTCTTCATCACACTTGCCCTTATCTCTCTATCAAGATCTTTTTCTAATTCCCCAACAAGATCCTTAACATCTCTTACTCTTGCATTGCCTAGAAATAGGATATCTATATCTGCATCTGATTTATAGATTCCTGTAAGGAAACATTCTGTAACTAATAATACTTGTAGACCTTCAAGATTCTTAGCTCTTTCCATGATCTTGTTCCCAATTTTAGAATTCTTAAAAAAGATAGAGCGTAGATCATCAATATATGGATTCTCTTTATTTAATCTATATATAAGCATATTCTTTTCTTTCTTGGATTTGAGAATTCCAGCATCTTCTAGATTGATCAATTCTCTTCTTACAGCATTGATCTCTTCATTAAGTTCTCTGACAAGACCCCTGACGTGATATGAGCTGCTGGGGTTTAATAAATATTTCTCTAGGATTCTTATACGAACCCTGGATATAAGAATTTTTTTAAGCATATAATTATCCGTTTAATATTACTGCTCAATTATATCAAATTCTCCGACAGATTGTGCAACTGCCTCTATCCAGATCTTTCCTCGATTAAATTCTATTTCATTTCCACTACTATCGTAGAATGTTGTTCTATCGGTTCTACTAGTTTTCTTCCATGAGCCATTTATCTCATTTCCATCCATAAGGATTATGGCATCACCAGTTCCAATAGTCTCTTGTATTATTCTGCTCTTATTATCATATGCTGGTGTCATTTCTACTTCTTGAACAATTACTACCTTTGAGGTTATCTGTGTATTATTCTCCTGGTCAATATCAACTTCTCCACCTACCCATCTTTTGTAAGAGTTTGTAGTTTTATCATATTGCCATATTACATCATATGCACCTCCATTATTTAATCTGCTATGAAAAACGATTTTGTATCTATAAGCATCTCCTCTTTGATCTAAATCGTCATCATTTTTAAATTGCCATGATTCAAAATCATCTGGGAAGCTATCCCACCCTCTAGTCTCTGCATATTCCCAGGCATTTGTTACAGAGCTATATTCGTTGTGTGGAGCATATCTTACTCCATCATCCCATCTCCATGATCCAATTGTGGAGATATCCTTGATGTTATAGGCATATATATTTCCACAAGCATCTGTTAGGGGATTATCTGTACCTGCACATCCATCATGTATATATATTGCATCATATGGACTTAACCATTCTAAAAAATACTGTCTTGCACTTCTTATTGGTCCGACTTTTTCTACACCCTGACTCCAGAATATAGCCATATATCTTGTTATTCCACCCTCTGCTAATGTCTCATATACAATATCTGCACTACTTACACTAGATTGAGGTCTTGCAGCAGCATGATTATTAATCATAACGGCGACAGGTCTTCTATTCATTAATTCTTCCATTTCGCTTTTTGTAAATAGCAATCCGTTTATTGGACTCTCCTCTGTTCTTGGTTCCTGGGGAGAATCTACAAGTACTTGTGCAAATGTTTGGGCTTTTGCTGCAGATAGTATGTAATTTGTATTTACAGTAACAATATTCTCATCTTTCTGTGTAGGGTGATATTTATATATCCCAAAATAGTAAAAAGCTGCAATTCCCAATACTAGTAGTAATCCTATACCAGAAAGTATTAATATACTTTTCTTTTTACTGATCTTTTCTGAAGAAATCTTTTCATTAACCTTCTTTGTCATCTCGTCGTTTTTTGATTCTACTGGTTGTTGAACTTCAACATCTTCTTTACTATTTATTAACGTCTTAGTCTCAATACTTTCTTCTTTCTTAGGTTCTACTTTAATTGGTTGCTCTTTTTTATCTGTCATATTTATTTCTTTCATAGATATATACTAAAATTCTTAAACATTTTTATCAAGTCCTATTTTTATGATACACTAGAAATAGATAAATTTAATTAATATTTATATGAAAAAAGATACTGTTTGGCTTGTTATAGCCATAGTCTTACTACTTGCTGTAGTAGGAGGTTTAGTATGGATTTTTGGAGGATTTGATAGCTCTGGAACAGAAGTATCTGATACTGCAAGTAATAGCGAGGAGATTATAGATGACGAGAATACCGAGGATGATACAAATACCGAAGAAAGTAATGATCAAAATACTACAGATGAAGAAGATGATTTGGATAGTGTAGAAATTGATAGCTCAGTAACATATTCTACCGATTCTCAGAGTGTTGGTGAAGAAACTGATGAACTATTTACTCTTACGGATATTGAAGTCTCAAAAGGAGAAGATGTTATGGAGATTGTCTATACTTTAAGTGGAGATAGTTTAACTGAGGATAGTACATTAAAAGTAGTTGCTGTTAACAAAAGTAGTTTAGGTGCTATGGAAATAGCTTTGAGTGGAGTTAAGAGTGATAGTACAGGAATGTCATATGATCAGAGTATTGATATTAACAGAGAGGGTATTACAAAACTTACCAAGGTTGTAAGTGGTGTTGAAAATACTCTTAAATACACATTGGGCTTTACAGATGCTTTAGAATATTATCTTTATGAACCAGAGCTATCAGGATCTTCATTAATTGTTAAGCTTAGTATAAAATATCCTGGTGGTGAGATATCTACTGATGAGTATGGTACTACAGAGTTTACCTCTGAAGATATCTCTGTAGAAAGCAGTACTGTGGATGAAGGGGTTAGAATTTCTGGATATACATATAGCTCCTCAAGTGGAGTTTTGAAGTTTATAATGAAGACCTCATCAAATACAGGAAGTCCTATTCCATCTTTTGAGAGTAGTTTAGAGGATGCAATATTAACAGTTGTATTTCCGAGTTTAAATGCTGATGTAATATATTCTGCAACTGAGGGAAGTGTAAGTTTGCCTGGTGGTGTTACATTGGATATAACGAGATCAGGAAATCAAAGTACATATGAGTTTATAGGTGTTGGCTCTGAGTATAAGATTTATGGAACTACTAGTCCTAACCAAATAACTGTAGAAGTAAAGCTATGATACAAGTTATAGCTTTTGATTTGAATGGAGTACTTTTTCCTACTCCAAGAAGAATTAACTCTACAGTAATGGACTTTATTAAAGAGTGTAAGGGTTTAGGCTATAGATTGGTAGCTGCATCTAATGCTTCAAAAGGGAGTTTTGAGTGGAGAAACAGTAAATTCAATCTTATGGATGTTTTTGATGGTAGAATTATTTC
>JAQVKD010000005.1:3412-4918 GCA_028694805.1 Candidatus Dojkabacteria bacterium
TCACAAGCTAGGGAGTATGCACAGAAAGCAATTGATACGATAGACGATATAGATGACGGAAATGCTCAAAAGATAGAAGCTAATATCTATGCAATATTAGGAAATATAGAGTTTACATTAAAAAATTATCAAGAAGCTCTTGATAATTATCAAAGAAGCTTAGATGAATCTGAGGGGATTAATTTTATTCAAAGGTGTATTACCGTAAAAAATGATATAGCAAATGTTTATATAGAAATGGATCATCTAGATAAAGCAAAAGAGACTCTTCTTTCAATCTTGCAAGATGCTAAGGATAATTATAAATCTGCAGTCCCTCAAGTTCTAATGAGATTAGCTAGGGTAGAATTAGAAGAATTAAATTATTTAAAAGTAAAAAGATACTTGAGAGAAGTTATATCTATTTCTAAAAAAGAAGGTTGGAAAAGAGATATGGCAGAGGCTAGAGAAGGTCTGGCCCAATTGTATAAAGTAACTGGGAAACCTAAAAGGACTATGAAAGAACTAAAGCTTGCTTATGAGATTTATCAAGAGCTTGGTTTATCTGAAAAGGCAAAAGCTCTAGAAATATAAGGGTTTATTTAGAATCTTTCTTAAAACATCCCAATCTTAATATAGATATTAATAATAAAATATCAGATATTATGAGTATCCATATCCCATTCTTTATAAAAAATAATCCTAATGAAGTAGGGAATATAGATAAAAGTAATGAAGTAAAAATATTAACACTACAAGTTCCACTAACTGTACATAGCTGTATTGCTCCAATACCAAGCACTGAACCGAGTATTGATAAAATTCCGTTACCTGTTTTTAAATTACTCTTAATCCTCTCTTTTAACTCTTTTATTAGACAGCTATTGGAAATTGCGAAAAGAAAAATGTATAGAATTGAAAACAGTATAGACCAAAAACTTGTGAATGAAGTAAATTTTCTTATTACTAAAAGATAACCCAACAGTATTGATATCAAAATAACTAACCAACAATACTTACTTTTGAGAACGTCATTAAATTTCATTAGTAAAACTTTAAGATCTTATCTCTATTCTCAGATAGCCAATCTTCAATCTTATCTATAAATCTCCAAGATTCTATAATCTCATTAAATGAAGGTATATATGATTTGTCATTATTATAAATATCCTCTAGAGCATTAGAATAGGGTAAATTTAAATCTTTTTCTTTTGACAAATCAAATTCTAACTCTTTAGTTTTAGGAAGTTTAATATTCGGTTTAAATTCTGTATTAATTGAAAGTCGTATGTTATTTTTAGGGAATATATTTATTGTTAAAATATTTCTTGTTACTAAATCACATTTTTCTTCCCATAGGCAATTATTAAATGGCTTGAAATATATTTTGATTAACGTTTCCTTTTTTTGAAGTTTCTTTCCAGTAGTAATTTTGATAGGAATTCCTTTCCATCTACTGTTATTAACCTCCATTATTATTTTTACAAACGTTTCTATATCAGATTTCTTATTAACATTATCTTCTTC
>JAQVKD010000005.1:5018-12063 GCA_028694805.1 Candidatus Dojkabacteria bacterium
TCTTTAGCAAGATCTCCACTTGCTCCGAAAAGTACTAATGTTTTCATTTACTTATGAGCTTCTATAGCCTGAAGATATGCATCTTTTGGTCTTAAACCGATCATTGTTTCGACTGGTTCACCATCTTTAAAAAGCATAACTGTAGGAATACTCATTATTTGAAATTGACTAGCAACCATTGGGTTTTCGTCTACATTTAGTTTACCAACTGTAACTCCATCGACTTCACCTGCGACTTCCTCAATTATTGGTCCAAGCATTCTACATGGTGCACACCATGGTGCCCAAAAATCTACTAGAACAAGCCCAGATGCTATTTCATCCTTAAAGTTGGAATCTGTTAATACCTTTTCCATATTATTTAATTAATAAATTATTTAAGTTTAAATAAGTTTTTAAGTAAAACTTCAAATTTTTTCTTATCACTAACACAGGTTGATGTCTCGTCTTTTAATATCTCAATACCAAGATTCTTTAGAGCAGAGTTGACCGCTACAACCTGTTGTACAATATCTACACTATCTCTATTCTCATCTATCATTCTTTCTATCCCTTCGATCTGACCTTTTATTTTCGACATTCTATTTTTTAAGTTTACTGTGTCTTTCATATATACTGTACTACAGTATAGCATAGTTTTACATTTTGTCAAATATCTTAAATTTTTATTACTCTTTACAAAATATGTGTATTAATCTATAATGGGTATATACCCATATATAAATTTTAACAAATAAAACAATGAGAAAATTTCTAAATAGAAAAAATAGAAGTACAAAGATATGTAAATGTCCTAAGTGTGGTTCTGAAATGCCATCAGAAAGAGGAATACCATGTACTGAAAAGAAATGTCCTAAATGTGGTACTCAGATGAGAGGTGAAATGTGTTTATAATACAGAATGAGAAATAGAAATAGACGAAAAATTGATTTTAATTACAATCGTGTTTATTATAAACCTAAGGGGATACCACTCAATCAATTAGATGAGGTAGAACTTTCTGAAGATGAATTAGAAACTATCAGACTTAGATATGTTGAAAATTTATCACAGATTGATGCCGCTAAGAAGATGGGGATATCGCAAAGCCAGTATCAAAGAGATTTGGTAAATGTCTTAAGAAAAATAACTAAAGCTTTGATAGCTGGTGATGCGATCAATATTCCTGCTGGAAATAAGTTATAAAATTTCATTGTATGAAAAGAATCAGGGATATTCTTAATAATAAATTTCTTAGGATTTCTGCAGTTATTTTTATGATCTTAGTCACAGTATCTCTTGGTATATATTTCTACTATCTTTTAAAAGAAGATAATTTAAAGGTTGAAGAGGAAATAGAAACTCCAGAAGGATTAATGCTTCTAATTGAATTTGAGGATACTGTTGGTTTAAATAATTTTGTCTATCAGATGTATGAGCGAGATATCCCTGGATTGTTGAGTGTGAGTGCTGAGTTTGTAGAAGAAAATTGTGAATTTATAAGGGATCTTCAAGATTATAATATTGAAATTGCAGGATCTTATTCTGAGGAGCCATTTTGGGATATGCTGTATGATGAGCAGTATGAGATTATAAAAGATACCAAAGATAGAGTTGAGGCATGTACCGGTAGTGAGATGAGAGTTGTTGGTTCAAGATATTTCGCATATGATGGAAATACATTAAAAGTGGCTGAAGAGTTGGGTATAGAATATGTATTTGCTAGGGGTACAACTGGAGCGCAAGCAACTATTTATAAGCCTGATGAGTATGATGTAAAGATATTCTCTGTATCAAATATAGATTCTCCAAAATGGGGAACAGGAAGTTTGTGTGATTATAGCTATTGGGCTAGAGAGGGAAAGCCAGAAGATTTTAAAGAAGAGCTGTATAGTGCATTTGAAACATACAATAAAGTTTCCCCTGTAAGTCATACGTATATAGGAGGTCTAAAAGAAAGGTGGAATGAGATATATATGGATATGTTTGAGAATCTTAAGGTTAATTGGGTTAATCTAGATGATTTCGGTGATGTTGATATCTATGCAAGTATAGATGATATTCCAATTAATAGAGAGGTTCAATATACGACTCCTAATCCTGAAATTTCTTTAGATGAGGAAACTGAAATAGAAAATCCATGCTCAATTGTAGATTTATCTCCAGAAGAATCTAATGATATCGAAATTGATGGTGAAGAACTGATAATCTTTCATAATGGAACTGGTCCAATGTGTATAGAGGCACTAGAATTTTTAGAGGACAATGATATTAAATATACACAATATCTAACGACGGATGAGGATTTCTCTGAGAAACTTAGCCAATATAAGGATCTGTATAATAATGAGAGTGATGGGGTTTCAACTTCTTTTGGTTATTATCCAATCATTTTTTATATGGATAAAGCATTTTCAGGTTTTAATGATGATATATCTTCCACTATTTTGAATATGTAATTGAAAATATATATTTTTTCTGCAAGAATGTAATGATTAAATTTATATATTCATACTATGTCAGAAACATTAAAAGTTTTAACACAAGCATTTATTGGTGAAAGCCAGGCAAGAAATAGATATACCTTCTACTCCAGTGTTGCTAGAAAGGAGGGTTTTATGCAAATTTCTCAGATATTTGCCATGACAGCTGACCAGGAGAGAGAACATGCGTCTTGGGAATTTAAGTTAATACAGAATTTAAAAGGTGAAAATACCCAATTAGAGGTTCCTGCTGCTGCCCCTTTAATATTAGGAGATACAAAAGTTAATCTTGCTGCTGCAATAGAAGGTGAGTTATATGAAACTAATACGATGTATCCTGACTTCGCAAATATAGCTAGAGAGGAGGGTTATGAAGATATTGCTAAGAGATTAGAATCTATCGCTGTAGCAGAAAAACATCATGCAGAAAGATATCAGAAACTTCTTAAAGTTTTAGAGGATGGAACAATATTTAAGAAAGATAAACCAGTTGTTTGGATATGTGCAGAATGTGGGTATATACATATAGGTGAAGAGCCACCTAAGGAGTGTCCATCTTGTGGTCATGATAGAGGATATTACTATCTTTTTAATGAGGAATATTAGAATATAAAACTATAAGGTGTCTTATTTTGTTGAAGAGGCTTTTTACTTATGATAGCCTTAAAAGTGAAGAATTTTATTGTAAATATAATTAAAAAGATTCAGAGTTGTCTATTAGCTTTTGTTTTTATAATATTTCTTGGCTTGTTTACAAAGAATAATGTATTTGCGGCATCTGTAACTTGGGATGGTGGTGGTGATGCTACATCATGGTCTGATGGTTTAAACTGGAGTACAGATACAGTTCCAACAGATGTAGATGATGTTACTATAGATTCAGATGTCACAGTAAATCTTGCTTCTACAACAACAGTAAATAGTTTAACTTTAGGAAATAGTGGTGGGACAACTACTGTTGTTTTAAATTTTTCATACAATAGTGTTGGTAATAGCACACCATTAGTGATAGATGAGGGTGATTTAGTTATATATAGTGGTGGAACAATTACTCATACTGTAGGTACTACTGTCGTTATTGGTTCAATAAATATCGATGTTCAAACAGGTGATCTAATTATTAATTCTGGTGGTTCTATAAACGCTAGTGAGAAGGGATATGGTAAGGGGTATGGTCCTGGTGTTGGAACTACATATACTGGATCTGGTCATGGTGGTTATGGTGGAACAGCTCCTGATGGAACAGCTGGAGGAGTTTCGTATGATGTTATGGAAAATCCTACAAATGCAGGTAGTGGAGGGAGTAATACTTCTAGGGGAGGAATTGGTGGTGGTTTGGTAAAAATATCTATAGGGAATAATTTGTCATTGGATGGAATAATTACCGCGAATGGTGGTGCCGGGACAACTGGAACAACATCTGCAGGTGGTGGTGGTAGTGGTGGTGCTATAAATTTGTCTATTGGGAATATATTTAGTGGTAGTGGAAGTATTAGTGCAAATGGGGGAAGAGGTGGTAGTTATATGAGAACAGCTGGTGGTGGAGGTGGTGGTAGAATTGCAATTACAGATTATTATTCAAAGACATTTTCAGGTACTATTACTGCATATGCCGGTGCAGGATATCCAAATTATAATAGCTCTTCTATCGCAATGGATGGTGGTGCAGGTACTATATTTTTGCAAGCAAATTCCGGTTCTCCAGATATAATAATTGATAACGGTACTAACACGGACCTTACAGATGGTGGTATTACTATTTTCTCGTATGCTTCTTATATAAATAGTTTGAGCATTTCTAATTATTCATATATTAGAATCGATTCTACTCTTTCTGTTGGTGATATAGATTCTCAATCAAATTCATATGTTATATTTAATAGCAATGTATCAGCTAATAATCTTTCAATAACAGGTGGATCAGATGTCTTTATAAATTCGAATTTTGTTATTTCTCAATTACTAGATTTAGATGGTGGGTATCTTAATATAGATAATTCTGCTGAGGTGAATTATGCGACATTTAATTTTAATGGAGAGCTTGTTGACAATGGTGGTGGGTTTACTTATTTAGAAGGTTCTACATTATTGATACCATCAGGTGCTACTTTGTATGGTAATTATCAAAGAAGTTTTACAAGTGGATTAATTGAAGGAACATTAACACACAGTTCTAATATTGATACTTTAATAAATAAGATCGATTATACTTTTACAGGAGATTTTACAGTAGCCAGTGAGGGGAGCATAGATGTTAGTGAAAAAGGCTATTACGGTGGATATGGGTCTGGAGCGGGGGTATTGGGAAGTGAAAATAATGGTGGAGGTGGTGGTTCTCATGGTGGAGATGGTGGAGATGGAAATTCTGGATATCTTGGTGGTGTTGCTTATGATTCCTCAACTAATCCTCAAGATTTTGGAAGTGGTGGTGGTGGTAATAGTGGAATTGTTGGTGGTAGTGGTGGAGGTCTGATTATTTTGAATATTGGAGGTACTTTTGATTTACAAGGTTCAATTATTGCCAATGGTGGTGATGGGACTACGAGATGGGGTTATTATTCTTCTGGTGGTGCCGGTGGTGGTAGTGTTAACATAACTACGAATACTTTTACAGGAAGTGGTTCTCTGCAAGCAATAGGTGGAACTGCATATCCTAGTGTTAGTGATAGAGCCTATGGTGGAGGAGGTGGTGGTGGATTAATATATATTCTTTACAATTCTAGTAGTTTTACTGGAACAGCTGATGTTTCTGGTGGTGTAGGATTTGACAATGGTGATGATGGTATTTCTACAATACAAGTATCAAACCAGACTCCAGTAGCAAACGCTTCTGATCTGAGTAATACATCGAACCTCTATGCTGGATTATCATACTCTATTGATGCTATTTATTCAGATTTAGATGGGGAGACAGACTTATCTCAACTATATTTAAAAATAGAAAATCCAGATGGAGAAGATATAGAGCTCAGAGCAAATAATTCTAGTAGTGATTTAGAAGATCAAACAGCTAGTATTCTATTAGGGTCAACGTATGTTGCTAATGCAAAATATTCTATATATCCATCATATGGAACATCTAATGAGGTTAAAGTTGTTTGGTCGTTCGATATCGGTTGGAATTGGTCACAAAGTATTTCTATAGAGTATGGTGTAAAAGCATCCGATTCTCTTAGTGCGACAAGTAGTTACTCTTTGACTACAGAGGGTTTTATATATAAAAATACTTTAGAATTTAATTCTGATGGTAGCTTAGTTGTAACAGATTCATCTGACAATCTAATAACTTCAGAATCTTGGATGCTAGCTGATACATCAGTTGATTGGACTGGTTATAAGGTTGTATATACTGGAGAAACTAACATATATCCAAATGTTAATGATTACAATATTAAGCTTGAAGATGGTACTGGGAGATTTTGGTTAGATAGTGGAACATATGGTGTTAATTTTCAAATTACTACTGACACATTAAGTGATACTACTGATGAGAATATTTACACTTTATCGATAATTGATATTCCAACTGGTGGGAGTAGTTCAGACACAAAAACGTTTATTATAAAGGTTGATGCAGATAATCCAGTAATTTCATCTTTGAGTAGTACCTCTCATTCAACTGAGGGTGCTTGGTATTCTACTAATATCTTTACTGCATTATGGAATGTTTTGGATAATCAAAGTGGTCTTGGTAGTGTCTATAGATATTTATCATCTAGTGCAAGTGAAACAGCTACTTCTATTGAGTCAAATGGTACCATTACATCACTAACAGAATGGACCTCTGGTGTTTTGAATAATGGTTTGTATTACTTCTATATTCTAGTAAACGATTTAGTAGGTAATCAAACTACAGAGAGCTATTCATTAAAAATAGATGCAAGTGTCCCTGATATTGTAGATATTACGGGACTATATGAGGATCAATGGCAAAATATTGATAGTGGTCCTACAATCTACTGGACAGATCCGAAATCTACTTCTGATGATATCTTCTATATTACTACCGATGGTAGTGTGCCATCAGCATCTAACTTTAGATATGCCACTAATCAAAACTCATATAATCTTCCTTCTCTTGGAGATGGAGAATTCTCTGTCAAAGTAAGGGCTAGGAATGGTGCTGGGACATATAGTGAAACTAGAACGTTTATAGTTAAATATGATTCACAATCTCCCAGTGCAGTTAAGAATATCTCTGTATCGGTTAGTAGTAAGAATAGGGTTACCTTTACTTGGGCAAATCCGACAGATTCTGATTTTAGTAAGGTTGTTGTTTTAAGAAAGAAGGATTCTGTTTCTTCTAATCCAAGTGATGGTACAAAGGTTTATGAAGGTTCTGCAGGGACATTTACTGGTGCGACATTATCATCTAGTACAAAATACTATTTCTCATTCTGGGCATATGATAATGTAGGAAATGTAAGCTCTAGAACTTCTGTTAACCTTACAACTTTAGATCTTGAGGCTCCTAAATCACCAACTAATCTTAAAGTAAATATCGGAATAGATGATGAGGTTGAAGTTACTTGGAAGAATCCAAATGATACAGATTTTGCTAAAGTTATACTTTTTAGAGATGG
>JAQVKD010000005.1:12163-14267 GCA_028694805.1 Candidatus Dojkabacteria bacterium
ACTTATTTTATGTGGCCAACCTATGTCTAAAAAGAGTAAATTGACTTTTTCACAATACTTTAAAATTATCAAATGGGCTCTTAGCTTAGGGTTTAAGTATTCTAAATGGCATTTTTTATCTCAAATTATTACAGATATCTTATTAGAGTTAAGATCTCTTTTTTATGCTTATTTTTTTGCACAGATTATAGATGAGATTATTAATCTTATAGGTAATGAACAGATAGCTATTGAGGAAGTTTTGAAAAAGATGGTAATTATTCTTTTATTCAATATATTTTTTATATTTGTAAGAGCAATAAACAAGAATGCCAGTAGAAAATTGAATTTTCTATCTCGAGTTTATCAACAAGAGTACGAATTTACGAAATTAAACCAATTAGGTCTACAAACAATTCAAGATCCAGATGTTAATAAACTAAAAGATACTGCCCATAGATGGTTAACTATGGTAGATAACCTTAATCGTAATTTAACAGTATTAATATCGAATGTGGTCTTATTTCTTGTTTCAGGAATATATTTATTTAAAATTATGCCAATATTAATCCCGTTATTTATTATTTATGCAGTAGTTCTTTTTATTGGAGAAAGGTTTTATTTTAAAAAAGATTTCCAATGGCAAACAAGTGATGAAAATGTTGAAGGTAAAAATAAAAACTATTATTTAAGTTATATCCTTACACAATCAGCATATCTTGATGAAATATCTGTTGTTGGATCTTTTAACTTTTTATCACAAAAATTTGAAAAATTTTTTTCTAAATATAATCAAGGATTATTTAAAATATTTGACAAGAGAAGAGTATTTGGTCTCATCTTAGACTTTTTTGATACTATTCTTATATTCTGGGGATATATACAAACCTTTATACTATTGATTGAAGGAGATATAACTATTGGTAGAACAACATTCTATATGTCAACTATTGAAAACTTTGATAGAGCCCTTGGAAATCTGTCATCAGCAATAGTCGCTATAGGAGATTTTGTCACCAAATTATCAAAAGTTTACGAATTTTATCAACTTGATCCGAAAGTTAAAGAAGGTGATATCATTCTTCCTAGATTAGAAAATCCTCCGTCAATAGAGTTTAAAAATGTCGATTTCAAATATCCAAATAGTAAGAATAGAATATTTAAAAAGTTTAATCTTAATATCAATTCTGGAGAGAAAATCGCAATTGTCGGAGCAAATGGTGCTGGTAAATCAACATTAACAAAGCTTATCGCCCGATTATATGATCCACAAAATGGAGAAGTATTAATTAATGGGAAAAATTTAAAGGATCTTAGGATTAATGATTGGTATAAGAATATTGGATTACTATTTCAAGATTTCAAAATATATGATCCTCTCACTGTTGAGGAGAATATCTATTTAGGTAAAACGGCAAAAGAATTAGACAGAAATAAAATAATTGAAGCCGCAAAAAATGCTGATGCCGATGAATTTATCTCAAAATATCCTAAAAAATATAAAACATATATGAACGAAAGATATGAAAATGGCATCCAGCCTAGTAAAGGACAAAAACAGAAGATTGCAATTGCAAGGTTCTTTTACAGAAATGCACCCTTAGCTATTTTCGATGAACCGACATCTGCTATCGATGCTGAATCTGAATATAAAATTTTTAATAGGATATATAACTTTTTCAATAATAAAACAGTAATTATAATTTCACATAGATTCTCTACTGTTAGGAATGCTGATAGAATAATTGTTTTAGATGATGGGACAATTGTTGAAGAGGGGACTCATAAAGAGTTGATGGCTTTAAATGGTAAATATGCTAATGCTTTTAAATTACAAGCAGAGGGATATAAAGATTAATTGACCTATCTTTCATTTTCTGCCAAAATGTTAATGTTTTAATTTCAATACACAAATAGATATGAAAGTATCAATAGATCAAACTAAATGTGCAGTGTGCGGATCATGTGTCGCTATATGTCCAGAAGTTTTTGAAATGAAAGATAATGGTACTGTAGATGTTAAAGATGAATTTAAAGGTGTAGATATTCCTCAAGAATTAGTAGAAAAGGTGAAAGAGGCTCAGAGTATGTGTCCTGCTACTGCAATTGTAATTGAAGAATAAAA
>JAQVKD010000005.1:14367-37817 GCA_028694805.1 Candidatus Dojkabacteria bacterium
ATGGAAGATTGTATATTCTGCAAAATTGTTAAAGGAGAAATACCTGTATATAAAATAGCTGAAAATGACAAATTTTTAGCATTTCTTGATATATGTCAGATAGTACCTGGACATACTCTTGTAATACCTAAAGAACATTATCAATTTATCTGGGATGTCCCCAATATTGGTGAGTACTCCCAATTTGTTCAAAAAATAGGAGAACATTATAGAGATTTGGGATATGAATATGTAGATAGTATAACAATGGGAAGAGGTGTCCCACACTCTCATGTACATCTACTCCCACACAATGCTGATGATAATGATTGGCACAAAGCTTTAGAACCGATATTTGAACTACAATTAGATGAGCAAAGAAGACCAGATCAAGAGAATTTAATATCTATTCAGAAGAAATTTCAGATGAATTAAAAAATTCTAATATCTGATCAATATATTCTGTATCAACATCCCAATGTGTTTTACCATCTAATGTTATAAAATCTATATCTTTTCCTAAGCTCTCTATTTTGTTAACAAATTCTTTCGTATATATATATCCGATATTAACATCAGCAGTACCATGCCAAACCTTGATATCTATATCTCTGATTTTATCGACTCTCTCCTGATCCCATTCACTTGTTCTAGTTGTTGGAGCGAGTAATACAATTTTTGAGACCAAGTCTGTATATGTTGTTGCAAAATTCATAGTAGGTAATCCACCCATACTGAAACCAATCAGATATATTTTATCTTGTATACCATAGTTATCCTTTATATATTCATACATATTGTAGTTATCATTTATAGAATCTAAACTACCCCAATTAACACCATGAGCATTTGATACGGCAAAAATATAGTTATTGGGAGTCAATGCTTCTCCATATTCTAATAGATCAGATTTAAAATCTTCATCAAGATCCTCTTCAACGAAAGTAATTGATCCATGGTTATATATAACTAATGTTGGAAGGTTGTTTGGATTAATTGGTTCTGGTGCTAATATGTATGCCCACTGTCCATCTATTTCTACAAGCTTTTCTGTATAACCAGTAATAGTATAATCTATCTCATCAACAACCTCTTCTTCTTGGATAATTTCCTCCTGTTCTTCTGAATCTGTTATATTTTGAAATAGGGAATCAGGTTTAAGTTTAAAATACCCATAAACGGGTATACCTATAATAAGGAGTATTGCTAATACTGTAAAGATATTCATTGCAGTAGAATTTTCTTTTGTACTGTCCACGTCTATCTGCACAATTCAGTATACCATTTTTTAAAAGATGATATAATATAGGATACTTAAATTTACGAGTAATATTTATGCCTAAAAAGAGTGAAAAGCAATCTAATGACGAAATAGTTATTAGTTTAGACCAATTTGCTATTCCAGGTGCAATTATTCTTGCGGGAGTGATAATAGCAATTACAATATTTTTTACGAATAAGAATAAAGATAACTCAGTTGATGATAGCTCTACGGATACCGTTGCGGGAGAAGAGACTGATACAACTACAGACTCTGAATTTGATTCTGCTTCTGTAGAAATAGGAGACTCTCCTGTACTTGGAGATTCTGACACAGCAACAGTTGCTGTTGTACAGTTTAGTGAGTATCTTTGTAGTTACTGTTTAAGACACAGTGAAGAGACATTGCCATCTATAATTTCAGACTATGTAGATACTGGAGAGATTATCTATGTGTTTAAAGATTTCCCTATTTATGGTGAAGATGCAGCTAATGCAGCTAAGTGTGTATATCATTTAGGTGGTGTTGATGCATATGAGGAATTTCATTTAGGAGCCTTTAGTTATGAAAGTGATGATGATCTATATGCATTAGCTAAGGAAGTTGGTATTAATGAATCTGATTTTGATGCTTGTTACAGTGCTAGAGAGTATCAGGATGAGGTTGATGCTGATTATGAAGCAGCAACTAATGTCGGATTACAAGGGACTCCTGGATTTGTAGTAGGTACTATAGAAGATGGTGTAGTAAATGGTGTATTTATTCCTGGTGCTTATCCATATGAGACATTCCAAAGTGTAATTGATGGGTTTTTGTCAGAGTAAGGATTTTCATATACAATGTAGTGTATGAAAAGATTTATAAACAGACTCGTTAAAGAAAATAAAATATCTGTTGATGATTCGGAATTTGCTAGAGATATGCTAAGAGAGGCATATCTCTATGCTTTTAATGAGTCTACTGATAGTAGTACAAAAACAGGTGCTGTTATAGTTCTAGATGGGAAGATAATATCTAGAGGAACCAATAAGTTTGCAGAGAATGTAGAGATTACTAAGAAAAGAAACACTTCTGAATCTAAGGTCTTATATCAAGATCATTCTGAGAGAAATGCTGTTTACAATGCAGCCAAGTTGGGTATCCCACTTGATAATGCTGAAATGTTTACAACATGGATACCATGTCCAGCATGTGCTAATGCAATTATGAACTCAAGTATAAATAGAGTCATCTTTCATTACGGTATGGCTATAAAGACAAGGAGAGATTGGAGGAGTCAGATGCAAGAATCTATAAAGATGATGCTAGAATCTGGTGTTAAAATATCTGTATATATGGAGAAGATAGGGGAATGTAAAGCTTTATTTAAAGGAAAAATATGGGAGCCATAAGACTCCCATACTCAATTTCCGTCTACTGATTATCTCTTTCCTTTTATAGTTTTAAAAGCATCATATTTCATTCTTACTATGGCTCCTAATGCTGTCATTGAAAGTATCATCATATATACCCCTCTTACTATTGGTATTAGCTTAACAACTGTCGTTATACCTCTACCTATAAGTAATGATAAAAGTCTCTTTTCGTCTGTGTTCTTAGATTTAGATAGTATTTTATGACCGACTGCACTTTCAACCCATATTGTTCCGAATGTTGAGGCAAATATTAGCATTGCAGTAATTAATAACGTTAATGGAATTCCTACAACTGTTAATGAAAGCATGATGAGTGGTAATGGTATAAAAACAATAATCCCCAAACCTACTAAGAAGCTAAATAGAAAATCTTGGTTAGAACTAATTACCTTCTTTTCAATTTCTAGTGTTTTAACAGGTGCTAAATATATGATAACAATACCAACTATATACATAGCTACAAAACCTATTACTAAAGAAAAAATATTTATGCTCCAGAGAGCACTATTCATATTTAGGTTCAGATTCTGGATCTTTGTTGTATCTATATCTACTTCTGTATTAAGATCAGTGTGCTCGTAAATTTCTCCGGTAACCAATTCCTTATCTACTGTAGAAGATTCTGCATATACTAAAACCTCACCTTTTACATAATCAGATATTGTAGATTTATTAGCAAATACTCTAACATCTTCTGTAACCGGGCCTGAAACTGTGCTTGTTGCACCAAATACTGTTAAATCTTTACCTACACTTCCTGAGACATTTGATATAGCTCCTGCAACTACAAGATTTTTTAATACATCTCCCTTAACATTAATACTCTGTCCAGCTAAATATGCAGAACCATATATGTTTGCTGTATCAGTTACCTCTAAGCTATTTCCTGCGGCATATAGATCTCCAGTTATAGTTCCAGAGATAGTAATAGTCTCTGCTGCTACAAAAAGATCACCGTCAACTACACCATCGATCTCTATGATAGCGCCCCCTACATACAAATTCTCTTCTATAATCTCTGAGCTACTAAGAGTGTAATCACCCTGTTGAAACTGGGCTGCTCTAGATGGGCTTGAGAAACAGAATAGCAGGAATATAGATAACAACGGAACGAATATCCCTAATATCTTTCCTTTTAATTTAAACATAAATTTTCTGTAAAAAGTTATATATAACATATTAACAGAAAATTTATTCTAATGTTAATATTTTATCAAACCTTATAGAGAAGATTTTTACTTGGTATTTCCCTAAATTATCAACATTTATTGAATATCTTAGATTGGGTGAGAGGGAAATATCTTTGTACTCAGTTAATTCATATAAATCCTTTGTGAATATAAAGTATTGTTCTTCTATAGGAAATACTGTTTTTAGTATAATATCTTCTCTACATTCAACTACTTCTAATGTCGGTTTTAGTTCAATATCGAGTAATATATTTTCATCTAAATCAGATTTAGTTAAATGTGTCGAATAATCTTCAATAGTTTCTCTAACCTTATTCTCTGCATTACATATAAAAATTTTATCATTATTAAATCCCCAAACTTCTAGATTGTTTTTCTCATATTCATTTATAATTTTCCTATTTTTAATATCATAAATAAAAGCTCTTTTTTCTTCATTCACAAAAATTTGATTATTACTAATCCAATAGATTGGGGTAATTGGATCTATATCTAGCTTAAAATCTTCTATTACTAGGATTCCAGATTTAAGAAAAATACTAAAAATAAAAATTAAAACTTTATACATAATTATAAAAACTAAAAATTAGGATGTGGATTATCACCACTTAAACGTTTTGGATAAATATTGCTTTTATTCGTTTTAACTAAATTCCAATCTATATTTATAAAAGGAACTGGATCAATATGTGTACTTTGGCTACGTTCTTCTCTAAGTTCAAAATGCAAATGATATCCAAGTGGTTGGCAATTACAACTTCCAGAATTTCCACTCAAAGCTATTAAGTCTCCTTTCTTAACCTTTTGCCCTGTACTTACATAATCTTTCTCTAAATGCATATATGACATATAGTGACCACTATCATATTTCACTAACACATAATTACCACCACTATTACATTCTCCAGAATATGTATCATAACCCTTTGCAACTACAATACCATTATCACTTGCATATATATATTCTCTTACAGCAGCGAAATCTATACCCTTATGAGGACATTGATAATCGGTACATCCATGCCATTGATTGACATATACAATCTTATTGAATGGGAAAGAATATATTCCATTGGTAGAACTTTCTATTTCTTTAAACTCTGTAGCTAGTTTTATAGACATCTCCTGATCTAACCATTTCGAGTTAGGATTCAATGAAAAATATCCTTTCGCTAGTAAATTTGTTGGTAAAGTATTAGTAACTGCATATATTTCAAAATTATTATCACCAAATAAATAATTAGAGGGTGGAATAATTTTTGAATCTAAAAAATATATTTGATAACTTAGTTTTACATCAGTATATTCATCAGAGCGTATAAAAACTTCGTTGCATTTAAACCAAGTGGTTGTATCTAAAATGTCAAAATTTTTACAGCTCACAGTATCTATTTTTACCGTTATAGAATCTATATATTCTCCATTACTTTTTACAATGTATTCGTCACCATATTTTTGATAAGTTGATGATAAAACTTGTGGAATATCAATATCACAATTCTCTAATATAAACTGTTTCTTATTCATATTATATTTATATATACAGAAATTTTCTTTTAAGTCTTCATTTTCTATATTTTCTATAACTTCTGTAATTACATCTGACTCTTTATTTGATGAAGATTTCTCTGTTATTCCTAAAACTGATTTTTCTGATTGTTCTTTTTTCTCCTCCGCTTTTTCTGTATTTCCCGAGATATTAGCATCTTCCTTAGTAATTTCCTCAACAATACTTTCTGTTTGTTGGTCAATAGATAGATAAAAATACCCAGACTCTATATTTAAACACTGATGTTCGTCACTACAATTCTTCTCTTTTTCTTTTATATACAATTCCCATAGATAAAGAGCCTCATCATTTAGTTCTACTTCAAAACTGTTTTCGTCTATCCAATCTGAATAAAGTACTAATTCCTGTGAAGAATCATCATATACCTTAACCATATATTCATAATCTTCTCCATATGCCTGCCACTGTATTAAAACTGGACTAGAATCAAATAGTTGAATGTCTGTATGTGCGTAGATTGGAGTTATAAATGAAAATAGAATTCTGAGTATTGTTTCCATACTCAATTATCAATAATAGAAATGAACGAAAGATGAATATAGTATAATTAATACATGCTTGAAGTAATAATATACATAATAACTGCAATATTCTCATTGATAGGAATCTTTCTTACAATGATATCTCTTCCTGGGGTTTGGCTAATCTATCTCTCTACAATCATTATTGCTTTAATTGATAAATTCCAGACAATAACTCCAGAGATTTTATTAATCCTTCTGGCAATCTCAGTATTTTCAACACTAATAGACAATATTGTAAATGCAATCGGTGTAAAAATATTAGGTGGCTCAATATGGGGCATTATCGGTGCAATATTAGGAGGTATAATAGGCTTAATAATCTCTAATATCTTTGGTATTATTATAGGTCCTTTAATCGGAGCATTCCTTTTTGAATATATATTGGGAAAGAAAGGTCTTAAGGAAAGTATAAAAGCTGGTCTAGGGACATTCTTAGGAATGCTTTTAACAGTAGTTCTTAAAACGGGTATAAATATAGGGATAATTGTATTTGTAGTTAGTAAATTAATAAATAATTAAAGGTGATATAATCTAACCATGTTCAAATTTTTAAACAATATTTTCGATTCAAACGAAAAACAACTTGATAAAATACAACCAATCATTGATCAGATTAACGATTTAGAAGATGAATATAGTCAACTATCAAATGAACAATTAACACAAAAAACAGAAGATTTTAGAAAAAAGGTTGGGATAGATGTAAAGAAAGCTAGGGAAGAGTTCTCACAATTAGATGAAGAAACTCTTAAAAAAGTTTTAGATGAAGAAAAAGGAAAGCTGTATGAAATCCTTCCAGAAGCATTTGCAGCTGTAAGAGAAGCATCAAAAAGAGTAGCCAACCATAGACATTATGATGTTCAGATGATTGCTGCATATATTCTTTTTGATAATAAGATAGCAGAGCTATTTACGGGAGAAGGTAAAACACTGGCTGCTAATATGCCTCTCTATCTATATGCTCTAACTGGAAGAGGTGCACATCTAGTTACCGTAAACGACTATCTTGCCAAAAGAGATGCTGAATGGAATGGTCGTATTTTAGCATCTTTAGGAATAAAGGTTGCCGCTATTGGTTCTGGTGAACAATTTAGGTATATATCTGATGACGAAGCAATTGAGCTTAAGGGTGACGAAGCTAAAAAGTTGATCAAAGAACGTGATGAAAAAGCTAAGAAAGAAGGAAGATTGAAATATGATCATATGTCTGGAGCAAATCTAATAGCCTGTTCTAAAAAAGAAGCATATGATTGTGATGTTGTATATGGTACTAATAATGAGTTCGGTTTTGACTATCTTAGAGATAACATGGTTAGAGATCTTGCTGATAGGGTACAAGGTCCCAGATATTTTGCAATTGTAGACGAGGCTGACTCCATCCTTATAGACGAAGCACGTACTCCCCTTATTATCTCTACAAGTGCACAAGCATCTAATGATATGTACATGCAATTTGCCTCATTAGTAAAAAACCTACAGCCAGAAAAAGACTATGATGTTGATGAAAAAGCTAATGCCGTATCTTTAACTGATGAAGGTATGGATAAAGTTGAGAAGATGTTAAAGATAGATAATGTATATGAGAATGCGCAATTCGCATATCATTTAGATAATGCACTTAAAGCTAAGGAGCTATATAAACTTGATGATCAATATATGATTAGAAATGGTGAAATAATCATTGTTGACGAATTTACAGGAAGAGCTATGGCTGGAAGAAGATATAGTGAAGGACTACACCAGGCAATTGAAGCGAAAGAGGGGGTAGAAGTTAAGAGAGAATCAAGAACAATGGCTACAATTACACTTCAGAACTACTTTAGGCTCTATTCATATCTTTCTGGTATGACAGCTACTGCACTTACAGAAGCAGAAGAATTCTCTTCAATATATGAATTAGATACGATAGTTGTTCCTACAAATAATCCAGTAATTAGAGATGATCATGCTGATGTTGTGTATAAAAGTCAGGAAGCAAAATTCAAAGCCATAGTTGAAGATGTAAAAGAACATTTTGAAAAAGAGCAACCAATACTTGTTGGTACAACCTCTGTAGAAAAATCTGAAGTACTCTCTAATATGCTTTCTAAAGAGGGTATACCACATGAAGTACTAAATGCTAAATACCACGAAAGAGAAGCTAAGATAGTCTCTAAGGCTGGTCAGAAAGGTACTGTAACAATAGCTACTAATATGGCAGGTAGAGGTACAGATATTGCACTTGGAGATGGAGTAAAAGAATTAGGAGGATTGTATGTCATAGGTTCTGAAAGGCATGAATCAAGAAGAATTGATAATCAGCTGAGAGGTAGATCTGGAAGGCAGGGTGATCCTGGAGAAACTCGCTTCTATATATCTTTCGAAGATGATTTAATGAGACTTTTTGGTGGTGAAAGAATGCAGCTTATCATGTCTCAAGTAGGACTTGAGGACGATATACCAATATCTTTAGGTGTACTTGGAAAAACAATAGAAAATGCACAAAAGAGAGTAGAATCTCATAACTATGATATCCGTAAAAGATTGGTTGAATATGATGATGTACTAAATCAACAAAGAGATATTATTTATTCTCTTAGGACAAATATTCTTAAAATAGCTAAAAATCAGAGGAAGGATCAAAAATTTGAATCTAAAAAAGATCTTAAATTTGCAGAAACTCTAGACATTGAATTACTACAGGATCAGTTAGATGCATTTACACTCAGTAGAGAGAATAGTTGGGATATAGAACTGCTAAATCAATTTACATATGGATATACACCTTTAGAAACATGGATTCTTAAAGAGCAGCTATCTTTCATAGATTATCTTTTTGCATCACAGAGATCTGATGATATGAATGTTGATGAAAAAGAAGAAGATAAGCTACTAAATCAGATAAAGAATCTATTAACAGAAGAGGTATATGAAAAGGCTGTAAAAGAACTAAAATATAAAGAGGATGATCTTGAAGATATAACTAAAGTTAAAAAACTAATCCTACTTGCTTTTGTTCTGCATACTCAAGAAATATCACAGCCTGCACTTAAAGAACTTTCAAAAGTTTTAATACTGCAATCTTTTGATAGATTCTGGATGGAACATCTAGATAATATGGCAGATCTTAGAGAAGGTATATCACTACGAAATCTAGCACAAAGAGATCCTCTAGTAGAGTATAAAAATGAAGGTTTTGAGATGTTTAATAAGATGTTTGATAGTATAAATCAAAGTGTAAGGGATAGGTTCTTTAAAGTTCGAGTTGTTAAAAATGAAGCACCAAATCTTTCTGGAAATATTAAAACTCAGCAACCTCAATTAGTAAAAAAAGATAATAGGCCTGGTCAAGTTGAAAAACAAAAGACTGTAAAAAAGAGTGTTAAGGTTGGAAGAAATGATCCTTGTCCTTGCGGTAGTGGGAAAAAGTATAAAAAATGCTGCTACCCGAAATATGAATAACATAGTCGGGACTATAAGTTTATTGACCCACATGACTTTGTATACTATCCTTTAAGTAACATATAGTTTAAATCTTATAGCTATGGCAGATACGAAAAAAGATAGTAAGAGCAAGACAGTGACACCAAGATTAAGTGTTCACATAGTCTATTACTCTTGTCCTGATTGTGGTCATGAAATAGAGCATGTTGAATTTTGCGAAAAATGTGGAAAAGAAATGCGGGTTATAGATGTTGTAGAAAAGTTTGGTTCTGAAGCACAGGAGATTATAGAAAAAATAAAATCATTAAAAGCTGAAACAGTTGAGGAGGAAGAGGAAAGCCCCAATATAATCATAATGTCTGAGGATGATGAAGATACAGTAAACGGTGGAGATGATGATGAAAATACAATTACTGAAGAAGAAGTTTTAGAATTAGATGATATATTTGAAGATTCTGAAGAGAGCCATCATGTAGAAGAAACAACTGATATATCCGATATCGCAGATACCTTAGATGAAAGTGATGATGAAGAGAATACCTTTAGAGATCTTGATATAGACCCCAATGATTTACCAGAGTTATAATACTCTATGAATTACAATCTCGGACGTGTTGCAATAATAGCCGATCAAATGACTGATTTTGGTGGTGCCGATAGAGAAATGTTTTCAGTTTTAAAACTGTTTCCTGATGCTGATATATATACTGTCTTGTACAATCCTTCAAAATATTCTCATATAAATATAAAAAACAAAGTCTATACTAGTTTTGCACAAAAACTCCCATTTAAATATAAAATGTCGAGGCATTTAAAAATTCTAAATCCAATAGCGTATGAAAATTTTAATTTTGAAAAATATGATACCCTAATATCAATATCTGCTGGACCAGCTAGAAATATAATCCCTGGGATATATCAGAAACATATTGCGATGGTTATGACCCCCCCAAGATCACTTTGGGATCATGAGTTAAATGTCCGTTCCAGTAGATTGAAGAATATATATAAACCAATATCAAAAATAATTAATAATTATCAGAGAATATTAGATGTCTCTACGACCCCAAGAGTAGATTACTGGATAGCAAATTCAAAGTTCATATCTAGAAAGATTAAGAAAAGATATGGTGTAGAGTCTACTGTAATATACCCAGGAATATCTAAGGAGAATTTTAGAGAAATTTCACAAGAAGAAGTTAACGATGTATTACAAAAGTATCAATTACCTGATAAATTTTTTCTTTCTGTATCTAGACTGTATGATTATAAGCATGTAGATTGGGCAATTGAATCATGTGTTAAAACCAACAAAAATCTAGTTATTGTAGGAAATGGGCCAGATTCTAAATACTTAAAAGAAATTTCAAAAAATCATAGTAATATAATATTTTTAGGATTTCTAGATGATGACAAAGATGTACAAGTACTATACAAACAGGCTTTAGCACTCCTATTTTGTGGGATAGAGGACTTTGGACTTGTACCAGTTGAAGCTATGGCTCAAGGAACCCCAATAATTGCATATAATAAAGGTGGTGTAACAGAAACGGTATTGGAAGAGAAGACTGGAGAATTTTTCAATAATCAAGAAGAATTAACAAATATCCTTAATCATTTTGATAAAAGCATGTATAATCCAACAACAATTAAAAATAGAGCGAAAGATTTTACAGAGAAGAAATTCCTACAAAATTTAGAAAATTACCTATCTCAAATATATGAATAATCATAAAAAGAAAGATATGCCCCAATCCAAATTTAAAATAGCGATTGTTATAGAACCCATTATCAAATTTGAGAAATGGTTTGAATATGTCAAATACATTTTAAAACTCTTTCCTAATAGTGATATTTATACAGCATATTACAATACAGATATTACAGAAAAATATTTTAAAGACAGAAAAATTAATGACACTTTTTTGCAGCTAATAGCTCCTGAGGATAATAGAAAGGGAAAATGGTTAAAACTAGAGAGATTAGCATATAAAAGTTTGCATTTGAAAAACTATGATGCAGTAATTTCAATATCTTCTCGATGTGCAAAATATGTTAATACTGGTAAAGATGTTAAGCATATTACAATGATAATGAAACCTCACAAACTTTTTGAAAATAAAAAATTAGATAAAAAGGATAGAAAATTTACAGAAAAATTAGAGAATATTGTAGTTAATTCTTTTTCAGAAAAACGAAAACTTAAACGGATTTACAAAGTAAATAGCACTGTTCTTTACCCTCCAGTTGATATTAAAAAATATAATCCTGAGAAAGCTCTTAATAGGAAAGAGAATTGGTTTCTTACTGATTCCACATTGAGTAATAGATCTTTAAGACTGGTTATAAAAGCAATTATAGAATCTGGTGAACATCTTAAAATTTTAGGAAAAACAGAAAACTCAGAAGAGTTAATAAAAGAATTTAAGGCTAGAGGTCAGGTTAAATTTGTTGGGGATATTCCAGAAAGTGGAAATATCTCTTTAATGCAAAATTGTAAGGCATATATATATCCAACTAAAAATAATAATTGGAATAGTTGCTTCATTAAAGCCAATGCTTCTGGCACAGCAGTAATTGCTTATAAAAGAGGCATTGTATCAGAGCTTTTATCTCTTGAATATCCAAAAACAGGAATTTGTTTTGATAAATATAATTACAAATCTTTAGTAAAAACCATTAAAAGTTTTAATGATAATGAATTTGATAGCAGAAATTGTATAATTAAAGCACAGGAATTCGATTCCTCGATATTTATGTATAAGCTTAAAACTTATGTCGAAGATATTGTACAGAGTAATTAAGCGAGTTTGTGATATTTCTATTGCTATATTCTTGTGGATTTTACTATCACCACTACTTTTATTAATCTCTTTGGCTATTAAAATAACAACAAAAGGTCCTATCTTTGCTCCTAATTGTATCCGCCTCTATAAATTTCAACCATTCTTCATGTATAAATTTAGAACAATGTATTCAGAAGCAGAAGATCTGTTAGAAGATAATCCAGATTTAAAAAAATTTTTAGAAAATGATCATAAAATTCCACTTGAACGAGATATTAGAGTAACTCCAATTGGTAAATTTTTAAGGAAAACAGATTTTAATGAAATTCCACAGTTAATTAATATTATTCTTGGAAATATGTCATTAGTAGGACCAAGACCATATATGATATGGGAAATTGAAGATATCTTAAATGGTAACGATGAGAGAATGAAAGAAGATATTCGTATAGTACAAAAAGTGAAGCCAGGATTGACAGGCCTTTGGCAGGTATCTGGTAGAAATCTTCTAAACTTTGAACAGCGAGTACAAGTAGAGGCTATGTATGTAAGAAATAGAGGATTTTTATTAGATCTTAAAATTCTATTAAAAACACCTTTAATATTAATATCAGGAAGAGGAAGAAGATGAGTAAAGATACTGTTACTGTAATAAAATCAGTGAACTATTCAGAAGCTGATAAGATTCTTACAGTATTTGGAAAATACAATGGGAAATTTTCTATCATGGCTAAAGGTATAAGAAAAATTACAAGTAGAAATAGGGGGAACATGCAAACTCTATCTACAAGTGAAATTTCTTACTATGAAGGTAAAGGACTACCTATCCTTACAGAATCTCAACTTATATCTTCTCAAGATATAGATTCTCATATAAATATAGAGAATATTGAAAGATTGCTATATATATTAAATAAATTCTTGGTTGAGGGAGAAGAAAATAAGAAAATCTTTAAACTTCTTCAATCTGTTTTAGAAGAGGATCTCACAGTTGAGAGAGTAAATAAGTTTAGGCTTAGGATTTTGAAAGAGTTGGGATTTTTAAGTGATTTTGACGTATGTTCATCTTGTCATACTAAAAAAGATTTACAATATTTCGATCCTAATGATTTTTCTATTTTATGTAAAAAATGCTACTCAACAAAATCTAAAGGTGTTAAACTAAGTAAGGATATATATAAAAATCCTGTTTTTACAGATTCTTTAGATCGATATATTAAGAAAATTGTAGAAGAAATTTAAAAATGAAACTGCCTAAATATTTAATGCTTTTAGTTTTGTCATTTATCTTAGTTACTTCTTCTGTATTTGCACAGACTTTTGAATCTATGACAGATGATGTTACTGTAACTGCAGTTATAACAGAGGATCTGAATTCTACTATCGAAGTATCTCCACTTAATGTAGAAATTTATGAAGAAGCTATTGTAACAGTTACAATAAGAGATACTGATAATAATCCTTTATCTGGCCATTACATAGAGCTTGTAGCTCCGGATCTTACATTCACTCAACCTACTCAAGCTTCGAATTCTCAAGGAAAGATTTGGATAGAGGTATATTCTGCTAATACTGGTACATATTCTATAACAGCTAATGATATAACTGATCCTGCATTAACTATAGATATAATAGACTCTGCAACTTTGTATGTAATTCCAGTTCAAACGCCATTTTTATTGGAAGAGCCAACATATACAAAAGGTTTAACTAATACTTTATTTTGGAGTTCTATTGGATCCGGTTATCAATACTTAATACAGGTTAGTGAAAATAGCTCATTTTCAACTATAAAAAATTCTAGTGGTTGGATAGCTGGAACGATGTTTGAGTTTCAGAATTTGGAAAATGAAAAAATGTATTTCTACAGAGTTAAGGCAAAGAATGCATATGGAGGAGAAAGCTCTTGGTCAAATGTGAGATACAGTGTGCAAGATAATGAAGCTCCTGTAATTTCTTTAATATCTATAAGTGAAATTGATGGTATAGATAATGTCAAATGGGAAAGTAACTATGAAGTAACTTTTACATATGAAGTAGAAGATAACTTGTCTTTAGGTAATGTAAAATTTTACTGTATTGATAGTAGTGATAACAGATATGAATGTGGTAATACAACTAGCAATGGGAATGTCTATACAACGGTTGTTAAACTAGGAGAGTTAGAACAGGATGGTATCAATGATCTTTTTCTTTCATATTCTTTCTGTGTATGGGCGATAGATAGTGCTGAAAACAGCTCTCAAAATTGTGATATCACTATAGATATTCCAAAGTGGACTGGTGGAGAGGAAGAGGAACCCCCAGCGGATATTCCAACTACTGTTGAAAGAATAATTAGAGAGGTTATTGATAATACACAAGTTATAATGGATGAACTATTTGGTGATTTAGATAACTATGAACTTCAGGATATTACAACAACTACAACAGTAGCGACAGTTACCTTTGGTCTTGGTAGTCTACTTGGTGGATTAATGTATCTTCCAGCATATCTATTACAGTTCATCTTAAGTCTACTATCTTGGTTAGGTTTAAGAAGTAAAGGGAAACTTTCTGGTTATGTATATGATAGTAAAAGTAAAGAACCTATATCTCAAGCTGTTGTAAGAGTGTATGATGAAAATAGACATCTAGTTTGGACAGATGTTACTGATAGTAGAGGATTTTTCAAACTTGGTTTAGATAATGGTAATTATGTTATAAAGGTTACTGCAAGAAACTATAAATTCCCATCTGAAACCATTTTTGGTAAGGCAGACTATCCTTTGGAGAATGTATATCATGGGGAGAATTTTAGTGTGGTAAATAAAGTGATGCCAGAGTTTTCTATACCTCTAGATTCTGTAGATATGAGTAAATTTGAAAAGGTGTTAACTACAATTAATAGTAGATTTAGAGTTATATACAAGATTTTTAGTGTAGTATTTTTTGTTTTAGGTTTAATATTTACTTTGTATACCTACAATATAAATCCTAATTGGTTTAATTTTGTAATAATTCTTCTATATATTCCATCCTTTGTTTTAGTTATTAGAGGATTACTGAAAAAGAGTTTAGAGTATGGTGTAGTTACGGATGATAAAGGGAATCCTCTTTCTGATATTAGTGTTGGCTTAAGAGATAATGAATATAGTAGGATTGTTGCTAAGAGGAACACTGATGGGAAGGGTAGGTATAGGTTTGTTATAGATAAGGGTAATTATTCTTTAGAGATTTTGGATACTAAGTATGAGGTTGTAAGCATAGAGGAAGAGAAAGAAAGGAAGTTGTCAGATGGTTCAGTGTTAATAGCTTTGGATACTGTAATAAGGCCTATTAAGGTTGAAAAATAGCTTTTATATTGGTATTATTAGTTCGTTTATATGTGGGTGTGTAGCTCAACTGGTAGAGCAAACGGCTCTTAACCGTTAGGTTCAGGGTTCGAGCCCCTGTACACCCACCATGCCGCTAACTTATAGTTTTTATTTCTTTGGAGTGCCTCTCAAAAATTTTCTTCTATATTTCGTTTAGCTTTTATAATACACTTTAACCATGATTAATGATCTTAAAATCCTTGGCAATAAAATTCTCTATGAAGAGGGTCTTTATGATATTTTAAGTAAATTAGGGCATTTACAGATAGTAGGAAGCTATGACCTAGATTTATTAGTGAAACCAGATATCGATATCTCTGTGTCAGTAGATGAATATAATATAGAAAAGTATTTTTCAGTATGTAAGGAGATTGCACAGAATATTAAGCCAATACGTATGAAATATATAGATCAATCGGTGGCTCAATTTAGTGAGTTTCCGTTTGATACCGGATATTTTTTAGGAATTAATCTTGAAAGAAATAATATTAAGTGGAGTATTGATGTCTGGTTGTTTAAAGAGGGGATATTTAAAGAAAGAGTTGCATATCATAATAGTATCAAAGAAAAAATAAATGAGATTAATAGGGGAATTATTATAGAAATAAAAAGTTCTATTTATAAGAATCCTAATTATAGAAGTGTTGATCTGTATGAATCTGTCCTCTTTGATAATGTAAAATCTCTTGAAGATTTTCATAAATGGTATGAAAAGAAATACTCTAAAAGTTTTCTTGATTCCGTATCTTGATAAAGAATTCTCTACTAACTGGATCAGTTAATATATCAGGGACCTTATCTATATCTACCCATTTTGTCTCTTTTACCTGTCTATCTGTAGGTTTTAATTCTCCAGTATATTCTGTAGTAAATAAAAATAAATGTATCTCCATAGGATACGCTCCTGGAGTATCTTTTGTTATACCCCAAGGATATGTATCATATGATTCTAGTTCTTTTTCAAATTTTAATTGATCTTCTTTTAATCCGACCTCTTCTAAAATTTCTCTCTTTGCTGCTTTTAAAAAAGATTCTCCTTCTTCTATACCACCTCTTGGGAATCCCCATATATGTTCATGTGCTATAGCTATTTGATTTTCTGAGTTTATAATTATTCCACCAGCCCTGATTGATTTCATAGTTTATATTTTATAATTTACATTGCCTTCTTCATATACAACTCTCCCTCTTTAAACCCTCTCTTTTCATAATATTTTCTAGTACCAATAGCAGATATAACACTAATAATACTAAAACCGTTCTCCCTAGATATCTCTTCAGACCTCTCTATTAACTTCTTACCTAAACCTAAATGCTGTGCCTCACCACTACTATCCAAACCAATATTAACCAAAGTACCATAAACATGAACCTCTCTAATAATAGAACTATTATCTAACTCTTTAACAAAACTCTTCTTCTTGGGTAAAGATAACCTTAAAAAACCACAAATTCTATCTGTATCCTTAGTTCTATATGAAATAAAAAATTCTATGCTAACTGAAGTCTTGTATTTAATAACCTCCTCCTCTAAATTATCCCAACCAACAACTTCATCTCTAATCTCTCTACTTCTAATATCCTCTACCTTTAATCCTAGATTTTTAATTTCTTTATTAGCTATCTGCCTAAAATTTGTAGCTCTATTCCCAGCAACAATCTCATTAGAAGGGATATCCCTAACTATCCTAGTTAACCTAACAAACCTAGGAGTATGAGGTAAAGTCTTTACAAAATACTCTAACAACTCATCTTTACTATATGGTCTATATCTGTTTTCTTTATACAATCCATCCAACTCTGTATTCTCAATTATAGAAGTAGGGTATATCTTCAACTCATCAGGATAGTAATTTTTACTCCAAAGATTTTTAAAATCTTTAATATCATTTTTTAGATTTGATCCGTACAGGTTAGGCATAATATGAGCATGTATCTTGAAACCAGCCAACCTTAGTAATTGAAAAGCTCTTTTAGTCTCCTTTACTCTATGTCCTCTTTTATTCAATCCTAAAACTTTATCATTCAGCGATTGGATACCTATTTGTATCTTAGTAGCTCCCAACCTTCTTAATCTAATCACCTCATCTTCGGTAATGTAGTCGGGTCTTGTTTCAAAAACTAACCCTACATTTCTACACTTAGTTGTTTCATTAAACTTTTGAACTTCTTCTAAATCTTCCCACTCTATATTATCTTCTTTAACATCTTTAACTTTGTAATCCTTATCAAAGCTATTCATAGCGTCAAAACATCTCTTTACAAACCATATCTGATACTTAAGAGGGTAGGTAGAACAGGTACCACCCAAGACAATTAACTCTATCTTGTCTGTACTATGCCCAATATTTTGTAATGCCTCTATCCTATATCTTGTCTGATCATATGGATCGAAATTATGTTTTAAAGCTCTCTGAGCTCCTGGTTCAGAGGATATATAGCTCTTGGGCATGTTGGGTTCATTTGGACAAAATATACACTGTCCTGGGCATGGGTAAGGTTTCATTAGGACTGTAATAGTTGCTACTCCTGATTGAGTACGTATCGGTTTCATCTTAATTCTCTCTTCTATTGTTTTACTTTTTTCTAAAACTCCTTCCTCTATTAATTTCTGGTATTTAGATACTAATTCGTCATGTCTATATAGTCCTTTACCATCTTTAGGATATTTTTTAAGAATCTTCTGTAAGGAATTCTCTTTCCACTTGGCTTTCTTTTCTATCTCTTGGAAAATATTTAATGCCCCTTTCATGCTGTATTATATCAGGACATACAAGGGTCTGGCACTAATTAAGTGTGTCCCCCAATCCTCATCCATTTGTAATCTCCTGATTCTTCTACAAAGTTCTTTTTGACTGGATTTTGCCACAAGTATGTTCTCACTGTTAGGAGATCGTTAAAATCTGCAATTTCTCTTTTCTTATACCTTCCTTGAAAAACAGCTCCGACCATATGATATTTTTTATTTATATAGATACAGAATTTTGTCATAAATGCTTGCATCATTTCAGATAGCTGTTTCGGATATCTTCCAGTCTTTAATATTAAATGGAAATGTGTTCGCATTAGACAATATGAGTCTACTCTTATATTAAATTGCTTTGAATATAAGAATAAATTGTTTATAAAGACTGTTTTATCATAATTCTGTCTAAATACTATTTTCTTATTATGACCTCTATTAAAAATATGGTAATAAGTGCTCGGTTTGTAGTTGTTCGGTTTTCTAGCCATAATTAAGATTAGTAAACAATTTTGAATTTCTGGTGAACTGGGGTACGACTCTCAAGGGGTCAGACCCCAAATGGTGTGTCTGCTAATAGCAGGACCGCAGAAGATCTACGATCCCACAAGGAGGGTAATATCACCACACCCATTAACAGAAATTCGGTTCTCAAGCAGGATATACGTATTACAGATGTCCTTTCCTCCTCATACTTAAGGCCTTAATTGCTGTATAAGAAGTACTCCAACAAACCTGTAGGTTAAAACCTCCAGTTGGACCGAACAGGTCCAGTATATCACCTACCAGGTATAGGTTATCAACTTTTTTTGATCTCATAGTATTTGAATCTACATCCTTTATATCAACTCCTCCTTTATTAACAACAGCCCTTTCGTATCCTTCTGAGTCAATTACATTTAATCTGAAATCTTTTAATCCATTTACAATTTTTAATCTTGTTTCTTTATTAATTTCTGCACCTTTTGCATCTGATAACAGATTAAAAGAATTTAAGAATGGATCGATAAGAGAAATTGGTAGTAGCTCTTTTAAGATATTTCTTATAGATGTTTTCCCATTTGATCTTAGTAATTCATTAACTCTATTATTTAATTCTTCCAAACTAATCTTAGGTTTTAAATCTATACTAATTTCAAAGCCATCATTATACATGTCGTATGTAAACTGTGATAGGTAGAGAATGATAGGGCCACTTATACCATCATGAGTGAATAGGGCATCACCAAATTTCTGTTTAAAGATTCTCTCATTTTTAATTACAGATATATTTACAAATTTTAGGGTTAATCCTGTCAAATCATTAATGAAATTTTCTTTAATCTTAAAACCGACTAGGACAGGATATTGAGGATTGACTGTATGACCCAAAGCTTTTGCGAATCTATATCCATCTCCAGTAGAGCCAGTCATAGGGTAAGTAATTCCACCAGTTGCTAATATGTAATCATTTGCTACAAATTCTCCATTATTAGTAATGACCTTTGTGATCATATCTCCAATCTTTTCTATACTCCTAACCTCTGTGTTAAATATAATATAATCCTTAAGCTCATCATAGAAGTTATTTACTACATCCAATGCTTTATCACTTTCTGGAAATACTCTATTACCTCTCTCTACTTTAAGAGGTATGTTTAATCTATTTTCAAAAAACTCTTTAGTCTCTTTAGGTCCAAATTCACTAAAAGCGTGGTAAAGAAATTTCCCATTATATTCATATTTGCTTACCAACTCATTTAAATCTTCAATATCATTCGTAAGATTGCATCTTCCCTTTCCAGTAATTCCTAATTTCATTCCAATTCGTTCATTCTTTTCTAATATCCTAAAATTCAATCCCTTATCTTTTGCTAAAATACCAGCCATTAATCCAGCTGCTCCACCACCAATTATTATTAAATCTAATTTCTCCATTAAACGATTATACAGGGTCAGACCCCAAGAGTGTATGGCTCCACTATCTTTTAGTTAAAGGCTGGGGCTAAAGTGTTTCAGAAATGGGAAATTACGGAATTTCCCAAGAATATTAATATTTGGTGCCAGACTTTTAGGGTGTCAGACCCCAAATTGATGTGTTAAAATATAGAAATTAAATTTAACTAAAAAAATATGAATGTACCAGATATTGCTAAAGAAAAATCTTTACTTTTAATTAAACCTGATGTTTTACAAAGACAGATAGTTGGTGAGATCCTTACTAGATTTGAAAGGAAAGGGTTTAAGATTGTTGCTATGAAAATGCTTAATGCAACTGAAGAACAAGTTGGAGAACACTATATTGATGAGGAGAGCTATCTTACAGGTGTAGGTGAGAAAAGTAAAAAAGCTGCTATTGAAAGAGGAGAGGATGTATCTAATTGGAATTCATTAGAAGTTGGTAAAGGATTTAGATTAAAAAATATTAAGTATTTAACAGAAGGTCCAATTATTGCGATGGTATTAGAAGGGTATGGAGTTATAGCTGGAGTTAGAAAACTTTTGGGTAGTACAAGTCCATCTGCTGGTGATGTCGGAACTATTAGAGATGATTACTCTTTAGATGCTTACTATCTTGCTGATTCACTGTCTAGATCTACTCGAACAATGATTCATGCTTCAGATAGTGTAGAGAGTGCAGAGAGAGAAATGAAAATTTGGTTTACTGAAGATGAAATATGTAGTAATTATGAAACTGCTGCAGAGAAGATTTTCTATGATTCTCCTGACTAAAGATTAAGAATATCATTTACAGCACTCTGCTTTTCTTTATCAAATAGAGAAGTGTCTTCAGATTCATTCTCTATCTTGTATCCCGAATCTATAAATTCTTTAAGCTTTGAGAAATCATTTTGTAAGGTATTTTTGAGAGATGGATTGTATAAACCTACAGCTGGATGATACATAGCAAATACAGGGATACCTGATGGATGTGAAAATGCAGTTCCATGGCTAGCCGATATTTTAGCACCTTTCACAAATCTATCTAATGCATGACCACCAAGTGTAACAATTACATTGGGCTTAAGAAAAAGTAATTCGGCATTCAACCACACTCTACAGGCATCCTTTTCTTCATCTAAAGGTTCTCTATTGTTTGGTGGCCTGTATTTAACAACATTACTTACATATACATCAGCTCTTGTTAAACCTATCTTCTTTAACATCTCATCTAATAATTGACCTGCAGCTCCAACAAATGGTGTCCCCTGTTTATCTTCCTCTCTTCCTGGGGCTTCTCCTATAAATACAATACCTGATTTCGGTTTATTTAATTCATATACAGGTTGAGTTGCAACTTTTTTTAATTTGCACTTATTATGAACACTGTAATACTCATGAATATCTTTTAATGTCTTGAATTTTGATATATCCATCTAGCCAATTATACGTTATTTTAATATAATTTGTTATGTTATCAATAAAAAACCTGACAGTGGAAGCAGATGGAAAAGAGATACTTAGAGATGTAAACCTAGAAATAGGAGATACTGAAAAAGTTGTGCTTTTTGGTCCTAATGGTTGTGGTAAAAGTACACTTTTTAAAGTAATAATGGGTTTGGGTGATTACAAAATTAAAAAAGGAAGTATTGAAGTAGGTGGAAAAAGTTTAAAGAATAAAAGTGTTGATAAAAGAGTTAAATTAGGACTAGGATATATAGGTCAAAAGAGTGCAGGCATAAAGGGTCTGACCCTAGATACATTAATGAAGCAATATGATTTTACGTATGAAGAGATTAGAAAAGATGTTGAAGAACTGAATATTACAGAGTTTTTAGATAGAGATCTTAACTATTCTCTTTCTGGTGGTGAGATAAAAAGGGTTGAGTTATTTACACTCTCTTTATTGAAAAATCTCAATACATATCTTTTAGATGAATTAGACTCTGGTGTTGATTTAGAAAATATAGAGAGAATTTCTAAATATATAAATCGAGTGGCAAAAAATAAAAGTATTGTATTAACGACACATACTGGATCGATACTGAAAAATATAGATGTAGATACTGCATATGTGATGCTTAACGGTCAGATTATCTGTAAAGGTGCTCCGAAGAAAGTTTGGGAATGTATAAATAATCAAGGATATGAGAAATGTGTAACTTGTGATAGTAGATTAAAATGATGAATTTAGAAGATTTCCTAGATAATTATAGTAATATTGGAATGGATCCATATATTGTTTTGAATGATAATAAGCCATTGTTGATGGAAACTGCAGAGAAAGATTTACAGATTCTTAATATCAAGAATAAGAAGGTAGAAGAGTTTACAAAAAAATATGAGGTACAAGAGAACACATTTAAAGAATACACTGGATATTTAATTCTTCTTTCTGCTGATTCAAAAAATAGTATTCAAACATGTTTTCTTACATCTCAATCTGGATTTGAGCAAAATGTTAGAAATGTAATAGTTGCAGAAGAAAACTCTGAATTGGAAATATTTACAGGTTGTCTTTCAAATGAACATGTTAAAAGTAATACACATAATGCAATTACTGATATTTTTGTTGGTAAAAATGCAAAAATTACTTTTAATATGATTCATTCATGGGGAGAAACATCTAAAGTATTTCCTAAAACTCTGGTATATGTTGAAGAGAATGGCTTATTTATCTCAAACTATGTTGTATGGGATAAGGTGAAAGAGATAAAAAGTAACCCTAAGGTATTTCTTAAAGATGGTGCCAAAGCAGTAATTCAGTCATTGGTGTACTCACATGATGATTCTGTATTAGATATTGGTGGTAGTATTAACCTTAAAGGAAAGGAAAGCTCTGGAGAGATTCTCTCTAGTGTTGTATCTGAGGGTGGAGAATATAAAACAGTTACTGAAATAGTTGGAGAGGGGGATGATTCTAAAGGGCATATAGAGTGTAACGCTGTATTATTAAAAAATTCTGCTAATGTTGAAACTATACCTCTTCTTAAAGCTGTAAATACATCTGTACAGCTATCCCATGAAGCATCTATAGGAAAGATTTCCAAGAAAGAAATAGAGTATTTGCAGACTAAGGGTTTAACAGAAGATCAAGCTAGGGAATTAATAGTTAGAGGTTTTGTTAATAATTCAGTAAAAAGAATGCCTAATTCTGTGCAAGAGAAAATTGAGAGTATGATATCAGGTGGAAAAGGTTTCTAATCTAAGATAGTATATATAAATAACTTGTTATATATCTTTTTATGTCTCAAGATATCACAATGTTTGTATTAGCAGCAGG
>JAQVKD010000006.1 GCA_028694805.1 Candidatus Dojkabacteria bacterium
TCTCTCCTGCTTCAAGTATTATTCCTGTTTCTATCCTATCTTGAGTTGCAGATGCAGTAATTGTATGTGCTTGACCATCTGGATCTGTAATAACGAACTGAGCTAAATCGCTATATGAAGGAATTACTCGATAATATAAAATAAGCTCAGATTTCTGAGAAGCTGCAGTTGTTGTATATGGTAAGGCATTATAATCAGGATATTCAGCAACACAATAGTCTGGAACAGTAGGGGTAGTTGTTGGTGTACATGACTGATAGCAACCTGGACCAATACTTCCATATTTATCAGAACAAAGTTTATAAGTGTCCCCTGTGTAATCATCTGCAGTATATAAAGCCTTTGGATTATATGGATTTTCACAAGTAGAATCCCACTCAGGATGACTGACAAATTTATAATACCCATCGATTACCTGCATAACATAAGAACTACCAGAACACACTGCCAACTTCCCTGTGCCAGAAGAAACCTGTTGACAACTTGCCGCCTCACTATCCTCAGGTGCTACAGTCTCCTCTTGATTAATTCTCCATAATAGATAACCACCCCCCCCTAATACTAAAACACCTAATATAACAAAAAGAATAGTCCTTAACTTCTTTGTAATAACTATAGCCATAAAATTAGAGCAGTAAAAATAATATTGTTAATAATAATCTATACTATTCAAACAAACTTTTCAACTCATCAATATTAACAATATCCTTAACCATAACAAAAACAACAAAAACCATTAGAAGTATAAAACTAGCATTAATGATAATTGCTTCTACCTTAGGATCAAGATCCTTCTTTAATATACCCTCAATAGCTACAATTAGAACCCTTCCACCATCAAGAGCAGGTATAGGAAGAATATTCATAATAGCTAAAGATAAGGAAAGATCAGCAACCAATGATATAAATGGTACCCAACCAAGAGATTTGAAATAGTCAACTAAGAAAAATATTCCTACAGGGCCGGAGACAGACTGAGAAAGTGTACTATAGTCCCCAGTCTCCTTTGCTTCTCTAAATAGGGTCCCAAAAACAGAACCAATTAACCTAATATTATTAATCAGATGGCTAAATCCGGCAGTCAGTTTATGATCAGAATAGTCGAGATAAACTAAGTAATTAACACCTATTGCAATACCTATCTTTCCATCATCACCTACTTCAACTGTATAGGTATTACAATTCTCATCCATATCACAAGCTAATATCTCGGCAGTAGAACCATCCCCAATTAATTCAGAAACATTCTCAACATATTCAACAATATGTCCATTGATACTCATAATGTATCCCTCTTCTGGAATATCGGACTCTTGAGCTAAGCTACCTTCTAAGACTTCATATGGAACGTCAGTTTCTCTCTCACGAGTAATTTCTGCACCAATAGGGTTAAAATTTTCAAAATCATATGATATAACGACCTTCCAATTACTAAAACCGAGAACTATAAAGTAGCAGATAATTGCTAAAAGGATATTCATAGTTACTCCTGCAAGCATTACAAATATCTGTGCCCACTTACTCTTATTCTTCAAATTTCCTTCTGAGTCTTTCTCTTTTAAAGTCTCTTCATCATCTTTACCAGGATCACCATCACCTAATATTTTTACAAATCCACCAAGCGGTAAAAGCCTAATGCTATATATTGTCCCTTTATATTCTTTAGAAAGAATACGTGGTCCATATCCTAATGCAAACTCAAAAACAGTAGCTCCAACTAAACGTGCAGCTATAAAATGTCCTAATTCATGTACAAATATTAGGATTCCTAAAACTAGAAGAACTAATAGAATAGTAACAAATATATTCATTTAAGTATTGAATAAGGTTAAGTACTAAATAGTCATAAGGTCTTTTTCTTTTTCATCTTTCATCTCTTCAATCTTTTCATTATACTCCTTAACCATATCTTCTAAAGTATCCCTAACTCTATCAGCAGCATCCTCAGACATCCCATCACTTTGCATATCATCTAATTCTTTCATATATTTCTGCCTTACATTCCTTACAGCTACTCTTGTATCTTCCACCCTATCTTTCATAAGCTTTACATACTCTTTCCTTCTTTCTTCTGTTAAATCAGGAAGTGAGACTCTAACGTGATCACCTTCAGTTACAGACGAGAATCCCCTGTTAGATTCTGATACTGCTTTAGATATATTATCTATAATTGTTTTATCCCATGGTGATATAACTAAAGATTTAGCATCAGATGCAGATATTGTTGCATAGTTTTTAAGTGGTGCTTGTGTACCATATGCATCTACTAAAACATCTTCAACTAATTCTGGTGTTGCTCTACCTGTTCTAATCTGACTTAGATCTTCTATTAATGCTTCTATGCACCTATCTAAATCTTCTTTAAATTTATCTGTATCCATATTTAGGTATAAAAAATTTATATTAAATTCTACAAAAAAGTTAATAAAAACAAAAGCCTTTACAATTGACTGACCCTAAAAAACATTTTATAATCTACTAATCATAAGGGAGAATACGACCCATTATCTACGTGATAGTGTGCGACGCCTCCCATTTATTTTCTCTAATTTCTTTCTGTCCCTATATATAAAATACTTATATTCCTCAAACTTATTTAATAAACTAGATCCAGTATATTTATTAGGTATAAGTATCGCTTGTAACTTATTCCTCTCTTCTAGAAATTTATATAAACAATAAAAATCTCCATCACCAGAAACAAAAACCGCTTTATTAAATCGTCGATAAAGTATGGCAGACACATATAAAACAATTTCAGCATCGACATTTCCTTTTGCCTTTCCCGTTTTATCCTTAATTGTTGGCTTAAATATAATTTCATAGCCACATTCTCTCAGATATTGATATAAATTTTCATATTTCTTTATGTAACCTATGAATAAATAGGCCTTATCTATTCTAAATTTATTTTGTAGATAGATATAAAATCTCGAGAAATCTAGATTCCAACCCTCATAAACTTTTTTACCATTTTTAAAAAGGTCTTTATTTAAGCCTAAATTAAGATTCTGAGAATCAATAAATGCATATATTTTTTCGTTGAAAGAACCCCTCATAAGTACTTATGAGTATATATTCTATAAACAAAGAAATCTTGAATAGTTAATTACTTTCCAAATTCCCAATACAGAATTCTAGTAATCTCCAATGGCTCACCTAATTTAGTCATAGATTCATCTAAAAGATTTTGCATAGTTTTAGATTCGTCTTTAAACCATTTTTGCTGAAGTAGACAATTCTCTTGATAGTATTTATTAAGCTTTCCTTCAACAATCTTTTCTGCCATCTCTTCCGGTTTACCTTCTGCTTTAACCTCTTTTCTAAAAGTATCTAATAATTCATCTAATTCCTTCTGATCAATCTTGTCTTTCGATATAAATTTAGGCTTCATTGCAGCCACTTGCAAAGATAATTCGTGTGCAAATGCTTTAAATTCATCATTTTTTGCAACAAAATCAGTTTTACATTTAACTTCAACTAAAGAAGCTAATTTCTGATCTGTACCATGTAAATAGGAATCAATGACTCCATTACCTATTTCACACTCAGGTTCTATTGGTTCATCCCAACCTTTCTCTTTGATAAGTTCAACTGCTTTCTCAAAATTCTTTTCTGTTTCCTCTAAAGCTAATTTACATAACCCAATCTTTGCACCTGTAAGGTTATGCAATCTACCTATAACATCACTTCTTTCATTAATATACTCGGTAGCTTTGTCCATATCCCCATCTGATTTTTCTAAGGCCTCTTTACAGAGCCCCATACCTGCAGATGTTTTAGCTCTTAATTTTTTTATATCTTCTACGCTTACTCCCATTTTTCTTTACTAATATTAAATTATTTAATTGCATTCAATATTTGCTCAGCTGCTTTTTCGCCAACCCCTTTTATGTTCATCAATTCCTCTTTATTTTTACCAGTTAGACCTTCCATATTTTTAATACCCGCATCTTTTAGAGCGTTCTCTACTCTAGTACCAAGTCCCAAATCTTCTATACTTGTCGCATCTTTCTCTGCTTTTACAGCTTCCGCAGCTTTGATATCTTCTTCAATATTTTTCTCTTTCTTAACAACTCTTACGACACCAGAAGCATTTTTCTTAGAGACTAACCCTTCTCTTAATGCCCTCATTCTCAATCTTTCATCTTCTTCCATTCTAGCAGCTCTCTCTTGAGAAAGAATATGTTCATCTCTTAGTCTATTTAAATTCGCCTCATGATTCTGTCTAAGAGCGACAAGGCTTTCTGATTTCTTACTCTTTATAGCCTTACCAAATAGATCTACATACAAAGATATACTCTTTAAAGAATCATCATTTGCTGGGATTGGATAATCAATCAGATCCGGATCACAGTTTGTATCTACTAATGCTACTACTGGAACTCCAGCAATTTTAGCCTCTTTAATAGCGATATCCTCTACTTTACTATCAATTACTATCATTAATGATGGTAGTCTATCCATAAATTTAATACCTTCATAGATCTTGTTTAATCTTTCAACTTCTCTTTCAAGCATTAAAAGCTCTTTTTTGACCAAATTCTCTCCACCTCTTGCAAGCTCTTCTTCCATCTTAAGGAGATTATTAACACTCTTTTTAAGAATATCAAAGTTTGTAAAAAGACCTCCTGGCCATCTTCTATTAATGTAAAAAGCACCAACTTCATCAGCTTTCTGTTGAATAATGGTTGCTGCTTGCCCTTTTGTACCGACAAAGAGAATGTATCCTTTGCTTGATGCATCTTGGATTGCAGCTAGAGCTTTTTCTAATAGAGCTCTTGATTTAACTAAATCTATGATATGGACACCGTTTCTGGATTCATAGATGAATTTTTTCATCTTAGGATTCCATGCACTTGTTTTGTGTCCGAAGTGTGCACCAGCTTTAAGGAAGTTTATTAATTCTGGTATCTGAACACCTTTATTTTCAGTCTTGGTATTCTCTGAGACTGTAGACTTTGCGTCTGCCATATTTTACTCCTTTTCCTTTAAACACCTATCTTTCTAGTAGAATATCTTCTACAAGGAAACTTGAAAGATATGTGAGATATATTAATTAACGATTGGATTATACACTATACATCTATACTTTTCCAACCGTTTTTAGCTATAACTAGGTGTTCTAACATAGTTACCCCCATTATATCCATCGCCTGCTTTAATCTTTTAGTTAACTGTATATCTTCATTGCTTGGAGTACAATCTCCAGATGGATGATTATGAGCAATAATCACATATGATGCATTACTCTCTAAAGCATATGATATTACATCTCTAGGAAGTAATTGAGAATTATCTATCCCTCCTATTCTAATAGTTTTCTGATCAAGTAGTTCAAATCTAGAATTCAAATAGATACCTACGATATGTTCTTGTTTTAAATTAGACATATTTTTTATTAATTCGTACGCCTGTTTAGAGTTTTGAACAGTAATTCTTTCGTTAGAATATATACCGTATACTCTTCTACCCAATTCCATTCCTGCTAATATACGCATAGCAGTTATCTTCCCAATACCTTCAATATTAGATAGGGTTTCTAGTTGTATTTCATTTCCATTTTTTATCTCTTTCCTGATCTGTTTTAATATCGATATTGATATAGTTTTGAAGTCTTTACCTTTAATACCACTACCGACAAGCAAAGAGATCAGATCAGAGTCTGACAACGAATCAATACCCGTTTTAAGGAATTTCTCTCTAGGAAGCATATATAGATGATATTGTGTATATATTAAAAAAGGATTAACTACTCTTCCTCTTTCTTTTCTTTTTTCTCTTTTTTAATATATTTACAGTCAGGATAGCCACTACAACCAATAAATGTCTTACCCCACCTTCCCTTTCTCTCTACTAATTGGTTACCACATTCAGGACATTTTTCATTTAAAAGCATCGGCATAGTAGTTTTACAATCTGGATACTTTTCACAAGCCCAAAACTGTCCATATTTACCATTTTTTAATATCATCTTTGACCCGCACTTAGGACATTTTTCAGGTTTGAAATATTTATCCAAATCAAGAGATTCCTCTCCACCAGAAAGATCTTTCATCCCTTTGCATTCTGGAAATTTTGCACAGCTTAAAAATTTTCCATATCTACCTACTCTAACAACCATCTTTCCCCCACATTCAGGACACTTTTCATCCTTAGCTTCTCCAAGTATTACAACATCCTCTTTATTTACATCTTTATCTGCTTTAGATATCTCTTCTACAAGAGGTTTATATTGTGAATCCATAAATGGAATATATTCCACTGTACCCATTGAGATATCATCTAATTCATCCTCAACTTTAGCAGTATATTTGTAATCAACCAATCTATTAAAATTATCTCTTAAAAAATTGGTCACAATTCTTCCCACATCAGTTGGTAGAAGAGATTTCCCATCTCTATCAACATATCCTCGTGATTGAATTGTAGAGATAATAGTTGCATATGTAGAGGGTCTTCCTATTCCTAACTTTTCTAATGTCTTAACCAGGCTTGCTTCTGTATATCTTGCTGGGGGCTGTGTAAATTTCTGTTCTTTCTCAAATTTAACTTTCTTTAGTTCATCACCTTCCTTAATTTGTGATATTTCAGCTAGATCTTCCTGTGCTTTACCACCACCTAAGACTTTTCTAAAACCATCAAAGAGTATCATCTCACCACCTAAAGAGAATACATACTCCGGTTCTTTTACATCTTTGGGACTAATCTTTACACTTAGAACCTTTGCTTTTTTAGAGCTCATTTGACAACTTACTGCTCTTCTCCATATTAAATCGTAAAGTTTGGCATGTGCACTACCAAATTCTTTTTGAATTTGATCCTTGGTTACGGAAAAATCACTTGGTCTAATAGCTTCGTGGGCTTCCTGAGCATTCTTACTCTTGGTTTTATAGTGAATTTCTTTTTCTGGTAGATATTTATCACCATATTTCTCTTTAACCAATGTTCTAATCTCTTTAATTGCTTTTTCACTCATATTGGTAGAGTCAGTTCTCATATATGTAATATATCCTGCCTGATATAGTACCTGTGCTAAGGACATTGTTCTCTTAGATGTGAACCCGAAAGCAATATTAGCCGATTGTTGCATCTTAGATGTTGTTAAAGGTGGGTATGGATGTCTATTAACCTCTTTTTCTTCAACTGAGATAACTTCATAATCAGAATCTCCTAGAAGTTTTTCTAATTCCTCAACTTCTTTTGAATCAGTAGGAATATATTTCTTCCCATCTCTACTTTTTAGTTTTGCAACTAACTCGTTATCCTGAGAATCTTTAACTACAACAGAAAAGTCCCAAAATTCTTCAGATTTAAATTGATCCCTTTCCTCTTCTTTTTCTACAATTAATCTTAATGCTACAGATTGTACTCTACCAGCAGATAGTCCGTACCATATTTTTTTCCATATCAATTCTGAAAGTTTGTAACCGACTAATCTATCTAATACCCTTCTAGCTTTTTGTGCTTCAACAAGATTCTCATCTATCTTCCCAGGATTTTTTACAGCATCTAATACTGCATCTTTGGTAATTTCGTTAAATGTTACCCTTTTAGGATCTTTTAACTTTAAGGAATTTCTAACATGCCATGCTATCGCTTCCCCTTCACGATCTGGATCCATTGCTAAATATACAGAACCACTATCTGGTACAGCTTTCTTTAAATCTTTAATAACTTTACCCTTTCCATGTATCGTTACAAATTGTGGTTCATATCCATTTTCTATATCTACAGCAATACTACTTTTGGGGAGATCTATAATATGGCCGACGGTTGCCATTACCTTATATTCATCTCCTAAGTACTTATTTATGGTCTTAGCCTTTGCCGGAGACTCTACAATTAATAGGTTGTTATATTTTACTGTTTTCTTTGCCATACTGAATTAAAATACCTTCAAAAATTTAAATTGTCAAGAAATCTAATCTATTGTCTATATTTTTTACAACATTGTACACATATCCACACATAGCTGTACACTTATTTCCAACAATGTTCGGTTTCCTCTATCCAAGAGCATATCTGGGAGCATACATAGTTCTACTTTTATTACAATTTTCCACAAAAATTAACTAGTTGTTCCTGTAAGAACAGAGGCGTTGCTCCTTCTAGAATAGTAGTGTTACATCCTTGTAACGAATATCTGTCTATATTACAAGGTACCGCGAATATCTCCCTCCCATATTCCAAAGCTAAATTAACTGTAATTAGAGATCCCCCAGTAATATCAGACTCTATCACAACAGTTGCAAGGGATATTCCTGCCAAAATTCTATTCCTCATTGGAAACATTCCTTTACAAACAGATCTATTAGGGGGAAATTCTGAAATTATTAACCCCTTCTTAACCATTTCATCATATATATATTGATTAGATTTAGGATACCCCTTGTTAATTCCACCAGCTACCACACCGATTGTAGGGATATTAAACTCAAGACATGTTTTATGTACATATGAATCTACTCCCCTAGCAAGACCACTTACAACAATTATGTTTGGATTATTTTCAAAAGGCTTTAGAAGATATCTTACAACCCATTTTCCATACTCACTTATCTTTCTGGTCCCAACAATTGTAATCATATACTTTTTAAGCAATGATATATCCCCTTTACAAAACAGTAGTAATGGATAGTCAGAAATTTCTTTAAGTAAGGAAGGGTAAAGATCCTCATATGATGCTACGACATCAATATCTTCTTTTTTCAAAAATTTTATATATTCATAGACTTCCCTACTGGTATCAATAAACCTTTTATTAAAAATTTCATTTAATACCTCCTTCCTACCGACTTTCTCTTGAGTTAACTTAAGAGCAACAGCATATTTATTAAACCTAATCATAAAGATAGGTTAATATATATTTATTAAAAAAGTATGAATTACCAGTCTACCGTATGATTTTTTAACTCTACCCTAAATTTCGCATATGGTTGATATATACTGTAATACTGCTTTAAAGGAAGATCTTTAGGATGACTGTAAGTAACCTTAGTACCCCCCAGGCTAACTTTAAAATCATTTACACCCTTCCATGGATTTTTAGCTGTACTTTGTAAGTCTTCAGGAAGCATTCCACCAAAAAGATCTAAAGTCTCAACCCCAAGTTCTTTACATAATTTAACTGTTTCCCAGAATAGTAAATATGTAACCCTTATATTCTTCTCTCTGAATCCTACATCACTACCTGCTTGATATACATGCATATATTTGCCGAATCTACTGTTTTGCCATACAGCTATTGGTTTATCTTTATAGTAACCAACAACAAAATAGATCATTCCCTTATCTAATTGATATTTAAACTCTTTAAGTAAAGCACTTGAACTATGTCCTCTGTACTGTTTTAATTGCATAGTTTGATTATAGAAATCTGAAAAAACTTCGAATACTGAATCGTCTTGAAAAATTTTTACTGAAATGTCAGTATTTTTCATAAGCTTGTTAATATTATTTCTAGTTGAACTACTCATATCATGTCTTAAATCCTCTTCGCTTTTACTTATATCAAAATATTGGGATATTAATGCATCTTGGGGATGCACTGGAGCACTTTGAGCATTAAATTCTAGAGACACTTTATCATATATCTCATCATATTGAACTAACGGTGATAGACGAATAAAGAAGCAGTTATTTTCAACAGCAATAGACTTTAATTTATTAAAAATTTCTCTATATATTTCTTCTTTCTCTCCATCATTTAACCCAGATACAAGCATGGGATTATGCTTACACTCAAGATATTTCCCGAAAATCTTTATAGAATCTACATAGCCATCAATAACACCAAGAAATTGCTCATTATTAAAGACTAAATGTCTAAAAGTTTGTTTAAGAATACTTTGCAAATAGTTATACCTTGCGGAGCTCAAAAGAAATGAATATGTAGGTAATTGTAAAACATATTCATCCCATTGCTCATCTGAAATTGGTTCTTGAAATTGGATATTCATATTTATTTATACCCCGAATCTATTAACCATGACAAGACATTTTTAGAATATTTAAGAGAATCAAAGCTTAAACCTCCATCTTCAAAAAATATTACAAATGAATATTTAGGGTCATCATATGGATAGAAGCCGGCAATCCATGCATGCGTATGTTCATATTCACCATCTTCATTTAAAGCTCCAAATTCCGCAGTACCAGTTTTAAGAGCGATTTCCTCTCCTAAGTTTCTTAGTATACTAGCACTACCTATATCACTATTTACAACAGACCACATTCCCTCTTTCACTATATCCAAGGCATCTTTAGATATGAAATCTGTATTTAGGGGAGTGTAAGAGATATCTTCTTCTACCCCATTTTCATCAACAGTTTTTTGCAAAAGATGTGGAGTGTATAGTGTGCCACCATTTGCTATTGCAGCAATCCAATTTACCATCTGAATTGGCGTAACCAAAGTTATTCCCTGCCCTATTACAGAGTTACACCCATCTCCTTCTGGATACCATATAGGATCTAACCAAGTAGCCCCATTCTCCGCTAAATATATCTTATTCTCTGGAGATGGTAATCTCCCAGCTGCCTCACCAGGAATATCAATACCAGTATACTGTCCTATACCAAAAGCTTCTAAATATGGCACTAAGGCCTCAATATCCCAATCCCTGATAGTCTCACAGAAATAGATATTTGAAGATCTTGCAATCGCTTGAACTACATTAAGTGGTCCATATGCATGATTTTGGAATTCTTGAAATGTAGCTCCATTAGTAAATGTATAACCATATTTACTTATATATATTGTCGACTTATTTATAACTCCAGCATCAAGAGCAGCTGCTGCAACCAATGTTTTAAAAGTTGATCCAGGTGGGACCTGTGCTACTATTGGCCTATTAAGAAGTGGAACAGAATCATCGTTTAACAATTTATTATATTCATCTTGCGAAATACCTCCTATAAATAGATTATTATCGTATCCAGGATAGGAGACCATACTTAAAATTTCACCATTATTAACATCTTCAACAATTAAGGCAGCACCAGTTGCACCATTCTCAGCAACAGCATCTTCCATTAACTCATACATTTTAGTTTGCACATCAAGATCTAATGTGAGATATAGACTTTTACCAGATACTGAAGATGAAATAGTATAAGAATCTCCAGTTATAGAATGACCTAACGCATTTACCTCCGTAGCTTCTTCCCCATTTGTACCAGCAAGAATTTCATTATAATACTTCTCTATTCCTATCTTTCCAACAGTATCATTACTCGAAACATACTCATAATTTTCGATGTCTTCAGCTGATGCCTGCCCTACATATCCTAAAATATGAGCGAACTGTTCTGGATATATATAACTTCTTTTACTTTCGTCTTGAAGTTCTATACCTTCTAGCTCCTCTCCCTTTGCTTTGATATCTATAGACATATCATTATTAATATCTTTAGCTATCAAGATATTTGAGAAATAAGGATCTGATTCGTAAATAGAAATAACTTTTTCATAAATACTAGAATATTCATCCTCCTCATCTCCCGATTTCCATTTATCTCCCAATACCAATTCTAAAGTACCTGTAACTTCTTTTAATTTATCTTCATTTATCTCAAAACCGTTCTCTAAAAAAACATCTACATTAATATATACGTTTATTGCAGGAATATTCTCAACCAATTTATTCCCATTTTTGTCGAAGATTACACCACGATATGCAGTAACAGATGTTCTCCTAATACTATTACTTTGCGATCTTGCGACCATTTCTGATCCATCTACTATCTGCAATTTGGCTAATGAGAAGAATAGTATAGAAAAAAGAATTAGAAAAAATACTAGGATATAAAGAAAGTTCCATTCAGAGATCTTTTCTGATCCCCCGTTCTCTACGAGATTAAGAAGCTTCTGCTTTTTTGAGATTTTATCTATATGTAAACCAGACACATTTGGTTTTTTAATATTTTTCTTTGTAATCTTTTTATCAAAGGAGAGCTTTTTCATATTAACAAATCTTTATTGGATCTAAAATTATCCATAATAATGTTAATAACCCATATTAATATTGCCGATATTAAAGATTTAATAATTGAAAATATGATAAATCCCCAGGTTAAAACTTCAAATGATCCGTTTTGTATAAGAGGATTTAAAAGAGATAAGAGAATATAAAAAACAAAAATACTTAAGAAATAAGGAAGGTATGATAAAACGAACTTTTTTCTAGGCATTAATATAAATAAAAGGTATAGAGATACAACAGAAATTGATATGGATAATAAAGTAACTCCCAAAGCTCTGTGCAGCATGATATCCATTAAAATTGATAATATAGCAATTATTACTATCCATTTTCTCCAATCAATTTTATCCATAAGGATAAATACAACAATTATAAATACAGAAAATGAAAATAACGTTATAAAGAAGCTATTAAATGCTAATACAAAAAACATACCTAAAATTATTGCTAAAATCTTAATCAACATTTTCTATCCTTACAAAAACATTAACTAAATCATAGTAGTCAACTATTGGAGATACATATCCAGAACGGGTCGTTGTTGCAGGATCCTCTGATAAACCAACAACCTTACCTAAAATTAAATGTTCTCCAACCTTACTATCATTGACTATAACAGTATCACCATTTTGTACATCACTATTCATACTAATATTCTCTATCTTAATTCCATCTGAAGATCCACTAGCAACTGCTTTACTTAAAATATTTTGAGATGAATCCCCTGCTGACTCAATATACACTTCTAAGAAGCTTGATTTAGATATTGGCAATCTAACTTTTGATGTATATTGACCAGCATCTATTATTATACCTATGAAAGAATTTCCTATAACTACAATATCCCCTTTAACTATTCCATCGTCTAATCCCTTATTAATAATCATACTATCCGTCTCTATATGGTCCAAAACCGATGCTTCAACATACGTATTTCCTTTATTAGCAAGATCTAATTGTTCCTTAAGGTCACCATTCTCTTTTCTTAGTTGCTGATACTCTATATTTTGTATCTCATATTCAGCAATCTTTAATTTCATCTCATTAAACTCTGCTCTGAATTCTGATATTTCTGTTAGAGTACCAAAGAAATCTTTTATAGTATTGGCCGCATTGGATGATGTTATATATATCGGATCACAAATATATCCAATCGTATTACTAATGTTTGTAAACCAACCTAATTTACCAAAGAAAGTAAATATCAAAGATATTACAAAAATTATTGGGATAGATAACCAATTTTTACTATCTTTTTTATCATTACTCTCAAAAACCATATACTATAGATATTAAACTAATTCTCTCCAAGAAGATTGAACTTTATCAAGAAGCTCTATATGGTCGAGCATTTGAGCAGTACCTCTAGCGACTGTTGAGATTGGATCATCAACAATATGTACAGGCATATTTAATTCTTCTTGCCAAAAAGCATCTAATCCTTGAATCAAAGCTCCACCACCGGCAAGGTGCAAACCAGAGGTAAGTAAATCTTTTACTAATTCTGGAGGAGTATCTTCAATAGCCTCTTTTACTGCTTCTGTAATTATTGAAAGAGAAGACATTATAGCTTCTCTTATTTCTACACTACTAATTTTTACAGATTTTGGTAGACCACTCACAAGATCTCTACCTTGAAGTATAACCTCTTGTTCTTTTTTAAGTGGAATAGCTGAACCTATTGCAATTTTTACATCTTCAGCAGTTCTTTCTCCAATTAATATGTTATATTTATCCTTTACATAGTTAACAATATCTTGATTCATCTCATCACCAGCAATCTTTATTGTATTATCAATAACCATATCACCAAGTGACATTACTGCAATATCTGTGGTACCACCACCGACATCAACAATCATATTTCCAGAAGCCTCCTCTATAGCTAATCCAGCACCTATTGCTGCTGCCATAGCCTCCTCTACAATGTAGACCTCTCGTGCTCCGGCAGTTTTAGATGCATCAATGACTGCTTGTCTTTCAACCTCTGTAACAGAAGAAGGTACACCCATGATAACTCTTGGTCTTGGAAGCTTCCAATTATTATTAAAAACCTTATGCGTCTTCTGTATGAAGTGATGAATCATAGCCTGTGTAGTATCAAAATCAGAAATAACTCCATCTCTAAGGGGTCTAACAGCAACAATATTAGCAGGAGTTCTCCCAATCATATTTCTAGCTTCACTACCAACAGCTAAAACTTTCTTACTACGTTTATCTATAGCAACAACAGATGGTTCAGATATAACTATTCCATAACCCCTAAGATAAACAATTGTATTGGCAGTACCTAAATCTATACCTAAATCATATGTGAATATTTTCCAAAATGAATCCAAAATGTTCATATTCGTATAATAGCATGTAGAATAAAACAATTCGAGGGCAATTTATACCCTACTAAAACAAAATTCGAACAAATGAATTATACTAGACTTCCTGCTCCTTCCTGAGCTTTTTATAACACTTCATACAAACAGTAACGTTCATAACTTTTCCATCGACATCCAATCTAACTTTCTTTAGATTTGGTTTAAATGTTCTGTTTGTTTTAGGAGCTTTAAATCTCCATCCTTCAGAGTGTTTATGCTGGATATTTTTACCAGCTACAGTAGATTTTCCACATATATAACAGACTTTTGACATATTTATAATTCTTTTAATTGATTGATAAATCGCAAGATGATATTATCAAAAAGATTCAATTTAATCAAGCTAAATAAATATGTTTTCAGATAATTTTCTATTTTGGGTTATCTTTGCAATACCTTCTATACTAATAGGCTCAACTGTACATGAGTATTTTCATGCTTGGGCAGCATACCAACTAGGAGACCCTACAGCTAAGGCGGAAGGGAGATTAACCCTTAATCCATTGGCTCATATAGATCCTATCGGGACAGTAATGATGATCCTTTTTAAATTTGGTTGGAGTAAACCTGTACCAATTAATGAGTGGAATTTTAAACATAGGAGAAAGGATAAGGCTTTAACAGCAATAGCTGGGCCGGTATCTAACCTACTATTAGCAGGATTAGCTGGTATACTATATCAGTTTCTACAAAACTATCAGCTTATAGCACTTTTTCTATATACATTTGCGACTATAAATATATCCCTAGCTATTTTTAATATCATCCCAATACCTCCACTTGATGGTCATAAAGTAGTTAACGCATTTCTTCCTAGAAAAGTTTCTTACTGGTGGGAGACTCTAGAAAAATACTCTTGGATATTAATTGTCCTTCTTTTAATTCCAGGCTCCCCATTATCGGCTATTATTTCTTCTTTTATAAATGCTGTATTATCAATATTCTTAAAACTTTTTGGTTTCCTATAACATACTATTATAAATTGCTTACTATACATATTTAGGCTAGAATGTACTATCCCTGATGGGAAAAAGAGGTTTCATAGCTCCGTAATCAGAGCTTTGGGATTCTAAAATTGCTTAGTTTCATTGAAATTAAGTTGCAGAAACCCACTTCTTATAGATAGAGCTCTATGATTCCTCTCCTATCGGGGGTTTTCTTTTTTAATACCCCTTTCTTGACTTTTAAATCGTTGATATAATAGACTTACGACTATGCCGAAGTAGCTCAGTTGGTCAGAGCAATTGTTTTGTAAACAATAGGTCGAGAGTTCGAATCTCTCCTTCGGCTCCATGTGCAGAGGTGGCGGAGTGGTCAAACGCATCGGTCTGTAAAACCGACTCCTTCGGGATTCACTGGTCCAAATCCAGTCCTCTGCACCATACCCCTATTCTATTTGCTAATTATTAGATAGTGTGTAAAATAAAGTTATTATATATAACTTTTCATCTATAAAATATGTCTGATACATATAATCGCTACTATGGACCAGGAAGTAATATCTGGCCAGCTTTTCGATATCTGAAGAGTAAAAAAGCAACATCACCAGCAAAAGCAATTTCTTTAGATCAAATAGAGTCCGAAGATTTCAAACAACTATTAAGATTAAATAGTCAGACCTCTTTTTGGATAGTTGTAACCCCAGAGGGTAGATATTGGGTAAGAACAGGTTTTTTATATATTTCATATGGACTTTTCGCAATTGTTTTTATAGGGATTGCATTATTAATGCTTTCAATATTTGCTAAAATGGATCTTCCTGATAGTGGATTTTTCAATTTCAATTCAACTAAACAAGAGATAGAAGAACAAGCTGATGAAATTAAGCAAAATATAGAAGAAACCAAACAGAAAATTGATAATAATTAAAAATCAAGAAGAACAGAATTACTTGTTATGATATAATCTCCATTAGAAGCTGGATTAGCTCAGTTGGTTAGAGCACATTCATGGTAAGAATGAGGTCCTGAGTTCGACTCTCAGATCCAGCTCCAGATATAAGATATTTGACCAATCCCCTATTTCCCTATATAATACCCCTGTATATTTCCCATCGTATTAAATTGACTTCCAGATATAATGGCAAAGGTTAAAAAAAATGTAATATTCTTAAAATGTTCTATCTGTGATAGTAGAAACTATACATCTTACAAATCTAAGAATATGCAAGAAAAGGTTGAGAGAAAGAAATATTGTCCAAAATGTAATAAACATACTTTACATGTGGAAACAAAGATAAAGTAGTAGCTCTTTTTAAATTAGGTTGAAACAAAAGTTACGGGCCCATAGTTTCAACTGGTAAAACAGTGGTCTCCAAAACCATAGTTCTCTGTTCGAATCAGAGTGGGCCTGCCAGGAATTAAAGAAATGATACAAAAGATAATAAATGAATTAAAGAAAACAGAATGGCCTACTGGAAAAGAATTGATAGGCCTTACAATATATACCCTAGTTCTTTGTGGTATAATTGCCCTTGCTATAACAGGACTCGACGTGGTTTTCTTCGAAATCAGAGACTGGTATATTAATAATGTAAATATATTTTAAAAAACATGGCAGAAACTAAAAAAACAGAAACCAAGAAAAAGAAAGTTATTAATCCTAAAGCTAAGTGGTATGTATTAAACATACGAACTGGATATGAGAACGCTATTAAAAAAGAATTACTACAAAGAATTGAAGCTTCAGGTCTTAAAGATAAGATTGTTGACATATTAGTACCTGTTCAAAAGAAAATTACTGTTAAGAAAGGCAAACAGAAGGTAGAAGAAGATAAGATATTCCCAGGATATATACTTGTTAAGATGGAACTAGATGAAGTTACATGGGAAATTATCAATAACATAGATGGAATTAGAGGATTTGTAAGAACAGATAAGAAACCAAGACCGTTACCAGAAAGTGAAGTTAAAGCAATTATGCAATACATGGAGGTTGAACAACCTTCATACCAATCATCTTTTAGTGTTGGTGAAGCAGTAAAGATTACTGAAGGTGCATTTGCGGACTTCATAGGTAGTGTACAAGAGATTGATTCTACTAAGGGTAAGATAAAAGTCCTCATCTCATTCTTAGGTAGAGAAGCTCCTGTAGAACTTGAGTTTTCACAAGTCTCTAAACTTTAATATTTGATATAGTTATTTGAAATGGCAAAACCAATAAAAGCACAACTTAAAATTACAATTGCAGCAGGAAGAGCATCTATGGCACCTCCTATCGGACCTACATTAGCACCATACGGGATTAATGGACAGGATTTCTGTAATCAGTTTAATGAAAGAACACAACAGGACAATGGAATATTAACTCCTGTTATATTAACAATCTATGATGATAGATCTTTTGATTTCATACTAAAGACCCCACCTACTTCTGAATTGATAAGAAGAAAGATAAATATTAAGAAGGGTTCAAGTACACCAAACTTAAAAAAGGTTGGTAAACTCACAAAACAACAGATTATGGAAATCGTAGAGGTCAAAATACCTGATCTTAATACTACAGACCCAGAGGAAGCTGCAAAGATTGTAGCTGGTACAGCAAAACAGATGGGTGTAGAAACAGAACTTTAACTTATATATAGATTCAAATGAAAAGAGGTAAAAAATATAAAAATAGCATAAAGAATTACGATACAAAAGAGGTTTTTAACTTAAAGGACGGTATAGAAGAGGTCAAAAAACTCTCTTACAGTAAATTTAATGGTACTTTAGAAGTACATGCAGATATCATAGTTCCTAAGGATAGAGATCCTAAATCTATAAAGGGAGCATATACTCTACCCCATTCTACTGGTAATAATGATGTTAAGATTGCTGTATTTTGTACACCAGAATTAGAAAAGGATGCTAAAGAGGCAGGTGCAGATATTGTTGGTTTAGATAAACTTACAAAGGATGTCAAAGCTGGAAAGATTGAGTTTGATATAGCCATAGCATCACCTTCTGTTATGCCTAAGATTGCAGTTTTAGGTAGAGAATTAGGTCCTAAGGGATTAATGCCAAATCCTAAGAATGGTACAGTTACTGACGATTTTACAAGTGCTATAAAGGAGTATAAACAGGGTAAAATGACATTCGCTTGTGATGAGAGTGGTGTTATACATCTAAATGCCGGGAAGTTAGATATGAGCACAGAAGAATTAATAGAGAATGTAGAAGCATGTATTAAGGCTATAGAAGATACTCTTGGTAAGAACTATGCACAAGCTATTAAAAAATTACATTTAGCCCCTACAATGGGTGCTAGTGTAAAGATTGGGTATAACGAAGAGTAATTCTTGACGATAATGGTTAAACAATATATAATCACTCCAGTATTAGCCTGAGAAATGTAGTATAAAAATAAATCTACATGAGGCATATATAGAAATTCAAATTAATTAAACACATTAAAGATATGGCAATCAGTCGTGATAAAAAGACTGAACTACTCGAAGAGTATAAGAAAATTCTCAAAGATCATGAGGGATACTTTTTGGTAAGTTCAGATAATATAGATACTGCTACTGTTACAGAGCTTAAAAAAGAACTAAAGAACAGTAATGCAAACTTTAGAGTTCTAAAAAACAGTATATTTAAAATAGCCCTACAAGACACAGATCAACCAGTAGAAGTACAAGATTTTGATGGAGCTACAGCAGTAATATATTTTACGCAAGACCCTACTACACCAGCAAAGTTAGTTAAAGATGTACAGAAAGATACTGAACAGATGGAAGCTAAAGGTGGAGTATATGAAGATCAATTCTTAAGTGAAGAGAAAGTAATGCAATTAGCGGAGATTCCATCAAGAGAAGAACTTTTGAGTATGTTGGTTGGAAGTATGAGTGCACCACTAAGTGGATTTATGAATGCAATTACTGGTAATGTAAGAGGTTTAACTGTTGCCCTTAAGGGTATTACTGAAAAAGAGTCCTAAATTTGGATATTAATATTTAATTTATATATTTACAAAAAATGGCAGAAGAGAAAAAAGAACTCCCAGAATTAACAGCAGATGCTAAGAAAGTTCTAGAAATGGTTGAAAAAATGACTGTTTTAGAATTAGCAGATCTTGTTAAGACTATGGAAGACAAATTCGGTGTAAGTGCTGCAGCTCCAGTAGCTATGGCAACAGCTCCTGCAGCAGCCGCAGAAGAGGTTGAAGAGAAATCAAACTTTAATATTGTATTAAAGGATGGTGGATCAGATAAGATTGCTGTAATCAAAGCAGTAAGAGCTATCACAGAGATGGGTCTTAAAGAAGCTAAAGATTTAGTAGATACAGCTCCTCAGACTATTAAAGAGGAAGTCGCTAAAGAAGAAGCTGAGGAAATGAAGAAACAGCTTGAAGCAGCAGGTGCTACAGTTGAATTAGAGTAATATCTAATTATACCTAGAATATTAAAGCCACTCTAAAAGAGTGGCTTTTTGTTTGCTGATTTTATTCTAAAAATTCGTCGATATCGTAACACTAATTGAATTACTAAAATCTTTTGATCCAATAACTAACAACTTCTCCCCTTTAAAGTTCTCTAAAGGGAATTCAATTTTCTGATCTGATTCCTCGGTTTCTAACATTTGTTTAATCAAAACTCCACCGCCGGACATCCTCATACTAAAAAATTCATCTAAAATAACAGAGACATCAAAATCTAATGGAAGTCTGCTTCTAAAATTAGGAATCTCCTCCATAAGATCAAGATAACTAATATGGAATTGTTGTGATTCAAAATCTTTTGGAGTTAAGGTAATAAAGAAATCAGTTTCAGGACCACCAAGAATGTCAATTTTACAAACACTTTTATAAGGTTCAGGATCTTTAGTAGCCATTAGTTTATGTCTTATAGTTTAGTTCACCACTATATCATCAAATATGGCAAATTTCTATAAAAAAACGTATAATTTAAACAATCTGCTCATAAAAAGCCAATAAATTATCAATAAAGAATATATGCAATACTCTCCTTTTACAACTTGGATTTTAAGCAATGGGATATCCGACCAGATATTAGAGTTATTAATTGCAGTTACTATATTAGCAACCATTGTTAGTCTTGCAAGATATATATTCGGTAGTAAATCATATGGAATATATGCTCCAATAATACTAGCAATAGCATATTCATATACAGGATTAAAATATGGTTTAGCTATAACAGCAATTGTAATAATTACATCACTTCTATCCTACTCTGTCCTGAAGAAGATACGAATGCACTATATAACAAGAATTGCTATTAACTACTGTATACTTACTTTAGTTCTAATTACCTTCTTAATAGCAGTAAACTACTTAGGTCTAGGACTAGAGAATATGGAAAATGTTCCAGCATTAGCTATGATATCTATAGCTGCTTTAGGGGAATTTTTTACTAAACAATATATTAAGAAATCATTCAAAAATTCTATATTAATTCTTCTATCAACAATACTAATATCCACTATTGGTTGGTTTGTAATAACCAGAAATGTTATCTCTACATATCTTTTTAATAATCTATGGATAATCCCTATTTTGATATTAGTTAATCTACTCATAGGACAATTCAAAGGTTTACGTATAAAAGATCTATTTAGATTTAAGTCCATAGTAAGGAGTAAAGATAATGTCTAGAAAAAACAGTTTTCAAGATATTCTTGGTTTAAATAGAAGAAATCAAGAATATGTAAGACCATATAATCCACCATCTGCTAAAAGAATAGCAGATAATAAAATTTTAACTAAAAGAATTTTAGCTAAAGCAGGAATAAATACTCCAGAGGTATACAAATTAATTAGAAGTAAAAAGCAACTACAGTTCTTAGATTGGGATTCACTACCAAAAAGTTTTGTTATAAAACCTAATAAAGGAACTGGAGGTAATGGAATAATAGTCTTCTATGGTAAAAAGAAAGATCAGAATATATGGATAAGACCAAGTGGTCAGGTAATGACTCAAAGAGATATATCTCTACATATAGAAAATATTTTAGAGGGAAGGTTCTCTATGGGGTCAAAGAAAGATATCGCAATAATAGAAGAAAGAGTCAAAACAGATCCATTACTCAAACAGTACTCCTTTAAAGGAGTTCCTGACATTAGAATAATATGCTTCAATAATATCCCTATAATGGCTATGACAAGACTTCCAACAAAAAGATCTAACGGTACAGCAAACCTTCACTCTGGAGCCATATGTACAGGTATAGACATTGGAACTGGTATTACCACCTACTCTATGCATATGAGTCCAAAAAGTTTAATGAGCGACACATATGAAATGATTGATAAAACAATGGATCTTAAACAGAACAAAAGCCTAAGTGGTATACAGATACCTGACTGGGATAAGCTTTTAGAAATTGCATTGAAATGTCAAAAAGCTACAGGTCTTGGATATATCGGTGTAGATATCGCAATAGATAGAGATAAAGGACCTGTTGTATTTGAAGTTAATGCTAGACCAGGTCTTGGTATTCAGGTAGCCAATCAAACAGGATTAAGATGGAGATTGGAAAAAGCTAGAGGATTAGATATAAAAAGTATAAAACATGGTATGAGGTTAGGCAAAAATCTCTTTGGTGGAGAGGTTGAAGAAAGTATTGAATCTATAAGTGGTCGTAAGGTTGTAAATATAGTAGAAAAAGTGAATGTCTATCATAAACCTGCTGTATCTATGAGAAAAAGAAAACAAAAAATTAAAGTTGATAAGGAAATTGTTAATGCTTTTATGGATACAGGAATACTAACGTCTCGTATTTCAAGTAGCTTAAGTAATAGAATAGGATTTAGAGAGGCTATCAAATACTTTAAAACTATAGATATACCTAATAATTTTGATAGCTTTAAAGATGCTCAGGACTACATTGATACTAAAGGTCAGGAGATTATTAAACATGATGATATTTTACGTTTAGCTAAAATAACAGAAGATGGAAAAATTCACATAAGACCAGTTATTAAAATAACTATAAAAATAGGTAAAGACGTTAGAGATATAGAAACAGTTGTTACAGATGACATAATCTATCCCCTAGTAATTGGAAGGTCTGAACTTTCTGGTTACTTGGTTGATACAACTAAAACATTTAAATAAATATAAATATGAAAGAATATAAAGACTATTTACAAGAAGCTGGTAATGTACACTTAGCATACTATGTCGAAGCTGCAGATATTTTAGGCATTGAATATAAAATTCTTGTTCATAGACTATTAGCACAATTTAAATACGGAGAGAAGATCTGGTATATAATCAATACAGCAACACCACTTACTAACTCTCCTTCAGCTACTATTGCAAAAAGAAAAAACTTAACAAATCTTGTTTTAGAGAATTCCAAGCTTCCAGTACCAAAACAAGTTCCACTATATAGTGCTATAGATGCAATAAAATTCTTTGATACATATAAAAGAGTTGTTATAAAACCATCTCAACAATTAGGAGGGATTGGTATTACTCTACTTCCTAATACTGAAGAAGATGTAATTGAAGCATTTAAAATCGCTAAAGAAAAAACACATGCCAAAGGTGGTGCAGATGTTTTAGGTGAAGAATTTATAGATGGCCAAAACTATAGACTTCTTGTACTTGGAGATAATGTAATTGGAGCAGTAAGAAGAAAAGCTGCCCATGTTATTGGAGATGGTCAACATACAATACAAGAGCTTGTCGATATATCTAATTCTCAAAGAGAAAGAGATATATTAAAACCTATAAAACTCGATAATGAAGTCAATCTAAGATTGAACGAGTTGGATATGAAATTAGATTCTATACCAGAATATGGTCAAGAAATAATTTTAAGATATAGCTGCAATCTAACTACAGGAGGAACAACAGAAGAGTGCATATCTGAAGTCGGAAATTACTATAAAGATCTGGCTGTTAAGGCCATAAAATCTCTTGGAATGGAATTTGGTGGAGTAGATATAATAACACCAGATATTACAAATGAGGCTAAGTGTGCAATAAATGAAATTAACTATAATCCGGGACTTAGATTACACTATAAAGTTGATAAAGGAGAAGTTGTAAAAGTAGCTATCCCAATAATGGAATATATTAGAAACAAATACCTAAATTCTTAAACTCAATATATGACAGAAGTAAAAACAGTACAAGGACTAAATCTAGAATCCCCTATTACACTAGTAAAGATTAAAGACGTTAGAAAAAATGAGAATATTAAAAAGATTTTAGATCTTATCAAAAGTTTTCATCCAATATTTCTAGAAAATTATGAATTTAATGACGAAGGCTTAACTATAAGCTCTAAATTACCATCTATATGGAGAATATCTGCAGAAAAAATTCAGAAACTAAGTAAAGATGAAATTTCCTATGAAGAAGCACAAGAATATCTTGTAGAAAAAGTGATAAAGATGCAGATAAAATCAATGTCAACAATACCAATTTTATACAAAGCACAAAACTTAGGCTATGAAACGACTCTAACCGTAGCTGATGATGAAATAATACCAGGAGTAAGTGAAGGGTTTGGCTTTAAATGGAACAGATACTATACAATTGGATGCGGAAAAGGTTCACAAGTAACATGCTCAATATCTTCAACCAAAGATTCTACTTTTGGTAAAAATATTCAACAAGATAAATGGACAACCAATAAATTAATTCAGAAATTAGGATTACCTTTACCAAAATGGCAAATTATCACCTCAAAAGAGGAAATTGATAATATATGGGATCAATATGAAAAACCTTTAGTAATTAAACCAACAGGTTTAACAGGAGGACATGGTGTAACAGTTGGGATCGATACTAAAGAAAAAGCATACAAAGCTTTTGAATATGCAATAAAAGCCTGCCAATCAAAGGATAGAAAAGAGTGGCAAAAAAAGATAATGATACAGGAACAAGCACAAGGAGACAGTAGTGGTGCAGATTACAGGCTTCTTGTAATAAATGGACAACTAAAAGTTTGTACAAAGAGAATTCCAGCATTTATAACAGGAGATGGTGAACACAATATTGAAGAATTAATTAATATAACGAATGAAGACCCAAGAAGAGATATTAATAATCCATCACATATATTAAAACCCATAGAAATTGACGATCCTTTAATAGATCTAGTAAAACAACAAAATCTAACTCTACAATCTGTACCAAATAAAGATCAAAAAATATATGTTCGAAATGTAGCAAGTATGAGTCGAGGTGGAATTACAGAAGATTATACTAATAAGGTCTCTTCGGAAATTAAAAGTATTGTCGAATCTATAGCTAGTACTCTACATGTATTTGCAATGGGAGCAGATATTATCTGCAATGACATATCTAAACCTCTTACAAAAGATAATGGCGCGATATTAGAGGTTAATACTATGCCAGAATCATATCTTAACTTTTTCCCTGTAATAGGAGAAGAACAAACAGAAGCACTACACTACTATATAACTCAATTATTAAAAGACAACCATACGGAAAGAATTGTAAGTATCGGGCAGAGTACAAACGATATCCCTACTCTACTAAAACAGAAAAGGTTAATAAAAGATGGTTCAAATATTGGAGTATATAGAAATCAGAAAATTATCATAAATAATTCTGAATTTAATGATAATATTGAAACATGGAAAGCTATCGAAGCATTAAAGATTAACGCTCTATTAGATACCATAGTTTTAGAATATAGGGATGTAGACGAAGTAAAAGAGCATGGATTAGGTTTTGATAGAATAGATCTACTACTATTAACAAAAGATATTACAAAAGATAAAGAAATTATGAAAACTCTGAAAAAATATAAAAGGAAAGGATATATTAAAAAATTTAAGATAATATAGGATATGAAATATTTAATAATTGATAAAGAACATAGAGTAAAGGGAACACGTACTGGACAGTATGCTACAGCAGTTGAAAGATTAATGACAGAAATAGCAAATAAGAATATCTCCTATAGTTTCGCATACAATACCCAAATAGAATTTATATTAAAAGATGGTGAAACATCGATTCGAATAGCTGGAGTAGACATAACAGAATACTCACATATTATCTTTAGAAGCCACAATCTTTACAATCCAAAAGAGTATGAAACAAAGAGATTAATAATAGATTGGACTGATCATTACAATAGATCAAACAGAAGAAACAAAATATTAGTTCAAAATAGTGAGGCTATAAAAAACATACCATACTACAACAAAATCTTTACTGCACAATTTTGTTCTACACATAAAATACCATATTTTGATACGTATTACCGTACAGATGGCCTATATATTAATAGGTCTGTCCTAGAGAACTACCCTATAATTATAAAAGAGTACTCTGGGGTAAATAGAGTTGATAAGAAATTTGGAAAAGAAATTATTAAAAAGAATGTATATAAACTCAATTCTGCAAAAGATTTAAATAATAAATATTTAAAGAATCAAGATCTTACTAATTTCTTTTTACAAGAGTTTAGTACTACTCCAGAGGATATTAGGGTCTTTGTTAAACTTGGAAAAGTTATTGCTGGATGGAGAAGAGAGGCTTCAACTGGTTTTATGACAGTAAATAAAGGAATTTATAGTATGTATAATACTCCTAGTGATGAAATTAGAGAAATAGCAGAGAAGTTTGCTAAAGAGATAAATGCAGATTTTATGGCAGTAGATTTTATGTTTAAAGATGGAAAACCTTATGTACAAGAAATAAGTTTACACCCAGGATTTAAAGCATATGAAACAAAAATAGAAGGAGAAACTCCTATAAATATAGCTGAAGCAATAGTTACTGCGTTCAGAGATTAGCTTTCTTAAATATCTCATTCCATAACTCTTTAGTAGGAACTATCTTAGGTTTTGGAATAAGCCCTTCATCAACCCATTTTGCTCTCGTTAAATCTATCTTCCCAGCATAAAGCTTTTCATACATATTGATATCTGATGCTAAAGCCTTCTTAACTTTTCTAAATCCCCTAAAATATACTAAATCTTTTGCATATATTCCTGGATAACTTGTATCCCCTAGTCCCCTCTTAACTCTATATGCAATATCCCATGCAGAATATTTAAGAAAAGTTCCTGAAAGAGCATTATATAACTCTCTAAATGATAACTTCTCACCTAAGTATATAGCCCATACCATACCAGCTTTCTTTTTTAACCATGTATCTGTAAGATATCCCATAGATTCTTCATTCCAAGTAGCAAGACCTTCCTCTATATCTAAATATGATGACAAATTTGCATTTCCAAGAGCTGGGAAGCCAGTATTAAAGCCATTAACAGACCTTAATACATGAGTACCAACTTCATGTATCAAAGTCTTCTTTAACTTAAACTCCGACTTTGTAATATCTTGATCTACAAGAATCTGTTTACGCTTAATTCCAACCTTAATTCCATTTTTAGAAATATTTTTAGATGGTGCAATTGACCAACCATCTAAACCCAAATTATCAAAAACTATATTAAAAACCTTTTCTATCTGCTCATAGTTCAACATCTTTCCCCTATTTATCTTTTTGCTATTTATTACACTATATTTATCAAGTTTACCCCTTAGAACTCTAGCGGAGTTTCTAAATAGTTGGGATGTCGGATTCTTATATTTTTTCAATGATAACTCTGTAATAAGTTCATTATTACCAACATTATGCATTAAATCACTAGCTAACTTCTTATCCTCTATTAATTGAAGATAGAAATCAGAGATTCTTGGATCAACATCAGAAATACTTTGTAGATTAGAAAGCTCTTTAAATATCTGATCATTTTTATTACTTACTACCTTATACTCAAAATATGGATCATAGTTATCAGATTCAAAAAATTTCTTCTTTTCCTCCTTTAGATTTATAGGAGTAAAAACAAGACTTAGAGGGATTCTTAATTGCTGAAGAATATTAGTAACTTCATCTAGAGATAATTCTTTTTTGGCTTTACGACTGAATATATCAAGCATATATAATAATACACTAAGTAATACTCTTTTCAAACACAAATACTCTATTACTAGAATTGAGAAGTTCTAAAGCAATACCAGTACCTTTAGCAACACAATATATTGGCTCATCTGCAATATATACCGGAACACCAGTGGCTTTTGTAATTAATCTATCAAAGTTCCTGAGTTGTGCAGTTCCACCACTCATAGCCATACCACGATCTATAATATCAGCCGATAGTTCTGGAGGTGTCTGTTCTAATACTCCCTTTATAGATTGTATGATCTTTCTTAAAGGACTTTTTACAGCCTGTGCGATGTCATTTGAGTTAACCATAACAGCCTTAGGAACTCCGGCTCCAATATCTCTTCCTCTTACTTCCATTTCTAAAGGTTTAGAAACCTCCAATGCAGAGCCAATTTCAAATTTAACTTTTTCAGCAGTCTGCTCCCCTATTAAAATACCCTTTCTTTTCCTCATATATGCAATTATTGCTTCATTAATAGCATCACCTGCAACCCTTAAAGAATCATATTTAACAATCCCATCAAGAGAAATTACAGCAATCTCAGAAGTACCTCCTCCCATATTTACAATCATATTCCCTGATGATGTCTCTATTGGTAATTCTGCCCCTAATGCGGCAAGCAACGGTTCCGGTAATAGAGTTATATTCTTAGCTCCTGCAGAACTTGCAGCTTTTAATACAGCTCTTTGCTCTACAGTAGTAATCCCAGCAGGAACACTAATTACTACATCTGGTTTAAAAAATCTTGATTTACCAAGAGCTTTATCAAAAAAATATTTTAACAAAGCTTCAGTTACCCTTGAATCTGCAATAACTCCATTACGTAAAGGCCTCTTTGTTACAATATTGTCAGGAGTCTTCCCTATCATCTCTTTTGCCTCTGTTCCTACAGCAACAACTTTGTAATTATTTATATCAATAGCTACAACTGTTGGTTCAACAAAGACAATACCTTCACCCTGTACATAAACAACAGAGTTTGCAGTACCAAGATCCACTCCTAGTTTCTTTCCTATCATACTGACATTATACCAATTTATGCTATACTAACAATACAATGAAGAAGAAAAAGAAGAGAAATGGTAAAGCTGTTTTAGCATCAATATTAGTTACACTAACAATCTATACAGGAGCCCTACTTATATTCCTATATGTTAAAGGCTGGCGAATCGATTTTATAGATCAATCCATTAAAAAAATCGGTGTATTAACCGTAGAAAGTTCACCAATGTTGGCCGAAATTTATGTAAATGATGAATATAAAGGAAAAACTAATAAGAGCATGACATTGGATATTGGCGACTATGATGTGATGGTCAGTAAAGAGGGATATTTTGATTGGAATAAAGAAGTTAGTATTCTAGAAGAGAAATCAACGCCTGTGTATCCATATCTTATAAAATCTGAATTTAAAGAAGAGAATATATATACTTCTGACACTCCAATAGAGAAATCTTGGGTAGATTCAGATAATAATCACTTTATGTTTATGACAGAAACTGAAGATTCATTTAAGCTATACTACTACAATCCTAACCCAAGTTTCTTGTCAATCAGCTCTCTGCCAGTTAATATTCTAACCATACCTATTAATAATGAAGAAAATACTATATCCGATGTAAATATAAAGTTATCACCCTCCGGAGATTTAGCAATATTAAAAATATCAGAAGAAGATTCTAAAGACCCTTCTCGCTTTATAATCCCCACTACAACAGAGATATCATATAACTCACTATCAAATTACTCTATTAATCTAAATGATTTTGAAGATTTCCAAATAACATGGGCTGAAAATGAAAAGTATTTAATATTAGAATCAGATTCAGAAGTAATCTCATATTCACTTAATAAAGGTACAAAACAACTCCTATTAAGAAAAACAGATTCTTTAGATAAATGGACGACTGATAGTGATGGATATTTCTATATATTTAGACATATAGAAAATGAAGATGAAACCATAATAGAATATTCTTTAAAACAATATAATTTAGATGGCTCTGGAGAGGTAGAAGTTATTTCATCTCTGTATCTGCAAAACGATACTACATTTATAGATCAATATCGTTCTACAGATTTTGCGTTTGGATTTTTCACAAATTCCCCAGAAAATACACAAACTATAGGAGAAATAACTAATTTCGCAGTTAATCAAGATGTTGATGGAATATTTATAAAAACTACAGAAGCCTCTTACTGGTATGATATGACTATAGGGAAATATATTACAATCTCTCCATATCCAGTAGATATTGTTGAATTTTCACCTGATGAAGATAAATTACTCATAAAAACTCCAACTGAATATCAAATTTTTGTATTTGATAAAGAAGAAGGAGATCATACAATCACTATAGGAACACACTATATAGAAAATATTAATATTGATCAAATTACACAAATCAATTGGTTATCAAATTCTTCATATATTCAGTATGCAGAAGACAACTTTATATATATAGCTGACAAAGAAGGAGAAAACAAAACCCCTATCCTATCTTCCGAAGATGTTCTTTACTGGACTGTAAGGAATTCTAGAGATAAGCTTATCACAATAGTTAATACAGAAGAAGGTTTTACGATAACCTCTTATCTAATACATTAAGAAGCGCATCCGGCCGGAATCGAACCGACAACCTACGCGTTAGGAGTGCGTTGCTCTATCCAAAGTTGAGCTACGGATGCATATAATCCCATATTATACTACACTCTCATGGTATAATATAAATCGAATGGATAATGAAAGGATCGTAATAAAAGGAGCTAAACAACATAACCTCAAAAATATCTCCTTAGAATTACCAAAAAATAAATTAATAGTATTTACTGGAGTATCAGGAAGTGGAAAATCTTCACTAGCTTTTGATACCCTATATGCTGAAGGACAAAGAAGATATGTAGAATCCCTATCTTCTTATGCTAGACAATTCTTAGGGCTAATGGAGAAACCAGATGTAGAATCAATTACAGGCCTTTCTCCATCAATATCTATAGATCAGAAGACTACAGGAAGCAATCCTAGATCAACAGTTGGAACTATTACAGAGATATATGGGTACCTAAGACTTCTATATGGCCATATAGGAGTTCCACACTGTCCTAAGTGCGGCTCAGAGATTAAATCACAAACCATTCAACAAATAGCTTCACAAATTGAAATAGAATTTAAAGATAGTGAGAAGTTTCAGATATTAGCACCACTTATAAGAAACAAAAAAGGAGAATACTCTGCTTTATTTGAAAGACTCTTGAACAAAGGCTTTCTTAGAGTCAGTATCGATGGAGAAAACTATCAACTAGATGAAATTGATAATATTAAAATAGATAAGAATAAAAAACATAATATTAATCTCGTTATTGATCGTTTAACTGGTAAGAAAGAGTGCGATGAACAATCACATAAAAGATTGGTAGATTCACTTGAGGTTGCATCACATATGGCTGATGGGGAGATCATTATCAAACACAACCAAGAAGAGAAATTCTTCTCAGAAAAGTTTACATGTTTTAATTGTAATATCTCTTATCCTAAAATAACACCTGCAACTTTCTCTTTTAACTCACCAGAAGGTGCGTGTCCGAATTGCTCTGGACTGGGGAGAATTAAAGAAATAGAGATAACCAAACTATATAATCCAAACTTAACAATTTTAGAAGGTGGTATATTTCCATGGTCTAATAGAATGAGTAAGGATACTTGGAATAAAAGAATTTTAGAAGCAATAGCTACAGAACATAACTTTAATTTGAAAACTAAAATTAAAGATTATCCTAAAGAGATCTTTGATCTAATATTCTATGGAAAAGGAGCTAAATCATATTACAAAATTAACTATACAAACAGATTTGGAAGAGAAAGAGTCTATGACGTCACCTATGAAGGTGTTATAAATGAACAAGAAAGGTTATACAAAGAGACAGATTCTGAATTTAGAAGAGCAGAAATAGAAAAATATATGATAGAAGAAGTCTGCCCTGTTTGTAATGGACAGAGATTAAAGAATTTTGCACTTTCTACTACAATTAATGATAAAAATATCATAGATCTCACTGAATTTTCTATAAGTAAACTACAAAGGTTTTTAAAAGATATTAATCTTAAAGGTAATGACAAGGAAATTTCTAAACCAATATTAAAGGAAATTAATTCTAGATTAGAATTTCTAATAAATGTAGGTCTAGATTATCTCACTCTATCAAGAAGATCTAATACTTTATCTGGTGGAGAATCACAAAGAATTAGATTGGCATCACAGATTGGCACAGGACTTTCTGGAGTGCTATATGTGTTAGATGAGCCCTCTATTGGGCTACATTCTAGAGACGTATCTAGATTAATTACATCCTTGGAGAATCTAAGAGATAGTGGGAATACAGTGATTGTAGTAGAACATGATGAAAATACAATGCAACATGCTGATCATATAGTAGATATAGGACCAAAAGCAGGTAAAAAAGGTGGAAAAATAGTGGGACAGGGATCAATTAATGATATAAAGCAGACCAACTCTTTAACTGCCAAATATCTCAATAGAAGCCTTGTTGTAGGTAAAAGTATACATAATAGAATCCAAAATAAAAAAGATATAATTAAACATAAGACGATATCTGTAGTTGGTGTAAAAACTCATAATTTGAAAAACGTAACCCTAGAAATTCCACTAAACACACTCACATGTATTACTGGAGTATCTGGTAGTGGAAAGTCATCATTAATTAATGACACCCTATACCCTGCCCTTATGAATCAGAAAATGAATGGAAAACAGATAGAGGGTAAATATGAAGATATTTATGGTTTGGAGGAAATAGATAAGGTAATTGGTATAGATCAGTCTCCTATTGGAAGGACACCAAGATCCAATCCTGCTACATATACCGGCGTTTTTACGCCTATCAGAGAGCTCTTCTCACAAACACAAGAGGCCAGGTCTAGGGGGTATAACATGGGTAGATTTAGCTTTAATGTAAAAGGTGGAAGGTGTGAAAAGTGCCGTGGTGACGGCCAAATCAAGGTTGAAATGCAGTTCTTACCAGACATGTATATCACCTGTGATGAGTGTGGTGGAAAGAGATATAATGAGGAAGTTTTAGATATAGACTATAGGGGCAAGAATATTGCAGAAGTTCTACAGATGACGGTAGATGAAGCAATGAATTTTTTCAAAAATATTCCATCCATAAATAGACGACTCAAAGTTTTACAAGATGTAGGTCTAGGATATATACAACTTGGCCAGTCTGCACTTACCCTCTCTGGTGGAGAATCACAGAGAATAAAATTATCAAAAGAGCTATCAAAAATGAGTAGAGGTCATACTGTATATATTCTAGACGAGCCTACTACAGGTCTTCACTTCTACGATATAGACAAACTACTAATCCTCCTCAGAGGTTTGGTAGACAGGGGTGATACAGTAATAATTATTGAACACAATCTCGATGTAATTCGACAAGCAGATTGGGTAATAGATCTTGGACCAGAAGGTGGAGACAAAGGTGGAGAGATAATTGCACAGGGAGATATAAAAGATATAGAGGATTGCAAAAACAGCTATACTGGACAATGGTTGAGAAAAAAGGATTAGTGAAACACTAATTAAAAATCACTATTTACTTCAAATTATTAAAGAGTTAAGACTAGAAATATTTAAGTACAACAGTTTGATACATTCTCATAAATTACTATTGGAAAAAGCATCTAGGCCAGGCCCACTTCAAAATAAGTCAAAATAAGTTTCTTATAATATATTGAAATAGATAACTATGAGTATACGTTAGACCATTAGAAAGGCTTTTAGAAAGTTCCAATGTTTCACTTTAATATGAGATGCCGAAAACCCACTCTTCTCCAGGCTTTTCACAGTAAATGCATTTACTTGTATTCTTTTTACCCTCTTCTGTTTGACAACGAGTAGTGGCCTTAGTTTCTTCCTTAATTTTTTCTTCACATTCTGGATCTCCACACCAATGTGCATGTACGAAACCTTTCTTAGAAGAAATTACATCTTTGAATTCTTTATAATCACTAACACTATAGGTATTAGATATCAAAAGATCTTTTGATCTGCTTAATAAATTCTCTTGAATATCTTCTAACAATTTTTGAACATTTTCATTGACCTCTGAAACATATATATTACTTTTTTCAGATGTATCTCTTCGAACAATTACAACCTGTCCAGCTTCCATATCCTTAGGTCCAATTTCAATTCTGACTGGTACACCTTTTTTCTCCCACTCATTAAATTTATATCCAGGAGATAAAAATTCTCTATCATCAAATTCTACATTATCAACATCTTTAATAAGTTGATTGTATATACCCCTACTATATTTAAGAACTTTTTCTTTATTATCATCCTTATATATAGGCACAATCACAACTTTAATAGGGGCTATTTTAGGTGGTACTATTAATCCTTTATCATCACTATGCGACATAACTAAAGCACCCATCATTCTTGTACTTACTCCCCAACTTGTCTGCCATGGGTATTTTAGTTTTCCTTCCCGATCAGTAAATTGTATATTGAAAACTTTAGCAAAATTCTGTCCGAGATCATGAGATGTTCCAAATTGTAAAGATTTTCCATCTTGCATCATAGCTTCTACCCCATATGTATCTAAAGCACCTGCGAATTTTTCTGAATTAGATTTTTTACCTATTAATGTTTCTAATGCAAGGACTTCACTAGCGAAGTCTTTATACATATTTAAGGCTTCCATAACCTCTTTAAGAGATTCTTCATGAGTCTCATGTACTGTATGGCCCTCTTGCCATAAAAATTCTGCAGTTCTAAGAAATGGCCTTGTTCTTTTTTCCCATCTGACGATATTTGCCCATTGATTAATTTTTAACGGTAAGTCTCTCCAAGATTTAATCCATCTTGAGAATGTATCATACATTATAGTTTCTGATGTTGGTCTAACTATAAGCTCTTCTTCAAGTTTTGCTTCAGGATCTACCTCAACACCTTTTCCATCTGCTGTTTCTCTTAATCTATAATGTGTAACAATAGCACATTCCTTTGCAAAACCTTTTACATGATCAGCTTCTTTTGATAGGAAAGATTTAGGTATAAATAGAGGAAAATATGCATTTTTAGCTCCCTTTTCTTTAATTCTTCTATCTAATTCCTTCTGTATATTTTCCCATATTGCATATCCGTATGGTTTAATAACCATTGATCCTCTTACCGGAGAGTTTTCTGCTAATTCTGCTCTATCTATTATATCTAGAAACCATTGAGAGTACTCTTCGCTTCTTGGTGTAATTCCTTTATTTGACATATTGCCTATTGTATCAAAATATATGATAATTAGGCAATGACTGATAATACAGTTGAGCTAGAAACGAACTCTACTGCCTACACAGAAGAAGCTTATACCCTTCTATCTGATGTAGATCAATTCCCAAAAGAATTTATTTCAAACGTTTTCGAATCAAAAGAATCCTTAAGCACAGGAAGTGTAACAACATTAGATGGTGAACATTGGTCCAAAGGACTTCTTAAGAGAGATAATGGAGATATTTTACTTGTTTTCCAACATACACGACATCTTAGTCGACCTACTTTTCGTGTCGTTATAAACGAAGACGATAATGAGAGAAGATTTGAAAGTATCTCTAATGGGGAGCCTAAAAATACTCCAGCAATAATAGGCAGATTCGAAAAAGGACCAGATGGTATATGGAGACCTATACTATCCTCGGACCAAAGCCCCAATAATCAGCAGCTTTAGCTAATGCTGTATTAGGATTCTTAGTTATCCATTCCTTCATATCCATTCTTTGCATAATTAAATCTCTCGCCTGTACAACTGCTTCTACACCAGCTTCTATACCCCAAGGATGTCCTAGGACTCCACCACCACACTGTATCATTAAATCTTCACCTAATTGTTTTACAACTTCTTCTAGAGATCCTGGATGTAAGCCACCAGAGGCCACATGCCATACAGGTTTCATGCCATACCAATTTTGACCTAATGTCATAGCTGTCTCTGGAGTTATATCATTTTGTAAAACATCTTTGATAAGCTTAGGTTCACCATAGTTTTCCATTTTAGTTTTAGGAGCACCACCATGCAAAGAATCGACACCGATTAATCTCATAAGCTTTGCAATTAAAACCATAGACATAGAAAAATCCTTTATTTCACCACCATCATAAATACCAGGACCACTCTCTCTATCAAAAAGACTATGCATAGCCCTATGGGCATGTATTGCTAAACCTAAATTTCTTTTTCTCATAGTATGTACTGCTGCAAAACCGGTAGTTACGACATCCATCATCATCCATCTACCACCCTCATTCTTAATCATATTAGCCCTCTCCATCATTACATCTATATCACTATGAGTTATATTACATAAATAGAATTTCTTTTTACCAGAACTCTGCTCAACCTCTCTTCTTACCTTATGAACTTCTTTAACCCTATCCTCAAACTTATTAAAAAACAAACTTGTCAAATTTTCATCATCCTTCATCCCCTGATACTCTCCATTTGCTGCTGTGAATAGTATTCTAGCTAACTTTGCCTGTTCTTTATCTGTCCTACCAACTTTAGGTTTAGGTACAGTACAAAGAATCGGTCCATGTGGAATCTCTAATTGGTGTCTAATTCCATCTACCCCAAAAGCAGGACCCGGCATAGCCTCTATCCATTCTCTAGGAAATCTAATATCAAGTAATCTAAAAGCTTTGAGCATTTTCATACCATCAATATTTCCGGCAATTCCAGCTAGTAATCCAGAAAGATTACCTGTTTCAAAAAGCTCCTTTTTATAAGCTATCTTAAAAGTTTTAGTCTTAGGATCAATATCAAAAGCAATACCTCTTAACTTTTCTGCCATTTTAACACCACTATCCTTCCCATCATCAACCTTTGTCCATGTACCAGTAGAACTCTCTGCAGCACAAGCAGCTACAGCATTCTCAAATTTATCCATCCCTATACCATCAGCAAGTTCAATATCTAAGTAAGAGATTACATAGTCCTCATCAGGATTCTTAGGTTTCCAACCTTCTGGAGCAAGATATCCAGAGTGGTATGGGTTTCCATCTTTAGATGTTTTTTTAGTGAATAACATAGGCAGTGTATTAAAAAATAATGTTAATATATAATACATCTATGATTGAAGATTTTGCAAATACCCATAAACTACCTAAATACAGATCAGATCAGTTTAATGATCAGTTCTATAAACAAGCAATCAATTCCTTTGATGAATTAACAACTTGGCCTAGTAGTATAAGAGAAAAACTTAAAAAGGAAGTAGAATTCTCTACTTTAGACCATATACAAGATAACTACTCTTCTGCTGGAACAACGATAAAGACAGAATTTAAAACAAAAGATGGTTTCCCTATTGAATCAGTATTAATGCAATACAAAGATGGTAGAAATTCAGTATGTGTAAGCTGTATGAGTGGTTGTCCGGTAGGTTGTGAGTTTTGTGCTACTGGGAAAATGGGATTCAATAGAAATTTAGGTTATAGAGAAATAGTGGATCAAATACTCTACTTCAAAAGAATGCTTAAGAAAAAGGGAAAAGATGTAACAAATATTGTATTTATGGGTATGGGAGAGCCTATGTTGAATCTGGATAATGTAAAAAAGGCAATTGAGATTATAAATGACCCTGAGAAAATGAGTATAGGAATTAGACGTGTTACAATCTCTACTGTCGGATATGTTCCACAAATGGAAGAATTCTTTACAGATAAGCATAAACCTAAGCTTGCAATAAGTCTGCATGCTCCAAATCAAAATATTAGGGAGAAAATAATGCCAAAAATCTCTAAGCTACACCCTATGGAAGAGCTTTTTGAGTTTGTAAATTGGTATGAAAAGAATATTAACAAGAGAATTACATATGAATATACTTTAATAAAAGGGATAAATGATCAACCTGAACATGCTATTGAACTTTCAAAACTACTCTATCAGAGAAAGGCATTAGTTAATGTTATTAGATTTAACCCATCTATCATTTTACCTTTTGAGAAACCAAACGAAGAAACAGTACAAAGATTTGTTAAAATATTAAATAACCGCGACATTAAAACAACAATTAGATATTCTATGGGTGATAAAATTGGCGGAGCATGTGGTCAATTACATTCTTTCAACAGTCTCAATTCCTAGAAGATTAAGTCCAGTTTTCATTGTCTCTGCAGTAGCTTTTACAATATTTAATAGTAATGCTCTATTCTCCTTATCAGAATTAAGAACGTTAACTTCTTGATAAAAGCTATTAAATTTCTGCCCTAATTCGAATAAATATGTACATAAAGTACTTGGAGAATAGTTAATAGCAGAGCTTAGCACGGCAGTATTAA
>JAQVKD010000025.1 GCA_028694805.1 Candidatus Dojkabacteria bacterium
TCTTAGGACAATCTATTTGATCTTTATAGAACTGAAATGGGACTTCAATATATAACTTACCATCTTCAAATTTAGTTGGTTTAGAGGAACTAAGGAATGCATAAAGATGTTTATGCATAGGTTTAATACTATCTGCCACCTTATTCCAATCGTTTTTTACATTATCAAAATCTATATCAACATCAATAGCCTTTAAAGTACTAGAGGAATTATCAGAGACTGTTTGATCTTGATAATCATCAGAAATATCTTCTTCCTCCTCCTCTTCCTCCTCTTCTTCATGATCACCATTAGTACAAAATGATGGGATTATCATTTCCATAACTAAGGATTGGTTGCTACTACCTTTTAGGCTTCTTTCAATTTCTAGAAATTCCTTGACCAATCTTAAGATATCCCTCTGGGATACCTCATCAAAGAATTTATACTCTAGTTTTTCTCCTTTTATTTTAGCCACAAGAGCCTCTCTTAATATTTCTAATGTATATGATACATATTGCTGGAAATTCACACCCTTCTCTTCTATATTCTCAATTATTTCTAATGCTTTTTTAGAATTATCTTTAATTAAACTTGTAAGCAAAGTATCAACCATATCAATATCAGGAAGACCAAGTAGTGTTCTAACCTCTTTTTCGGTAATCTTTTTATCTTTACCACTCTCTCCACTAAAAACCACATCCAAAAGAGAAAGTGCATCTCTGTAGCTACCTCTGGCATTATTCACAAGTATTTTAATTGCTTCATCATCAAGTTTAATTCCCTCGCCTTTTGAGCTTCTTTCTATAACTTCTCTTATTTCTTTATCTGTACCTAATCTAAAATCATACCTTTGACATCTTGAGAGTATAGTTGGTGGTAATTTATGCACCTCTGTAGTTGCAAGAATGAATATAACATGCTCTGGGGGCTCTTCTAGAGTCTTTAATAGGGCATTAAATGCCTCTGTGGTAAGCATATGAACCTCATCAATTATATACACCTTATACCTTCCTTCTGTTGGAGAGAATTCTATCTTTTCTTTTAACTCTCTTATCTGATCTATACCCCTATTAGAAGCTGCATCTATTTCGATTAAATCTAGAAATGTCCCATTATTAATACTTTTACATATATCGCATTCATTACATGGATTTCCCTCCTTAGTTGGCTTCTGGCAATTAACTGCTTTAGCAAGTATTCTAGCTGTACTCGTTTTACCTGTACCCCTAGAACCTACAAATAGATATGCGTGAGTTAACTGATTTTTCTTAACAGCATTTTTAAGGATTTTTGTTATATGTTCCTGACCTATGAGCTCATCGAAGTTCTGTGAGCGATATTTTCTGTATAGTACTGATGACATAGTTGGTATATCTTAGACTACTATTTTATCTGATGTAAAGTAGATTTTTTGTGAACGGCTTTATGATTTATATACGGCCATTTATTCATTTGAGAGTTGTTTGACTGCATCACCCAACATGTGTGTATACAATCCGTAACCAACAGAATTAATAACTCCAGATTGACTACGACCAAGAATATCTCCAGCTCCTCTAATCTCTAAATCCCTGTTAGAAAGGATGAAACCTGAACCCAATGTCTCTGACTCTTTAAGTGCATTTAATCTCAATTTGCTATCACCTTTAAGTTGGTTAAACATAAAGCAGGCATATGCCTGCCTATCACCACGTCCTATTCTTCCTCTAATTTGATACATTTGAGATAGACCAAACATAGATGCATCATCAACTATTAGAGTGTTAACATTCGCTATATCTATGCCATTTTCTATTATAGTTGTACAGAGTAAAACATCTACTTTACCATCAATAAACGACGACATTGTTTGCTCAATTTTTCTACTACTCATCTGCCCGTGCAAAATTTCTATAGAATTATTTGGAAACATCCTATCTAATTTTGCCTTAATCGACTGTATACTCCCGACTCTATTATGTAAAAAGAATACCTGTCCTTTCCTATCAAGCTCTCTTCGTATCACTTTCTCCACTTCATTCCAAGAGAATTGAACAAATTCATTTTTAATATCTTTTCTACCAATTGGTGGTGTAGCCAATACAGAGATATCTCTAATACCCATTAAAGAAAGATTTAATGTTCGAGGGATTGGAGTAGCTGTCATTGAGAGAATATTTGTATTAAGTCTCATCTCTTTTAAATGTTCTTTTTGCTTAACACCAAACTTCTGTTCCTCATCTATTATTACTAAGTTTAAATTCTTAAACCTAACATTTTTAGAAAGTAAACTATGTGTACCGATAACAATATCTATAGATCCTGATTTTAATGCATTTAAAACCTTTTCTTTTTCACTTTCAGTATTAAATCTACTTAAAGAGTTAATAATAAACGGATAATCCTTAAAACGCTCTTTGAATATTTTTACATGCTGTTGAACCAATACTGTGGTTGGAGCAAGGATAGCTACTTGAAATCCGGCATTAACTGCTGCAAAAGTTGCTCTCATAGCGATTTCTGTTTTCCCAAAACCTACATCACCTACTAACAGTCTATCCATTGGTTCTTCTTTTTGATAGTCGTTGATAATATGGTTAGTTGCAACCATTTGATCTTCAGTATCTGTAAATTCAAATTTATTAACAAAGGACCAGAATTCTTCTAAATCTTTTTCATTTTTAATTATTTTTTCTGTCTTAACAGTAGAACGAAGAGCATATAGCTGTAGAAGCTCTCTAGCGATACTTTCAGCCTGCTTTTTAGCATTTTGTGATATTCTACCCCATATGCCACTATTCAACCCTGTAAGCTTAGGTCTTGCTCTCCCAGCACTAATATATTTTGTAATCTTATCTACAGCAGTAAATGGAATTAGTAATCTATCATTTTTTGCATAGTGAATGTCTAGATATTTCTTTCCTTCTAATTCTTTTAAACCTTTAAATATACCTATACCATGATCTTCATGTACAAGATAGTCACCAGGTATCACTTTTTTAAGTATCTCTAAGCTACTTTGGTCAATATCTACACTCTTCTTATGCTCAGAGAGATCAACTTCACCTAGAACTTCTAAATCTGTAAGAACTAAGAGTTTAGCTTTTTCATATATAAAGCCTCTGGTTAGTTCTTTTTCAATACTGTTTTCTGTTTCAAAATATTTATCTATATATTTTTTTAATTTATTATCAGTAATTTCAAATTTTTCAATATCCTTAGTTAAATACCAAACTTCATATCCAATATTTTTGTAATTCTGGATGATGTTTTTAGTAGTATGAGTATCTGTATAGTTGTATATACCTGGAATTCGTTTTAATCCAATATCTAGAACATCTTTTTTTCTTTCTATGTCATCAATTAGATATATTAATTTACTTTTAGAATAGATTTCACTACCAACAACTCTTGAGGAATCTTTGGAGAGAATCTCTTTTGAATTAACTTTACTAATAGCTCTTCTATTCTCTGGTTTTACAATCTCAATATCTTCAATTTCATTATCCCACAAGCTTATTCTCAGGATATTAGCCATGCTGTACGGCCAAATGATTACAACATCTCCCAGAACAGAGAATTCACCTTCTTCCCATACTCTTTCAACTTTTTGATAACCTAAATCTAACAGTTTCTTTATATCTAACCTATCACCTCTCTCTAATCTAAAAAGATTTTCTTTCTTAGTAATATCTTTAGAGATATATACTGAAAATTTATAGATTCTTCCTAAAATCTCAGCAAATAGCTCCTCGAAATCGTTATCTACATCAGAGATGTATTCTATACTTTTAGGTAAATTGAATTTTTGTACTAATCTATCTAAAAATATTTCATTTGTTGTGTTAATACTTGCACTTTGCATATCAGTGATTATAATGGATAAAGATTAAATTTGTAAGAAAAGATTATGTTTTTAGCACATGCCCCTATTTCGTATTTAGCAAATGAGGCAATCCAGAAAAAAAAGATTTCAGGATTAAAGAATTCTCAACAAATTGTTTTAGCTTTTATGTCGCTTTTCTTCGGGGTTTTACCAGATTTTGATTTTTTTCTACTTTCTATTTTAGGAATTCCCACATATACGCATCATGATTTTTTTACTCATACACCGATATATTGGATTGGAGTATGGTTAATATTAGTAATATTATCAAAATTAATATATCCATTACTTAATATAAAAACAAAACAGTTTCTTACAAAAGATTTCCTTAATATGATCTTAAACGCTTTTTTGATTGGAGGGTTATCTCATCTTTTAGCAGATTTACTAGTAGGAAATATTATACTTTTATATCCTTTTTCAGAATTCCATTTTACAATTTTGAAATATATTGTAGAACCTAGTTATTTTACTGGCTATTTTAGTAGTGTTTATTTTGCTATAGAGCTAGTAATAATTGCTATATTTTTCTTTTCTTTTAGTAAGAAATTCTTAAAAAAGCAGAAGTGGGATAATGTTGTTGCATATATATTAATTGGTTTATCATCCATATACCTCATATTTACCATAGTGATGAATGTTGTGAGTTATAACAATAGTTTTTTGGAGAATTCTAATAAACCATACATTGATTATGATGCAGATTTTGATACATTAAGAGATATAGAGGACTGGGATATTGATAATGATGGAATCGATAATATAGAGGAGGCTGACTATGAGGACGTTATTGAAAACGCACAGGATATTATCCGTAGCAATAAATTAGCCGTTGGAGAGGTTAACAATATCTTTGATAAGATATTAATGCATTATGGTGCATTAGATTCATACAGGTTAATTTCTCAAGCTTTTTATGAGGACTTCTCCCCCATTGAGCCTGTTATTAAGGATTTTTATATAAAATCACTAGATGAGAAAAGCTATATTGTTGATTTTGATTATGCAGAGGTTCTTATGCAATATTTCGAATCAAAAAATGAATTGATAGCACTTAATTTCCAATCCGATCCTGCATTAGTTCCAGGAAAAATATTTTTCTTAATTGATGAAAATGGAGAGGTTATGAATATGGGAATTACACTGTATGATAATGATCTGGGGATAGTTCTTCCTGGAGAAAAGCAAATTCAAAAGCACTCTTTAGATGGTATTTTGAAATTTTATGGAGATACTATATCCAGTTTTCAAATAGTTCAGTAAAAAGTAGCTCTTCAGAAGCAGCCATACATACTCCCTGTATTATTTTTATTTCCTCTTTATTAAATCTCTGTAATACATAATCCTCACCGGGGACTCTATCTCCTTCTTTCCTATTATCAATCCCTATTCTAACTCTCCAAAAATCTTTTTTACCTAAAGCATCTTCTATACTTTTTACACCATTATGACCTTTAGGAGATGTCCCTTTTTGAATTTTAAATTCTCCAAGTTTTATATCTAAATCGTCATGGAAGAGTATAAACTCATTAATATCTACATCATATTTATCAAAGACTCTCTTTACAGCTTCTCCTGAGTTATTCATAGCTGTTTTAGTTTTTTGAAGAATTATTACATCCCTACTAGCCCATTTTACTGGCGTTGTTTCAGACATAAGGTTCTTATCATACTTAAATCCATCATCGTTGTAGAAGCCTTCAAATACTAATTCCTGTCTAATTGCATCTATTCCGAAATAGCCTGCATTATGTCTTGTATTATGATATTTTGTGTCTGGATTTCCTATCCCCGTTATCAACATCATTTCTGTAACTTCATATTTAAAAATTTATTAAGCATCTCTTCTTGTTTAATATACATTGGTTCATCTTTGTAATCAACTTTATCAAATTTCTTACTATGATCATATCCTTTTAAGTGTAATACTCCATGAATTACCAATCTGATTATCTGTTCTTTAAAATTAAAGTCAGGAAATTCTTTCATTACATATTTAGGACATATATATACTTCTCCTAATGTATTATCGGAATCAAGATTGAATGATAACACGTCTGTAACTTCATCTTTTCCACGAAATTCACGATTTAATTTTTTAATATTTCTAGAATTGGTGAAGATTATATTTATACCACAATCATTAGGAATCTCTTCTTCAAGAAAAGTTTTAACATCCTCCAAAGGGAATTTATTATCTATCTTTAGCAGTTTTTTAATATTGAAAAACTCTATCATTAACTAAGTAACTGTTGGACAATATTTTTTACTGTATTACCATCTGCTTTTCCATCCAGTTCTTTCATTACAGTACCCATTACCCTACCCATATCCCTCATATCTTGAGCTCCCAATTCATTAATCTTAGATTCGATAATCTTTTTAACATCTTCATCACTCATTAGCTCTGGAAGGTACGCATTAATTATTTCTAAATCTGCCTTTTCTTTACTAACTAAATCATCTCTACCCATTTGTGTATATTGAGATATAGAGTCTTCTATCTTTTTAGTTTCTTTTCTAAGGATTTTTTCAATATCTGTATCTTTTAATTCTTCTGATGATTCTAATTGAGCATTTTTAATAGTAGCAAGAATCATTTTAAGAGTTTGATTTTTCTCTTTATCACCATCTTTGAGTGAAGATATCATATCTTTTCGTATTTGTTCTAACAAAGACATTTAACTATGAGTAACAAAAATTATTTTGCTCTTCTTGCAGCTGTTCTTCTTCTTCTCTTCTGTTTAGCCCATTCTCTTCTTTTTTGGATATCAAGATCAGCTTGTTTTACTCTATATTTTTTATCACGAGCAGTTTCTAAGATTTTTTCTCTCATAACTTCTCTGTGCAATCTTTTTAGAGCACTGTCTATATTTTCGTTAGCATGTACAATTACTGCCATTTTTACCTCCTTAATGTTATAAACGGTTGGATTATATCATAGATTTATACAGATTATCCAACTTTTTATCAAATGTTACTAATTTGGAGTTTGTGCTTATAGCTGAGTATAGAATAATTGAGTCTATAGCTGTAAAAGAATTATTTAGTCTTTGTATAAAATCAAGATATTCTACAATATTTGAATCCGTAAGAGAAAAAATTTCATCAGTAAAATTTAAAGTCTCTCCTAATATATAGTTCCTCAATTGTGGGTTTTTATGGAAGCTAGCTATTTCAGATATTACAACAGAAGGAATTATTATATACTCTTCATTTAGTGATTTAGACATTTTCATAGCCTTTTTATAGTTATCATCTTTCTTATTTAAAAAAGATATTATAAAGTTTGTATCAAAAACATATTTATTCATTTTTGCTCTCTCTGTTTTCTGATATATTTAACACTATTTTTATACTCTGGCATATCAATAGCACGATCTCCATAACGATCAAAGAAAGAACCTTTCTTTTCCTCTGTGATTTTTTCTACAACTTTTTCTTTATAGTCTTCATAGGATGTTACTACAGCTATTGGTTCTTTTATTCTCTTATATCCTAAATAGACTACTCCACCATCTCTAACAAAGCTAATCGCTTTAGATGGATTGTTATAGAATTCAGTTGTTGTATATCTCTTTATTTTCATATTACCAATATATTACCAAGAAGTTGGTAATATTTCAAATTGGTGTTAAAGTGGTTAACTACTTTTTAATTTTTCTTTCAAATCTCTGCCTACGTTTAATATCTCTCTTAAACCTATTTCTTTCTGATATAGAGTTAAACAGATAGTTAATTCTACTATATTGACTTACTAAGCCACCTAAAAATATAAAAGAGAAACCTAAAGAGATTCTTCCGATAACAGTATCAAATACTCCAGTTTGAGGAATTGTAGTTGATGGCTCTTCTTCATCTGCCTCCAAAATTATTATTGCACTATCGGAGAAATTATCCCCATCTGTAGGGTATGCTGTAACAATATTTTCATATGTTCCATAAGCAGATTCTGGTATTTGGAAGCTATATGTTAATTCTAAACTTTCTTCTGAGCTAAACACTTCATCTGTATCCTCTAAGTCCCATGTGATAGAGCCAGATGAGTATACTCCATCATTTGATATTTCCTGTATATATTCTTCTAATACTTTATCATCTAACTCATCTATAATTTTATCTATACTTCCTTCCCCATCTCCAATATTAGTAATAGTTACCGTATAATCAAGATTAGCATAATTTTCATCATCTATAACTACGTATTCCCCTTCCACCTCTTTTTCTATTGTCCAATCTGGATTGGTTTGTTCTTCAACAATAATAGGAAGATAAGCAATCTGTACGAAAAAATCTTCAAAATCATAATCACCTTCCCATTCCTTTGCATCTGCCCAACACTGTCTAGATATCAAAGTTTCATCCTCATAACTGTCTGCCCAAGAGATATAGCTAGAGACATCTTTTTTCTCATATCTTTCACAATCATTATTTTGTACAGGTCCCATAGCTCCAGATCCACATGTATTACCAGAATTTACTGATTGCCAACCTACAGCTGCATTTCCTCCAGCAGTTTCATAGACAGCTGTAATAGTAGCTGTCTCTCCTGCTTCAAGTATTATTCCTGTTTCTATCCTATCTTGAGTTGCAGATGCAGTAATTGTATGTGCTTGACCATCTGGATCTGTAATAACGAACTGAGCTAAATCGCTATATGAAGGAATTAC
>JAQVKD010000026.1 GCA_028694805.1 Candidatus Dojkabacteria bacterium
ATGTTTTAATACTTTTGTTATTCTCTTTTCCTCCTGCTACGACATCATCTTCAGGTATATTGGGTAAAACCTCTAAGAGATGTATTAATTCAGAATCCTTCTCTCTTAATTTATTTTCAATATCTTTGACTTGATTAGATTTCTCTTTGAGCTCTGATATTAAATTCTTAAATTCCTCACTGTTCTTCTCAATTTGAGCCATTTTCTCATTATATTTATTCTGTTCAGATCTTTGTTGGTCATACTCAGTTTGTAAATTCCTTCTCTCTTTATATACTTCAATTATCTTATCTAAATCCAAATCTTCTTCTGAGATTCTTTTTAACAATCCCTCTTTTACTTTCTGAGTATCCTTAACTATTCTATTTATATCTATCATTGGAGATTTAAAAATTTTAATTTATAAACATCTTTTAACTGTTTGTATTATATTCTGTCTAACTAGTATAATCAAGAATGAATAATAAACATAAACAGTTAAAAAAGAAGATTGAGAAGGCTAAAAAGATATTAATAGTTTCTCATAGAGGTCCAGATATGGATGCTTTTTCTAGTATGTTACTTACCAAGGAGTTTTTGAATATCTACTTTCCTTCTAAAGAAGTAGTAATTAAAGCTAAGCAATTACCAAGTTTTAATATCCCTAGAATGCATGATATTACCGTAGTTGAAACTTTGGATGAAGGTGATGAAGATTTGATAATAGTTGTTGATGCAGGAGAGATAAGGCTGGTATGTGATGAGAGAGATAGTTTGGATAAGACTTCTAAGGATATTGTAATAATAGATCATCATCAGACAGTTATAGATAATGGTTATCTAATTATCAATGATAATAGGAGTTCTGCTGCAGAACAGGTTATATACACTTTTAAAGAGATCTTAGGAAAGAGATTTAAGCTTACAGATGAGATAGCACAGTTAGGTCAGTATGGTATTAATGCAGATACAGGGAGATTTCTATATGAAACTACTACCCCAGATACTTTAAGGTTATATGCAGATCTTTATGAGTTTAGTCCTATCGATTTAGAGGAGGTTACTTACAAGGTTAATAAATTTCCTAAAGAGTCTACAGAGGTAATAGCAAAACTTTTAGAGAGAATAGAGATTGATGGTGATATGATGTATACCTATGTTGATTTAGATGATATTGAGAGGTGGAAGGATCCATATATCGGTTCTGCTATTATGTTTTTTAAGAATAACATATTGAGATATATACAGGGTATACATTGGGGATTTGTTGTTGAGCCATCAACAAAAGAAAAAAATGTTTGGTATGTTACTTTTAGAGGAACTAAGGGTTATCAAAGAGTTGATAGGATTGCAGAGGAGTTAGGAGGTGGTGGTCATATGTATGCTAGTGGAGCAAAGATTGTATATAACGAACCTAAAACATTGGATTATGTAATAAAAGATGTACGGGAAGCTATAAAAAAACACATTTAATTTTCTTTCTTTTCTTTAGATCCACTTTCTAGATCTTTTACTTTCCACATAAATAGCCTACTTTTATCTTTTGCATTTGGATAGTCAGATGTAAATCTATATGCACTTTCTAGTATTGCTCTTGGTTTATCTTTAGCCCATTTAATATACATAGACATTCTTTTTTTATCATCTAATGCATTAGATAACCATGCTCCATATGATTGGTATTCTTTGGTTACATATCCTTTTTTCTTACCATGGATATATTTAGCACTTGTGTATCCTGATGTATCGAATAGTTCTTCTTGATCTTTTTCTTGTTTGTCTTTTTGATCATCACTAACTTTCTTTTTAAGTTGAGTGATAATATCTCCTATTGAATCCATAAATTATTATACCGTGTCTGACCCTCCAAGCCTATAAATAGCAATCTCGATGATTTTTATTTGTTCACATTTGTTCACAGGCGTTCTCGGGTGTCTGACACCTGTAAGTTGTTTGTACAACAACAAAAAATACGGATTTAATATCTTATAAGTCTAGGGGGTCAGACCCCTATTTTGGTTCAGGCTTCATTATTGGATATGCAATACACTCTCTTAAACTTGGTGCATCTGTTAAAACCTTAACCCATCTATCTATCCCTAAACCTGAACCACTCTGAGGTGGCATACCATACTCCATTGCTTCTACAAATTCATAATCAGCTGCCCAATTTTCTTCATCTTTTCCATCCTCTTTTGTTTCTTGCTGTTCCTTAAACCTCTCCATCTGATCAATTGGATCATTCAATTCACCATATGTTCTACACATTTCCATAGAATCAATAACAAATTGGAACATCTGAACATATTTACCATTACTCCCTTCAACTCTTTTTGCTAAAGGAGTTAGGATATATGGATAATCGATAACAAATACAGGATTAAAAAGATTTGGTCTAACTTTCTGTTTCCAAATCTGATCTATTGTAGTACTCCAACCCAAGCCATACTCTAACTCTACACCTTTCTCAATTGCAACTTTTTTAAGTTCTTCTAAATCTTCATACTTATCTAAATCGATATTTACATGCTCAATAAAAAGATCATTATATCTAGCAATTCTATAAGGAGGAGTCATATCTAAAGTCTTTCCATGATATTGGAATTTATAATCACCAATAACTTCTTTAACCATTCCGGAGAATAATTCTTCATGGAATTTAATATTATCCTCAATTGTTGCATAGGCCCAATAGAATTCTAACATTGTAAATTCTGGATTATGTTCCGCATCTACACCTTCATTTCTATAAGCTCGGGCAATCTCAAATACTCTTTCAAATCCACCAATAGTAGACATCTTCTGCCATAATTCACCTGCACAAATTCTTAAATAAAGGTCCATATCATATGCATTTATATGTGTTTTGAAAGGCTCTGCTTGTGCCCCAGCAGGATTTACTTCTAAAGAGGGATTCTCTATTTCTATAAATCCTTTACTCCATAAAAACTCTCTTAAATAACGAAGTAATTTAGCTCTCTTTTCTATCTTTTCTTTTGATTCTGGATTAACAAGAAAATCTAAGTATCTCTGTCTAAATCTCATATCCTCATCCTGTATTCCTGCCCATTTCTCTGGAAGTGGTCTTATGGATTTTGCTAGGATATCAAGGTCTTTAACTTCAACAGATATCTCGCCAGTTTTTGTTTTACATACAGTACCAGTAGCATCTACAAAATCTCCAACATCAAAAAGTTTTAAATCGTTCCAAGATTCCTCAGAGAAATTATCTTTCTTTAAATAGAGTTGTATAATCCCAGACATATCTTTTAGTTTTATAAAAGATATTTTTCCTAACTCTCTAAAGAACATAATACGACCAGAGACTGTGACATCTTTTCCTTCGAAGTCTTCATAATCATTTAAAATCTCATTAGCCATATTTGTACGCTTTGATTTAGCAGGATATGGATTTATACCTTTGTCTTTGAATTTTTGAACTTTCTCTATCCTAGCTTTTCTGATTTCATCTATCATTGCCATGGCTATCGATCTTTTAATTTATCTATACTTTGCATTATACCATAGAGATTTGAGTAAATACTTTAAGTACAATATAATAGAGTTATTAAATTTGTATAATTTATATATGGATCTACTACAGAAGGTAACAGCATTAGCTAAAAGAAGAGGTATTATCTTCCCTAACTCAGAAATATATGGTGGTATTGGAGGTTTCTATGATTACGGTCCTGTAGGTGTAGAAATGAAAAACAATCTTAAGAGATATTGGTGGAAGAACATGGTTGATAAGAGAGAGAATGTTGTAGGTATAGACGGTACGATAATTACACATCCTAAGGTATGGGAGGCTTCTGGTCATGTAGAAAACTTTGGAGATGAAGTTGTTGAATGTAAGAAGTGTCACAGAAGATTTAGAGAAGATGAAATAGATGGTAAATGCCCTAATTGTGGTAGCACAGAATTTACAGATCCTAGATCGTATAATATTCTTTTCAAGACAGAAATTGGTGTCATCGAAGGAGAAAAACAAGAAGCTTATCTTAGGGGTGAAGCTTGTCAAACCATATATTTAGATTTCAAGAATGTTGTTGATAGTACAAGACAAACAATTCCATTCGGTATAGCACAGATTGGTAAAGCTTTTAGGAATGAAGTAACTCCTGGTAAATTTACATATAGATTAAGAGAGTTTGAACAATGGGATATGCAATTTTTTGTACATCCAGATGATATGCAGGAGTATTTTGATTACTGGATGAATGAGAGGATGGAGTTTTATAAAGGGCTATATAGAAAACATGAAAATCTTAGATTCTATCAACATCCTAAAGAGAAATTAATTTTTTATGCTAAAGATGCATACGATATTGAGTACAAAGCACCTTGGGGATGGGCAGAGAATGAGGGTATTCATTGGAGAGGTGACTACGATCTTACACAGCATATGAAATTTTCTCGTACAGATCTTACATATACCGATCCTAAGACTGGGGAGAAATTCTTACCTAATATTGTAGAGACTTCTGGTGGTGTAGATAGGACATTTTTAATGCTTCTATTTGATGCATATGAGGAAGAAGAATTAGAGAATGGTAATACAAGAACTGTATTAAAAATTCATAAGGATATTGCTGCATATAGAGTAGCTATATTTCCATTGGTATCTAACAAAGAAGAGATTGTGAATAAGGCTAGAGAGGTATTTGATTCTCTTTCTGATGATCTTAAGGTTGTATGGGATGCTAGAGGTAATATTGGTAAGAGGTATAGATATCAGGATGAGATTGGTACTCCATATTGTATTACGGTTGATTATGATACCTTAAATGATAATACAGTTACTGTAAGAGATAGAGATAGTATGGAGCAAACAAGAGTTAAGATTGATGATCTTAAAGAATTTTTAAAATAAAATTTTGTTTATTCGAATTTCATACTCTTCAAAATATTATAAAGCTCTGTATTCATAGAATCAGTCCCCGATTCTGAAGAGTTTAATCCAGTGTGGATTATTTCAATTAAATACCCATTTGTTTCAATATAACACTCTCTAAAATTACCGTCAGCAATTTTTGGTAAATTTACACACCAAAAACTGTCATTAAATGGGTCAGGATCTTTAACATAATCTTCTAGTACAACTGCCTCATATCCCTCATCTTCTTCCCACATTCCGTTCCAATTATCCAATTCTTCCTGTTTGTCTATTTTTACTTCTGCAAGATTATATTGTGTTTCCTTATCATATATATATACAGCTATTTGTAATTCTCCATTACATCCTTGTCCACATCCTCTTGCATCAGGGCTAAATCCTGATGGATAATAGTTAATATGTAAACTATCAAGAGAGTCTTTCTCAGAACTATATTCTTTTCCTCTTGATACTTCCCATCTCATATATTGATCAAACTCTGAATTATATACAGAAGTCCCTGGTATCTCTACACTAAACCCATATTCAGGAATAGAGTATAAAGACCATCCTTCATTCTCTAGAGTTACTTCCTCTGTCTCAGGGGTTTCTTCTTCTAATGTTTTCTCTTCTACACTCTCAACATTCTTAATCTCCTGAACCTTCTCTATTAAAGAATTACCTAAATCAGTAAATATAAAGATTATTCCTAATATAACCAAAAGAAACAGAAATGATACAACACCAACTAAAAGACCAACAATTGAATTAGATTGCTTCTTCTCCTTAGGCTGTACAACCTCTCGTTTTGGAGTGTTTTCCATAAATATGGGGATTTAATTTATTTAATAAAATATATTAGATATTAAATATCTTTGCAAGAAAACTATTCATGTATCAATATATGATCACCCTTTTCATATCTATCATAGAGATACTTAGCATCATCCTTTAACATTCTTATACAGCCCTTACTCCTTCTTACACCAATGTAATCAGTATTCTCAAAAACCTTATTACCATTATCATCATACCACCATACAAGACCATGTAAACCATACCAAGAGTGCTGCCATGGACTGTAGTAAAAAGCCATCCAATACGGCATATAGTGACCACTTGGAGCCATCGGTTGTATGCCTTTATCTATGATTGGAAATACACCATATACTTCAAAACCCTCCTGCGCAGCAGAGAGATTTATTATCTTTATAACTTCGCCATCATACCAAGCATAAAGTTTTTGTTTTGAATTATCTACTTCTATATACCTATTAGAATACTTTCCATCTGTTCCTGGCAAATCTTTTTTATATAACTCATACCTAAGTTCGTATACATCTGTATCTCTATTAAGTAAAAGTTTTTCTATACCTTTATATATATTACTTGTATCAATACGAGAATCCTCTTCCCATGTATAAAAAGATCCTTTACTATTCTCAACCAAAACTTTCCCACCTGAGAGTTTTTCAAAATATCCTACTACATTCTCTAGAAGATACATGTATAGAGAGTTAGTATTTAATTGATCATCAATGTAAAAGGATTCTATAATTTCAGGAAGAATGTAATAGCAATTATCTTTGTAACAGACATTCACAGATGGATATTTAATTGACTCTTCAACTATTTCCGGAGGGATATAAACTGTATCCCCTAAAACTGTACTCTCATCTACAGGATTGGATGAAGATTTAATAAAGATATCTTTATTATCAATAACCTTATATACAGTAAAGGAAATAAAAAATAGTAAAAAAGATAATAAAAAGACAATAAAGAAGCCCTTATTTTTCATATATAAAATATATCAGAAACTAGCAGAGATACATAACTCTATATTCTAATTCTGTACCATCTTCATTGTTTAACTTCACCTTATCACCCATTTTTAATCCTTTTAATTTCTTACCCATTTCAGATTCTAATGATATTCTATTCTTTGATGGATCAACTTCTACTGGGGATACCAATTTAAAGATTCTTACATTCTTATCATGTGCTAAAACTATCTCAGAACCAACATCTGCAGCAATCTTACATTCCTCTTTTGTAACCTTGGATCGAAGAAGAATATCCCTAATTTCATTAATTCTATCCTCCAATTGATGCTTTTCCTCTATAACCATAATCAAGTCTTCCTGATCTTCTCCTCTAGCAACTTCTCTGGCTTCAGCAAGTCGTTCAGAAATCTTAACTCTATCTTCTTTAACAAGTCTTTCCAATTCTTTCTCTAACTCTTTCTTCTTGTCTTTTGATAGAAATAAAGCTTTTATATTCATACTCTAAGTCCCATTCAATTTACATACCGTAATTTAGTATATACAAGTTGATATTAGCGATCAATGACTTGTAATAACCCTATTAAGAAAATACTAGGGGTTATATTGAGTTCTTGTTTCTCCAATCTTTTATATCTTTATGATTACCTGATAGTAATACATCAGGAACTTTCCAACCATTAAAATCTTCTGGCTTAGTATATTGTGGAAAATCTAAATCACTTCCATTATTAAAGCTCTCACTATCTAGGGATTCTTCATTGCCTAATACTCCTGGTATTAATCTCGTTATACCATCAACGAATACAAGAGCAGGGAGTTCTCCACCCGACAAGATATATTCTCCTATGGAGAACTCATAGTTTACTAGATTCTCATGTACTCTTTGGTCTACTCCTTCATATCTACCACATATAATTATATAGTGAGTATTTTTTTCTTCTGAAAGTTCTTTTAACTTACTCTGTGTTAATTTATCACCTTTTGGAGTTGTTATACATACAACACTATCTTCTTTTTTTAATTCTTGTATCGCTTTGTATATAGGTTCAATTTTCATTACCATTCCTGGTCCACCGCCATACGGGGTATCATCTACAGTTCTATGTTTATCTTCTGTCCATTTTCTAAGATCATGGACATCTATTTCAACAAGTTTTTTTTCTTGAGCAATTCTTAATATTCCAGTATTTATATATTCCTGGATTACATTTGGGAAAATTGTAATTATATCGAATTTCATA
>JAQVKD010000027.1 GCA_028694805.1 Candidatus Dojkabacteria bacterium
ATCTCTTTGCAAGTTCTTTTCTTTGCTCCTTTGTCGTTTTATGTAATTGCCAATTTAGAGGATCAGTAGAGGAACTTGTCATGACAACTTTAATATTTCCTTCATTAAGATTTTCGTTATGCCATTGTGGCCTTAGTTTTATTATCTCTTCATACATCTCGACAGCTATTCTTCTGCTCATACACACAATCATTGCTTTGCCATTAAATACTTCTTGTCTACTTTCGAAGTGTTCTAATATATCTTTTGCTATATCCTTAATTCTTGCTTCATGTCCAACTATAGCTTCTAATCTTGTCCATTTAGCTTTAGCCCTTTCTGTAGCGGTATAATTTTCACTTTCAGTTATTTCAGACACTTCTTCATCTAATTGTTGCCCATATTCTTCTTTAAGGTGTATTTGGGCAAGTCTACTTTCGTAGTAGATTGGTACTGTGGCTTTATCTTCTACTGCTTGTGCTACATCGTAAATGTCTATGTATTCTCCAAATACTCTCGGTGTAGATCTGTCTTCTTTTTCGATAGGGGTTCCAGTAAAACCTATAAAGGAGGCATTTGGTAGGGCATCTCTTAGGTATTTTGCATATCCATATGTTGTTTTAGTTCCTATTTCATTTCCTTCTTCATCTTTTACATATCTCTCTTTTGCACCAAAACCATATTGAGATCTGTGTGCTTCATCTGCAATTACTACGATATTTTTTCTTTCACTGAGTAGTGGGTAATTGTCTTCATCTTCAAATGGTGAGAATTTTTGTATAGTTGTAAATATTACTCCTCCTCCAGTTGTATTTAGTAATTTTCTTAAATCTGCCCTGTTTTCTGCTTTAACAGGTTCTTGCCTTAGTAGTTGGCTAGAAGCTGCAAAGGTGTCATATAATTGTTCATCTAGGTCGTTTCTGTCTGTTATTATGACTATAGTAGGGTTATCTAGTGTTTGTATTATCTTCCCTGTATAGAAGACCATGGAGAGTGATTTACCAGATCCTTGTGTATGCCACATTACTCCTGCTTTTCCATTTCCTGTTTGTGATGATGCTATTATTGTTGTCTCTATTGCTTTTTTAACAGCGTAGTATTGATGGTATGCTGCAATCTTTTTCATTGTTTCTATACTTTTTAGTCCTGTTTCATTATTAAATTTCTCTTCTTTTTCAAATACAGTAAAGTCTTTAATTATTTCTAGTAGGGTAGAGTGGTTTAGTAGTCCATGTATCATTGTATTCATTTGAGGTTCTGTTATTGGGTCTTCTTTCATACCGTCTTTTGTTTTCCAGTTCATAAACCTTGTCCATTGTGCTGTTAGTGATCCATATTTAGCGTCTATGCCGTCAGATACTATTAGTAATGAGTTGTAGTCATAGAGAGATGGTATATATTTTTTGTATGTTTGAAATTGTCTGTATGCAGTGAGTAGTGTTGCTTTTTCGTCTTCAGGGTTTTTGAGTTCTATTCCTACTAATGGTAGTCCATTAACAAAGAGTATTATGTCTGGTCTTTTTATTAGGTTGTTGTATTGTATTACGTATTGGTTTATAGCTAACCATTCATTGTTTTCAGGATTATCATAGTCCATTAGTATTACTCTCCCTCCTACCATTTCTCCATTTTTAAGATAGTCTATTTCTATGCCGTCTATTAGGTATTTATGAAATTTTTCATTGTTGAATGTAATATCTGGTGTGTGTATGTTTAGTATTTGTTTTATAGCTTGTTGTTTTACTTCATATGGTATGTTTGGGTTTAATTTGTCTATTGCTTTTGTTAAGTTCTCTATTAGAATAACTTGTTCAAAGGATTCTCTTTTAGGATTGTTAGAGTCTGGAGCAATGTCTGGTCCATAGATATGTTCATATCCTTGTGTTTCTAATATTTCTATTATGTTGTTTTCTAATTGGGATTCAGTCATTTTTATTAATATTATCCTCTATAAATTTTTTTATACCCTTCAGAAGATCAAAATAGGAATCTTTTATATTCTCTATTTTTAAATCCTCACTAAATAAAGAGTCTTTAAGATGGCCAATAAATTTCTCTGTTTTACTAATCTTGATGGAATTTTCCTTAAAGATTTTTCTTATATAAGATAAAACATCAGAGTCTGGAATATCTTTTTTCTCAATTTTGAATTCGTACTTATATTTCTTAAGGAGCTTATTTAGCTTTTCAGAAAGATAATCCTTTTTAAGAAAATCCTCTCCTGTGATAGCCTGTATATTAGGGTCAATGTCTGAATATAATTTCCATGGAGTTAAGTATCTAATTTCTTCATATAAAGCTTTCTCCTTTTTTGCTTTCTCATCACCATCACTAATAATTAATACTTTTCTACCAGCTAACTCTAAGGGAGGAATAAAACATTTGAATGTTTCAGCTCCTTGTGTATAACCTATTCCAATCTTTTTGAAGTATTTCGCTATATTAGAATTCTTACTAATTGCAACTTTAAATAATTTTACATCAAGCCATCCTTCAAATAAAATATTTATTTCTGCTAGTAATTCGAATAGTGAGTAATGAAGAGCCTGATACAAAACTTCTTCCTTGAGAATATTATCCTCTTTAGCCATTTCTAATTTGGTAATTTCATCATGTTTTTCAACAATTATATGTCTTGCAATGTTGTTTTTATCGATCATAAAAATAGAATGTGTACAACATATTACAATATTGTTTTTTGATATTTCCTTGAGTTCATCTCTGAGGTATCTTATACCGCTTGGATGTAATCCATTATCTGGTTCATCAATTAGTATTAATGCGTTTTTTAAAGATTTGATTCTATTTTGGCAAGAAATACTTAATAAAAATGCAATGAACCTTTTAAAACCATCACTTCTGTTCTCTATTGAGAACTTGTTTTTCTCTGTAATTCCACAACTAATATTTTCGCCATCTAGTTGCAGTGAGAACTTTACATCTTTATATTCTTCCCATTTGCTTTTAAAATAATTTGTACTTTTCGTTGCAATAGATTCTAAGCTATTTCCTAAAGAATATTTTCCTCTTTTCATCTTGTTTTCTAAATATTTTGGAATATCATGAATATTCGCAAGATAAAACATGTTTCTTAGTGGAATGGATATATCTGGGTTAGTAATGAAATCTTGTAGATTAACAAAATCTTTTAACAGTTGTTCTGGTTTATATTCCCAAAAAACAACTTCTGGTAAGCTATCTTCTAAAATTTTATTTGATGTATTTTTGATATAGTCAAAAAATTCTTGTAAACTTACATTGTCAAAAAGATTCCCTGGGAAATTCTTTTCTTCTTCTTCGGTAACAACAAAAAACTCATAATCAAAAGGATTAATTTCTTCTCCATCTTTGTTTTTAAATCGGAATTCTGGAGGACAGGAGTCACTTCTTTTTTTGAGATTTAAACTAAAGGTATACTCATTTAAATCTGGTAACGAATACTCAAAAAACTTCTTCTCATTAGAAATATCGGCGATGTATTGTAGATTATCCAAACTATCTAGTATTTGTGTTAAATGCAAAGTTTCGTTAGTATTTTTAATAATACCTTTTGTTTGTAGGTTATATATTTTTGATAAAATATCCTCTTTAATTTTCTCTTTCTCATCTTGTATTTCGAATGAAAATATTACACGAGCAGGAGGTATATCAATGTCATTTTCGTCGGGAAGTGGAGTCCTTTCATCAGAGACTTGTGGTGAAATATTCTTAGATAATAAATTCAATGCTTTTAAAACATTTGTTTTTCCAGATTCGTTAATTCCTACTAAAATGCGAAATTGTGGATCAAAAGAAATTGTTTCTTTCTTAATAGATCTAAACTCTAAAATCTCTGCCTTTTTAAGTAACATTAATCTTTATTGTAATAATTTATTTAACAAGGCAGTTTTTGTTTTTGTAAGATTCGTTATATTATAGCTGTTTTCAAAAATCTTTTCGAAAAGAAAAGTATTCGTTTTATTGAAATTTTGAACTAATTTTCGATCTGGAAGTAAAAGTTCTAAACTTAAAAGATTAGTTTTATTGATCTTCGGTTGTACTGCACCTGTAACAATATTTGTAATGTTAAACTTTTTCATAAGTAAATAGATGTACTCTGTAGAAAAGGGCTCTTTTCCTTGTAATACATGAGTATGATTATTTACCCAAAATTTACCATCGACTAATTGTAATACTGGATAACCTTGATTTGTTTGTACAGAACCATCTTCTGCTAATAATAAATATTTCCCATCAAATAAATATTCATTCACATAGTCCATAATTTCTGTTGCACCATAATATGGATATTTTCCTTTTCTTTGTTCTCTTTCCTCTTTCGATAGAGGTATCCTTTTTGAATCAAAGCATTTAACTATCTCTCCCAACTTTCCCACTCTCCATCCTTCAGGTATTAATCCTAATTCACTATCTATCATCTTACCATTATTATCTTTATATGGTTTACCATCTTTATTAGGAAAGTTATATTTAACAAACCATTCTTTAAATATACTTTGTGCTATATCTTCTAATATATTATTTTGTTTTTTTAATTGTTCTATTTTATTATCAAAAGAAGAGAGGATAGAAGAGATACGTTTTTGTTCGGATAGGGGAGGAAGGGAGATTTCAAGATCACCGATTACATTTGGTGAGACTGTAGGGTAGGTAGATACTGCTTGTTCTGCTACTTGGGACAAGTATTGTGTATATTTCGGCTGAGTTATTAAACAGTAAAGATAGTATGGATCTACAAATTCTTCATTTGGAGTAATAACTGCAAAACCAGTAGAAGCAACTGTGTTTTCAGCTACTTTGTCTTTTATAAAAACATAATGTTCTAGATTTGGTCTTACAGTTGAATATAATATATCATTTTTCTTTACCAATCTCTTGGCTCGACTTGGAGCTTTTGATGTTTGCAAATTTTGTATGTTATCAATACTTCCCTTTGTGACTGATGCAATATCTATGTATCTTATATCTTCTGAGTTGAAATCTTTATTAATCTGTTTAGAATTAATTTTTGCAACTTCGTGTAGTTTCATTTTTATTGATAGATTATTTCTATATTATCTATTGTATTTGTTGTGTTGAAAAATACCTCTCCCTTTATCTTATATTTTATTTCTTTCCCAACGCCCTCAAATTTTACTACAAAAAAGGCTTCTTCCCCTGCCACTTCTGGAACCATATGATCATATTCAACTTTATTCAGTTTCAAATCAATGCCAATAGAGTTTCTACAAGCTTCTCTTATAAGTTCTTTTGAATAGTTTTCCTCTAAGAATCGTTTGAATTTAGTCTCTTCTTCTGTATCTCCAATAATAAATATAGCATCTAGCGTTTGTTTCATCTCCTCCCAGCTAGTATATAGTTCGATATTAGAAGGAAGATAGCTTCGAATGTCCTTCCCATTATTTGAAAATAGAAAGACTCTATCGTAGTTATTAAAATATTTATAATGCTTTACTTCTTCTATGATTAATTGATCATGGAATCGCGTTTGATCTTCATCGCAATTCTCAATGAGGCTATTTAGAACATCAATTTTTTTTGATTCTGGAAGCTTAGGTATTTTTATAAAATTATATTTTAGTATCTCACTATTAATTTGTTTTTTTATATATTTGTAGTAATCTTCTGCATTTGGAAGTGTCAATTTGATCTCATGATTCGGTGTTCTATCCATAGATTTCTTTATATTTGTTAACTTGGTCAAATCATCGTTGTAACTATTCTTTATATGCATAAATAATTCTCTAGTCACAGTCTCAGGAACAAGGATATTTATTTGATTCACTAGCTTATTATCTCGTATGTAATTTATGACAGTTTCAAAATTCCCTCCTGGCCTACCTGTTTTGTAGTTATTTGTATTTATTTGGTTTGTGTCTAAGGCTACTAATATTTTCATACCCTTATTTAAATACAGTAATTCCTAAGTATACGGTTTCTAAAAGGAAGGCTAGTAATACGAAACCTGTTTGTAAAACAATAAAGACTTCTGATACTTTTAGAGTAGAATTTGAACGAAGATTGTTGTATTCATTAATAGCTTTCGTGTATCCTCTTTTTGAAGACATCTCTCCTGCGGATACTTTGCTTATCCATCTCTGCCAAATATCAGTTTTATTACCACTTTGAATTCTATTTCTATCCCAAAATTTAAGCGAAACGATAAGATCGATACTTCCCATAACTATGGATAAAAATAGAAAAATAATGACAAAATGTAAGAGATGCTTCTCAAAGTTACCTTCTGGTTTTAGGAACTGAAAGATCAATGGGAGAAGTCCAAGACCGACCCCTGCCAGTGTAAATATTCTTTCACTGAAAGATCTAGAAAGTGAGTTGTAGTTTTCGACTGTCCATCTTTCGGTCTCTTCGCTTTTATGTTTATTAGCCTGCAATGTATCCCAATACTTGTCTGAATACGAATCAGACTTTTTATTTCTTGTATCTTTTGATATTTCTTTTTTTAGATCTCTTGGTTTTGCCATTTATTTTTTGTTGGTTTAGGAGAAGGTAGTGGAGTTTCTACGCGAGTTGGTGGTACTGCCCCTCCTTTTCTTATTGTTTCACTAGGATTTCTTGCTGATTGATTGCTTGCTAGAAATCTTTGGGCAACTTCTTTAATTGTTTTTACTTTTTTCATTGTTTATTCAATTGTATTTAATGTATGTTTCTCTTATCCTTAGGATTTAGTGTAATATTTTTCCTATATGCTTCTTGTTCTACTGCATCTGTTGTTCTTCCTAGTTCTTTTGCAATTTTATCTGTATCTGCACCTTTCTTTGCTAATGTCTTTATCTTGTTATCTTCTTTTTCCGTCCAACGTTTACCATTGTTTCTTGGTTTTGCCATATATTTTAAAAATATAATTTAAATACTTCTTTAATACATCCATTATATATTTTTGTTAATACCTCAAAATAATATTGTATTAACAATACAAATCTATAATTTATCCATATCAAACCCAACCTCCCTTAAACTCTCCTTTATTTTCTCATCTAATACCTTACTCTCTTCCATATTAGCCTTTAATTCTTTAACTAACTTATTCATCTTTACTTCAAAAGGAATACCATCATCCTCTTCCTCTGGAATACCAACATACCTACCAGGAGTAAGTACCCAGTTATTCTTCTCTATATCTTCTAATGTAGCTGATTTACAAAATCCCTTAACATCTTCATAATGATTATCCTTCTTCTTCCATTCATGATATGTACTAGATATCTTCTTAATATCTTCATCACTAAATTCTCTATGTGTTCTATCTCTCATAAAACCTAACTCACTAGCATCAATGAACAAGACCTCATTAGACCTATCTCTATGGACTCCATCCCTTTTGTTTCTTGTTATAAACCATATACAAGCAGGGATACCAGTATTGTAAAAAAGTTGTTTAGGAAGCATTAATATACAATCTACTAAGTCATTCTTTAAAATATTCTTTCTAATCTCTCCCTCATTAGAAGTATTAGAAGAAAGAGAACCATTAGAAAGAACCATAGCCATAGTTCCATTAGGTGCAAGATGATAGATCATATGTTGCATCCAAGCATAGTTAGCATTACCAACTGGTGGTATACCATATTGCCATCTAGGATCATCTCTAAGTAACTCTCCTGACCAATCACTATCATTAAATGGAGGATTAGCTAATATGTAATCTGCTTTTAGAGTAGGGTGTAGATCTCTAAGAAAAGAACCCTCTGTATTCCAGAGTACCTGAGTACCATCTATACCTCTAATAGCTAAGTTCATTCTACAAAGCTTCCATGTAGTTTGATTAGACTCTTGTC
>JAQVKD010000028.1 GCA_028694805.1 Candidatus Dojkabacteria bacterium
CCGAAGACCGATGCTCTATCCAATTGAGCTACGGGTGCTTAAGATATATGATTTTATCACATTTAAAGGAATATCGGGGTAACCCGACTTGAACGGGCGACCTCTACGTCCCGAACGTAGCGCTCTAGGCCATCTGAGCTATACCCCGATCTTGATTTAGAATTTCACTTTCTGTATAAACAACTTCTGAAATATCCCCCAATGTTAAAAATTCTTGAGAAGATTCTTCTGTAAACGAAGAACCATGTATAAATAGGTTTTGATTTTCTAAAGGAATTATCAATCCTCTGTAACCAGGTCTTACAATATCCAGATCTTCAACTAATACTTTTCCTAAATTTTCAACAACTTCAATATTAAAACCAAAAATTTCACTATTAGATAAATAAAAATCTAAAGCAGCCCCGCTTGCCCATAGACTTTTAAGATTCTTTCTCCTCTCTTCTAGATTTTCTTTATGAATTAATTGCTCCATAAAACCATTCTTTTATCTCATCAAGAGTTAAATTTAATCTGTCCTTAAAATTCTCATCAGTTATATGCAGATCTACATCATCCATATGCTCCTTTAAGAATTCTTTGTGATCTTCATAGTTTTTGTCTAACCTACTACCTACTCCTGTTATATATTCTTTAGCATTTACTATCTTTTCTAAATGTTCTTTAGATATATCTATACTAATTATAAATCTATCATATTCTTTTAGTATATCCATATATTCATCATATTTACGATCTATAGAGGCATCTAGTATAAAGTCAATTTTTGCATCTAATAGCTTTTTAAATCTAGGCTCATATCTATTCTCAAATTCTTGAGCATCCCAATGGAGAAGATCTTCTTTTACTTCGTTTCTAATAGCATCTCTACTAAATATTGGTAGATTTAAATTCCAACCAATATTATGTGCTATGGCAAACTTAGAAGACCACATAGGGCATGCAAATAGTATTACTTTTGGTTTATTCATATAAATAAAATAACAATTTATATGGCGTACCTGGCAGGAATCGAACCTACAACCTTTGGTTCCGCAAACCAATGCTCTATCCAGTTGAGCTACAGGTACTGAATTTACCCTATTCTACTACATAATCACCCTCTTCCCAAGTAATGTAATATGGAATATTTAGTGTATTAAAGTTCTCTATAGTCTCCTGATGCGGATGTCCAAACTTATTATCCTCCCCACAACTACATATAGATAATTTAGGATTAGTTAATTCAAGAAATTGGTATGTAGAGGCAGTCTTAGAACAGTGATGACCAGCTTTGAGAATATCTACGCCTGTAATATATTCCCCATAGTCTTCTGATACTATCTCCTCTACTTCCTTTTCAGCATCACCCATTAATAGAATCCTTTTATCTAAGTATCTTAGAAGTAAAACGATAGAATCATTATTAAAATTATCATCTAACTCACCTACTCTAGGCCATAAAATATCGATATCTATATCGAAATATTCCAAATTCATACCCTGACTAACCTCAATATAATTATAGGCCTTGAATTCTTGACATAACTCACCACAGTTAGGAGAAAGTAAAAACAAACCAACCTCATACCTTTCTAAAAGATATTTAATTCCCATATAGTGATCATCATGCATATGTGTTATCACAACAATATCTATTAACCTATCATTCCATTTCATATACTCCCCAAGTTTATAAATAATGGTATCATCAGCTCCTCCATCAACCAACATTTCAAAATTTCCTTTCTGTATTAAAATTGCATCACCTTGACCTACGTCAAAAAATATTACCCTACTACTCTCATTTGGTAATCTATATGAAAAGATCCCAATCCATAACCAAAATATAAGGTTTAAAATTTTAAAAATCTTTAAATCTTTTAACATAGTAATTTTCTTCGTTAATTGGATACAAATATATACAAAATATGAAAAGAATCACCCCTATTAAAATACCGAACCATGTTTTATTAATATCTAGATAACCCCATTTTAGACCTCCAAAGAAATTAACAATGTATTCAAAGAGTTTTAATTGAACAAAGGGGATAGAAAATAGGATTGTAGATAGTGAATTATTATTAAAAAACGATCCTAACACTGCTATAGAACCGTACAGCATTGTAGTTTCGGTTAATGGTAAGACTAAAATATTAGAAAATATAGAAACGATAGAGATTTTTCCAAAGATAGAGATAGATATTGGCAATGTAGATAATGTACAGCTGATAGTTCCAAGGAAATTGTCTTCAATAAACTGTGGAACACCTTTTATTTTCAGTATTTTCTTTAAAAGATTTCCTGTACTTGGCAAAATATATATCAATCCTAGAGTAGCCAGGATTGATAGTTGAAAACCTATATCAAATAGTATTTTAGGATCTATTAACATTAGAAAAAATACTCCAAGGGGCATCAATAGATGAATATTTTTAACGTTGCCGAATAGTAGAGACACAATTGTTAGTGTCCCCATAACTGTAGCACGAAGTATAGAGGCCCCAAGACCACTTAAGATACAATACAACCATATTAAAACAAGAGAAAGTATCAATCTATATTTCTTCTTTATGAAACTAAATATCTTATTAGATACCAGTATTAATATTGTTACATTATATCCAGATGCAGCAATAATATGTGTAGTTCCACTAATCCTCAAACTTTCTTCAAAACTATCACTAAAAGCTCTTTCTGATCCAAATAGTACACCAATAAGTAAAGATGCTTGAGGTTCAGGTAAATAGCTCTCTATTTTACTACTTAGATATTCTCTAAATATTCTTAGGTTCCTTTTCAACCAAATAAATGAATCAGATAAATTTCTTAATTTAAATTTGTAGTCACAACTATTAATTTGAATATTAGATGCCTTAAGATAAATATTTTTGTTTTTCAAATACCTTACATAGTCAAAATTATCAAAATCCTCAGGTGGTTTCATACTCGAAGTAATGTTACACAAGTCTCCAATATTTAGAGTCTCGAACCAATCTACGTACCCTATACCCCCAATACCATCGATGGTAAATATAATCTCTTGAATATCACCACTTGATCTATCTATATCCCTAATTTCAATATCATAGCTTTCAAAACTAGGTGTGAAACCTTCAATTTTATTTAAATTTTTGCAATCTTCTAAAAAAACTAAAGATAGTCGGAAAGCTCCCAATGACAGGAAGAACAAAATTTGAACAGCATATTTAGAGGCGACTTTTGACGAACCAGTTTGCCGTGGAAAGTTCCATATTAACATTAAGTAGAAAAGAGTAAAGATTAGTATTAAAAATAGGAAAAATATTATGAAGTTTCTCTGATTTTTATATATTTCAAAACCTTCATAAAGTTCTATACTTAGAAAAGTTATGAGAATTGAAAATAGTGAAATTGATAAAATTAAGAAATTTTTAATATATTCAAAAAATGATATGAAACGTATAAAAAAATTCTTAAAAATTTGTAAAACAATTCTCATCTAATATACACATATATCATCCTTAAATTTTTCATATGTTGACTCACCTATACCACTAACATCCAAGATATCTTCTATGGTAGTAAATGGTCTGGCATCTATAATCTTCTGTGCAGTTGATTCCCCTACACCATCAAGTGTTATTAATTGATCCTTTGTAGCAGTATTTATATTGATACAACTTTGTGTACTATCGGACTGATTATTGCTACTATTAGTCTGTTGCGTAGAGCTTTCTGTACTGTTTATATACTGAAGACTTTTGACCTCACAATACACATCTTCCTCATATGGTATATATATTTTCTGATGATTAGTAATTAGTTCTGAGAGATTAATATTCATTGATACATACTTATACGCTACCCCTTCAGCAAAACCAGAAGCCCGTTTTACAACATCTACTAATTTACTACCATCTACAAAACAGTAAACTCCAGGATCCTTTATAGCCCCAGAAATATCTACAACGATACTACACTCTGACACAGGTAGTGAAACGTCCGAATTCCCTTCTATATCAACATCTTCTGTAATCGTTAAACCCTCAACTTCCCCAAGCTTCTCTGTACTAATCTGATTTTCTGTAGAATCATCTGCACATTGAGGACATTCTTCTGCAGGAAAAAGAAATATTGTGACTACAGAGCCTAATATTAAGCCCAAAAGAAATGTAACTATAGGTATAATTATGTTCTTTTTATCTTTAATTTCATTCATATACACATATTACTGTGTAAAAATGAAATTATGATGAAAAACTACTCCTCGATTATTAAAATTGAATTAATTGTAATATCATTCACTGGCTTGTAATTTGCATCTACAGAAGCTTTTGCAATATTATCAACAACAGCAAAGCCACTAGTCACCTCGCCAATTATTGGATAATCTATGAACTGATCTAATGAAGCACCAGGGAGGATTATGAAGAATTGGCTAGCATTTGCCATACATACAGTATATTCATCAGGCTCTAAATCATTAATATCTTGTTCTAAACTATATCCCGGATCTCCAGTACCATCTCCTACTTGATCACCAGCCTGTATAACAAAGTTCTTAATTACTTTATAAAAAGTTAGGTCATCATAGAAATCATTTCCTGAAAGAAATACAAAGCTATTTACAGCATGTGGAGATTCTTCTTCAAATAGATCTATATTAATATCTCCATATTCTGTCCTTATCGTTGCTTTATAATCAATTCCTTCCTGTAGTACATCTTGTGCTTGTGTATACTGTCCTACATTAATATCATCTGAATCAATACCAAGTAAATCCTCATTTAAAAGAAATACCCCTATAACAGAAACAACTAAAAGACCCCCTGTGAGTAAAAGAATTTTTTTGTTATCCTTTACAATATCTTTTGCTATACCCATAATTATATATTAATAGATTAAATATATTTTTTAAAGTATATATCAATTTCCAACCCACCAAAATGGTTGCTCTTGACCACTACTATCAAACCATTTACCATGCCGCATTAACTGATCCATAGTTGGTCCACTAGAATATGTAATCTCAACTTCAGTAAGATACAAATCTAAATTTGTATTGTCATCCCATTTTGTAAATATTGCTTGATATTGTACATATTGCACATCACTTATTGTACTAAAAGAGCTTGCATTATAATCAGACGAATATGTAGATTTTTGAGCATTGTCTATCCAGAATGTAGAAATACTATCTGTAACTTTTTTAAATGTTAAATTAGTTAATCCATCTATATCTTCACTTAATGGGTATCTTACATCAATATATTCCTCCTGCCACTTAAACACCGTAGCTGCAGTAGTATACCCAGATGTTGGGAATGTACTTCCTGTATCCCAACTATCAACGGTAATAGCACCGGTACTTGTATTTACACTTGCGATATCACCCTGTGCAAAGTATTCTGTTCCACTATCTGTTTCCTTAACAATTATCTTTTCACCGATATCTATATTTTCGATATAATCTACAGTCCCATAGTTCTGCTCGTTTATTGTAAATGATGTATCAGCACTACTTGATATTAGATTACTTGATTCTAAATCGGCTTTAAAATCAACTACAATAGAATGTGTTCTTTTTCCTACTTCATATGCTTGACGAATTTCATCTACTGAACGTACTGTATCAGAGATACGTACTTCATCCAATGAACCACCGTAATAGTAATATGTCGAATACCGTCTTGCTCCAATAACAAGATTACCAGTGCCTTGATAATCAGCAGATGCCGTATTATTTGCAAGAAGTACACCATCAACATATATCCTTCTATCATTTGTACTAGCATCATATGTAGCAGTATAGTAGTGCCATTGACCATCTGTGAATGTTTCTGTTGTTGTAAGGTCATTATTCCAAAAGGCTAGTGTAAATGTATTTGTATTTCTAAATCCAAAGTGTAAACCATTATTTGTAGAATCACTTCCCTGCGTAACAAAAAAATCATATGAGCCAGTAGAAGATCTCTTAGCCCAGGCATCTATACTAAAACTTTTATTAGCGAGATCTATACCAGAAGAAACTGTTACATAGTCACTACTCCCATTAAAAGTTTTTGCTCCAGATAATACTCCGTCAGGATTGTATGTTGTACCTGTTGCAACTCCATTATTAATATATCCACTATCATCCTCTGTATAACTACCTGTCCTTTGCTCATCAAAACGCCATAATCCAATAGTATTTGCATCAGGTTCATAATTAGCATATGCACTTTCTCCATATACGACATCTATGTTATTTCCTAATTTATCACTTGCAAACCAGAACGGTAACATAGAACTACTTGAAAGATCAGAGCTTGTAACAGGTTGGGAAATATAAGAGCCTTTCCCCCATCTATAGGACTGTCTTATCTCTGCACTAGAGCGTCTAACATCAGATATTTTTATTTCATCTATATACCCATTAAAATAATACAAAGTCCCACTTGATGTAGCCCCAAATGAAACCGTATGACTCTGCACAGAAGCAGTTCCTATAGTAAGGTTCCCTGCATACACACCATTATAATAATAGGTACCTGTTGATCCGTCCCAAGTTAAGGCTATATGATTCCATTGTCCATCGTTTACACTACTTGCCAAGGTCGTATATCCTCCCCTAATAACTGAACGTAATTGATTACTTGTATCTACATAAATCCCAAAAGTAGCTGATGTTCCAGTACCACCACCCCTACCAATAATCATCCCATCAGTCGATAATCCTCCCGAATATTTAAACCAACATTCTACAGTCCATGTATATCCAGAGGCTGCATATAAAGAATCTGCTGCTGTATCTAAACTTGTTGTTATAGTATCATCAACACCATCAAAATATCTAGCACCATTATACTTCCCATCTGCTGTATATGTTGTACCAGATGGTGTCCCATCATTCCCATTATAGCTTTCATCAAGTAAATATGCCCCAGACCCACTAGATTCATCTAAATGCCAATATCCTGCTGTGTTACCATCTACAAATGAATATTGGGTTTCTATTTCAAGAGCATTATCTCCTTCAACATTTAATGCTGCAGTTTTCGTATTCACAATTGATTGAGAGGATCCTTCTAAAAATTTTGCATATATTTGGCTTGCAGTTAAGGCGACATTATAAATTTCAACTTCATCTATAGCTCCGTCAAATGGTCTATAAGTTGAAGAGGCATCATCACTACCTATAATGACATATTCATTATTATTAGTTGGTGAAAGAGTCCCACTAGTCTGTAGGTGACCATCAACATATATATATCCAGTTGTACCACTTAAAACCCCAACTGCATAATGCCACTTTCCATCATTAAAACCAGATTCAGAACTTACACTGGTACTCATCATTGAAAGTCTAACAACTCCGGTATTGGTAACTAATAAAGTATATGCAGACCCAGAAGCATATTGTCCCTTTGATACAATATAGCAAATCCCATCTGCACCAGTACAATTATGATAATTAAACCATGCCGAAACAGTTATTGCTGTGCCAGTACCATAATCAATATCTGCATATGTATTAATATAATCATTTGTACCATCAAAGCGCCTAGCATTACCAAATTTTCCATCTATAATATTACTACCACTAGCAGTAGCATTATA
>JAQVKD010000029.1 GCA_028694805.1 Candidatus Dojkabacteria bacterium
ATTTTCTTCATAAAGCTTAAATGATAATTTAAATGCCATATTATAGGTCAAAATAAATAATATTTCAATCATCTAAATACTTGTTAGACAATCTAATAATATGTAATATAAAAATAATAAATTTAACAAATTTATATATGGATAAATATAAAAACCTAAGGATATGGAATATATCAATGGGATTCCTACATCTAATACAATCAATTCTAATGATTGTATTAAGCAACGATTTCTCATTACCAATTATGACTAACTACTTACAATTTGATATACAAACTCAAAGTATATTACCAAGTCCCGAGATATTAGTAGAAGTGAAATTAGGATATTTAATAGCAGGATTCTTACTAATGTCATCTATAGCTCACTTTGTAATATCACTACCTAAGGTATATGAATGGTATGTTAAGAATCTTAAGAAAGGTATTAACTATGCAAGATGGATAGAATATACATTTAGCTCTTCCTTAATGATCGTAGCAATAGCTATGTTAGTAGGAGTATATGATCTATCATCTCTAATACTTATGTTTGGTGTTAATGCAATGATGATACTGTTTGGTATGGTAATGGAAGTACATAATCAAGATACAGAGAAGACAAACTGGTTATCATATTACTTTGGTTGTATTGCCGGAGCTATACCTTGGGTTGTTATAGCTTTATATCTATTTGGTTCTGGAGAAGGGGATTATAAAGCTCCAGATTTTGTATATTGGATCTTCTTTAGTATCTTCCTATTCTTTAATTCTTTTGCTGTGAATATGATATTACAGTACAAGAAAGTTGGGAAATGGAAGGATTATGTATTTGGAGAGAAGGTTTACATCATTATGAGTTTAGTAGCCAAATCACTACTAGCTTGGCAAGTATTTGCAGGAACATTGAGACCTGTTTAATAATTGATACTCCCAAACCAATTAGAATCTACATTTAAAAAGAAAAATGGCAAACAACCAATAACAAATAATGTTATTAATCCAATAAAAACAACACCTCTCAACCATCTCTTTTTAATTTTACTTAAAGAATAAACAAAAAGAATATAAAAAGAAGATATAACAGGAAACATATACCTACCTTGTAGAGCTAATGTAGGATAACCCTGTCTAAGATAGGTAGCATAGTTTTGTACAAAGAGAAGAACTAAGAGATAAAAGAGAGTAGATATACATAAGAATTTAGATTCCTTATTAAAATCTTTTCTATATCTAACCACTGAAATAATAGATATTCCTAAGAATCCAATATAAAAAGGTATTATATCGTATGACGCAAACAAACTAGAATCTCCCATAATACCTACTATACGTCTTGTCATTTCCCGCATCCAAATCCATGTATAACGAACAGGATCGAGTCTTTCACCAGAAAATATCATCTTAAATAGATGTATCTCCTGTTTTGGTATCCATAGGGTATCTCTTACAAAGACTCCATTCTCTAAACACTGATCATATGTAAGAACATCTAAACATTCAGGTGTAAGAGAGTGGTATTTAATAAGATTGACTCCGTATATTCCTAGATTCATACCGATTAACACTCCAAGTGGAATTAATAGATAGAGAATTTTACCTTTAAAACTTTTTTTATAACTCTTCCAATTTTTAATTACATAAATAGTAATCAGAAGTACAAGTATAAAGGCTAGAGGGACTATAGTGAATTTCGTTAAAATCCCAAGACATAACATAATTAACATTAAAAATATATTCTTCCAATCTCCTTTCTTTTTAATTGCTTTAACAAAGAAAAGTAATGAGAATACTGAAAAAAGATTTCCAAGATTGTCATAGTTAATTGAACTAGATAGAAAGAGGAACATTAAGGTATTACTTAGTAAGAAAACAGGTAGAAGTTGTAATGATCTTTTCTTAAAAAATTGTTTAGAAAGTAGGTATGTACCTAATAATGTTCCTAAAGAGTAAAGAATATTAAAAAATCTTAAAATAATAGCTTCATTGAAGTGAAAAGTAATGCTATTTAAATTCAACAACCTTCCATTTATCCAAAAATATAGATATGGAATATGCTCTATATCTCTCCATTGATATGTATCTGGACCATTTTCTGGTATCCCTAATGTTTCTGCATATTTCTGAGATACTCTTAGGTGGTACCAAGAGTCAGAAGAGACTCCCATTTTAATATTTAAAGCTAGATATATTGTAAAGCTTAAAAATATTACAAATATTCCAATTAAAACTAAATTGTATATATTAATTTTCTTTTTTTGCAAAGAAAGCATCCTTTAAATTAAATTCCTTAAGAAATATAGATACAAATATCATCATTAAAATTAAGAGTATAAACATAATACCTCTATCAATTATAGCTAACTGTAAAATCTGTTCTTGTACTAGACCTATACTCTGAGAAGTGATTAAGAATACTCCTTCTCTTATACCCAAAGACCCTGGTGTTAGACTAATTAATAGGGATGCTCCAGAAAGAGAACTGTATAGAAGTAAATTAGGAATATCAATTGTAATATTTAAAGCTATAAATTCTACATATATTATTATGGTATTAATAATTATATGTCCTACTGTAACAAGAATTAATCTTTTTAATAGTTTCTTATTTTTAACAATTGTATCCCATCCCTGTCCAAACTTCTGGAAGAATTTAGAGATTTTTATCAAGAAATTGTTCTCTGTTTTAATAGTTCTTTTATTAGGGACCCTTACAAACATTAAAAGTAACATAGTAATAAATAAAACAGAGAAGAAAATTAGTAAAAGTAAATATAATTCTTTAAAAAATATCCACTTAATAATTAAAGAAAGTATTCCCATACTTGAATAAACCAAAAAGAGGATAATGTAGTAACCATAAAGAGTTGATAGAAATTTAGAATATTCAAAACTATATTTATTCTTCAAATATGTGGCTCTAAATATAGCTCCAGCTCTCATAGGCAATAGATAGTTTCCTATACGAGATATCGTAGCTATATAGAAGGATTCTTTAACTGTAATATCTTTATCAAATGCTTGAAGTGTAATTTTTACAAACAGACCCTCTAATAGAAAAACTATTAGGAAGAGGATCATTGTAATAACTATAAATAAAGGATTTATACCTTTAAGACTAGTTAATATTTCTGGATTTCTGTAAATATATATACCAAATAGGAGTATAACAACGATTGTTAAAAGAAATTTTATATATTTAAACCATTTTTTCATATACTTAATCTACTTTTTTAACTAAAAGCATAGTCCATGGTAGTGGGTATTTAGCACTAACTATCCTAAATCCATTATTTTTAAGTAATTTTTTAAATGAGATAGAAGACCAATGTTGTATATGTCCAGGAGTATTACCGAAATCTTTTAAATATTTAAATCTAACCATATTTAACATTCTCCATATTGGTTCTCTTGGTACTGCAACTATAGCATACTGTTTAGTAACTCTTTTTATCTCCTCCAGAGCCTTCTGAGGCTCTTCTAGATGCTCTAAGACCTCTAAGATGAATATTAGATCAATAGAACTGTTCTCTACCTTTAAATCATATATATCTTCTTTACTTAGAGATACTCTCTCTCCAAGTAATTTCCTTGCATCATCCAAATTTTCTTCTTCAATATCTGATGCTTTTAGATTAATATCTTCGGGAAGCATATCTAACAATTTCTCAGTAGAGTAACCAGGACCACAACCAACTTCTAAAACATTTCCTTCTGCTTTCGAATTAATATCTGTTAAGGCGATTAATTCTTTTACATTTTTAAAGTAATTATCTATTAAAAACCCACCTATCTTCCCAGATTCTGTATATTTTTGTGTATATTGTTCCATTATTTTCTATCAAATCTATCTTTATTTAGTCTATACAATATTCTCTCTTGATTCATTCTTAATCTATTCATCATATCAGCAAGTAAACCAATTACAAAAAGTAGGGCACCCCAAATAAGAAAACCAAGACCGATAAAGCCAAAGAATTTGTAAGGAGTAAACTCTCCTGTTATAAAGTAATGAATAAACATTGCAATTATAAATAACAAACCAATTCCTACTGACACGCCTCCACTTCCACCAAAGAAAAACATAGGCTTGTAATCTCTCAATGATCTCAAAATTATCTTTAATGTTTTAACTGCATAGCTTAAGACATTAGCTGCTACACGAGATACACGGCCATTTTTAAAATATGTAACATCAACTGGAAATTCTACAATTCTCATACCCTTAGTAGCCATATCTAGAATAGTCTCCTGTGTATATGTAAACTTCCCAAAAAGATTTAATCTAAGAATAGACTCTATACCATATGCTCTAAATCCACATGATACATCTCTAAATGTTTGCTTACTTATAAAGGAGATTAGTTTAGACATTTGCTTGTTGCCCCAGTACTTAGTCTTAGGCATATTCTCTGGCATACCCTCAGCAAACCTATTACCCAATACCATATTAGCTTCATTATTTAGTATCGGCTTTATAATCTCTGGTATCTGATTAGCATTAAATTGCCTATCAGCATCAATACTTACCAATATTTCATATCTATGATCTCTTGCATAATCCAAAGCTGTTCTAAAAGCCATACCGACATTTTTGTTTACTCCATGAGATACAACTATAGCGCCAGCATCTTTTGCAAATTGTGCTGTTCTATCAGTACTTCCATCATCTACAACCAATATATCAAAGCTATCAACACCATCTATATTTTTAGGTATAGCCTTTATAGCTTCTTTAATAGTCTCTTCTTCATTAAAGGCAGGTATATATACTAATAGCTTCATATTTTTAATATTTAACTTTAAATGGTCACTCATTATACCAAACCTTTCAATCAAAAAACTAACATAAAACGAGATTTTGTGATAGAATTGACGCCGAAATGAAAAAAGAATTTACTCAAGAAAATATAAGGAATGTAGCAATAATTGCCCATGTTGATCATGGGAAAACTACTTTGGTTGATGCTCTAATGAAACAGACCCATCTTTTTAGAGAAAACCAAGAAGAGATGGAACAAACAAGAATTCTAGATTCTGGAGATTTAGAAAGAGAGAAGGGTATAACAATAAATGCTAAGAATATTGCAATAGAGTATAGAGATACAAAGATAAATATAATCGATACTCCTGGACACGCAGATTTTGGTGGAGAGGTTGAAAGAACATTAAATATGGCAGATTCCTGTTTACTTTTAGTTGATGCACAGGAAGGAGTAATGCCACAGACTAAATTTGTACTTAAAAAAGCTTTGCATTTAGGCCTTAAGGTAATAGTTGTAATTAATAAGATTGATAAGAAATTAGCCAATTGTGAAAGAACCCTAAATAAGATACAGGATCTTTTCCTAGAATTAGCAACTAATCCTGAACAATTAGAATTTCCTGTATATTATGGAATAACTAGAGAGGGGAAAATATTTAAAGAAGTTCCAGACGGAGATCTAACTAAAGCAAATAGTACAGAAGGAAATATATTACCAATATTGGATGAGATAGTTGATAATACACCAGCACCACTTGGTGATGTAGATGAGCCATTTCAAATGCAGATAACATCGTTGGAATATGATAATCATCTTGGAAGATATTTAATAGGAAAGATAAAGAGAGGAACTGTTAAAATAGATGATCCAATAGTAGTACTAAAGAAGGATGATACTGGGGAAATAGAAAGAACACAGGGTAGAGTTAGAGGTCTTTTTACAAGAAATGGACTTAAGTGGGAAGAGATTACATCTGCAATTGCTGGAGATATTATCGCTATAGCTGGTATAGAATCTTTAAATATTGGAGCAACAATATGTAGTCTAGATAGAGAGGAGATCTTACCGGAGATAGAGATAACTCCCCCTAGTGTAAGAGTTAAGTTTGAGGCAAACACCTCTCCATTTGTAGGAAAAGAGGGTAAATATGTTACAGCTAAACAGCTAGCACAGAGATTAGATCAAGAGAGAAATTTAAATGTGGGTCTTAAGATTGAAAATGAAACAGAAAATACATATTACATATCAGGAAGGGGAGAATTACAACTAGCAATATTAATAGAGCAATTAAGAAGAGAGGGATATGAATTTCAGGTTAGTAAACCAGAAGTAATTCTGCAAAATATTGATGGAGTTATATCTGAGCCGTTAGAAGAGCTAGTTATTGTAGCTGCAGAAGAATATCTAAGTGAGATTACTCAATTGGTAAGTGAAAGGAAAGGATCTTTAATCAATATTGAAACAGTAGATGGTCATAGTACATTTACATATGAGATTTTAACTAGAAATATAATTGGTTTACACAGATTACTAATGAACTCTACTAAAGGTTCTGCATTAGTAAATAGTTACATTAAGGAATACGTACCATATACAAAACAAGAAGAACTATTTAGAAAAGGTGTTATTATTTCAATGGAAACCGGTACCGCACTTGCGTATGCACTCACTACAATACAGGAAAGAGGTAAGCTATTTATTAAGGGATCTACAGAGGTATATGAAGGTATGATAATCGGTATAAATAACCATGAGGATGATATAGAGGTTAATCCATGTAAGAGTAGACATAAGACAAACGTACGTATGTCTCATGCCGAGGTTACTGAGATTAATCTTAAAGCTACAATTCCATTAACAATAGAGTTTGCACTATCTTTTATTAATGATGATGAGTTAATAGAGGTTACACCAGAAAATATTAGATTAAGAAAGAAACTATTAACACAAACACAAAGAGTCTGGGCTAATAGAAAGAACTTAACAGCCTTTGCTAAACAGCAATTAGAAGAGGCAAAATAATTCTCAAATAGAAATTTTTAATGTAATATCTAATTATGCTAATAATTGGAATTACAGGTACTAACGGCGCAGGAAAAGGAACAGTAGTCGATATACTAGAGCAGAAATACAATTTTAAACATCTATCTGTTAGAGATTTCTTAGAAAAAAGTTTAGGCCCTAATAGTCCTAGAGAGAGGATGAGAGAAAAGGCTAATGAGCTTAGACAAGATTATGGAGCAGGATATATTGTTACAGAACTTTATAAACAAGCATTGAAGATGAAAAAATCTTGTATCATAGAAAGCATTAGATGTGTAGGAGAAGTAGAAGCATTAAGAGAAATTGCAAAAGATGATACATCTGTACACTTTCTTTTTATTGGAGTGGATGCTAATCAAGAAATTCGCTGGGAAAGATCGAAGATAAGATCAAGTAGTACAGACGATGTTACTTTTGAAGAATTTAAAGAAGCCGAAGAAAGAGAAAGTATATCTGAAAACCCTGCAGAGAAAATTTGCCAAAGTGTTTAACTCTTACAGATCATATTATTTATAACAATGGAACTATAGAAGATTTAGAAGAACAAGTTTTAGAATATCTATC
>JAQVKD010000007.1 GCA_028694805.1 Candidatus Dojkabacteria bacterium
TATAAGGGTTCAAAATAATTGAGATTGTTAGAGAGATTATAAAGAAAGGTTTTTAGGGATACTTTTCTGTTGTCAGTAAATATAAGCATTCTACCTTCGAACCAAGAGCTCTTAAAAACATCTCTTTTTTGACCCTTTTTATCCACCAGGCCTTACTTTTGAGACTTTCATTTTTTAAGGTCTAAATAACTCAATCCCCATAAGGGTTTTAAAACATAGTGGACGGGTCTTGTTGGCACATGTTGAAATTGGCGGGATGGACGGGACTCGAACCCGCAACCTTTGCAGTGACAGTGCAAAGCTCTAACCAGTTGAGCTACCACCCCATATATAATGCGAACAAAGTATATCAAACCATATACAAAAAAACAATTATGATATACTATAAAACCATATGAAAGAAAACATCCTATCAACATTCCTAGACATATGTATATTAGAAATAGATAGTCAAGGAAACATAACAAACGTTGAGATAAATACCAAAGAAAAATTCAAACCAGAAAAAGCTAAAACAATATACGATATATTCGATAAAGAAGACCACCAAAGAATAGAAAAACTCTTAAACCTAGGAGTAACCCAAAGAAAAACATACCTCCAACTAAACCCTAAATACGGACTAGAAGAATATGCAGACTTAGAAGTAGTATACAAAGAAGAGAAAATATATACAGCCATTAAATTCTACAACATACAAAGGGAAAGAGAATTTGAAAAAAGAGTAGAAGACTTTGCTCAACAAGCAGAACAAGACAAACTAACAGGACTACTAAATAGACACGGATACTGGAAATATGTAAAAAGACTCTTAGAAGGAAAAGATCCAGGAAGAAAGTTGGGTATAGTGATGGTAGATGTAGATAACCTAAAAGGAGTAAATGATAGTAAAGGACATATAGCAGGAGATCAAGCTATTAGAGAGATAGGTGCTATCATTAAAGACACTATTAGGCATAGGGATATAGCAGTAAGATATGGTGGTGATGAGTTTATAATCATTGTTGAAGAAATGACCGGTAAATACAGTACTGCATACGGACTAGCTAAAAGATTACACTCTCAAATATCTAAATCTAAAAAAACACTTACGACAGCCTCTATAGGAGTACATGTAGTAAAGATAAAAGATTTTTCTAAATACAAAAATAATGAAGAAAAACTCCAAGAAGAATGGAATAAGGCAGCAAAGATAGCAGATGATATGGCATATAAAGCAAAACAGGCTGGTAAAGATAGAGTAGAATACTCTAAAAGTGTGAAGAAATAGGCAAAATTTAGTATAATTACCCTGTGGAAAGAATAATAGTAAATAACAATACAAAAGATATTGTTAAAAAAACAATCAAAATATTAAACAACGGAGGTATTATCATATACCCAACTGAAACATGCTACGGTATAGGAGTAGACGCTACTAATACCAAAGCACTGAAGAAATTACTCACATACAAAAAATTTAGAGGATCTAAACCAATATCAATAGCAGTATCAGATCAAGAAATGGCAAGTAAATATGTAGAAATAAATGATATGGGAGAAAACATATATAAAAACTACCTACCAGGACCAATAACAGTTGTATCTATTAGTAAAGGCATACTACAACCTCCAGTAGTCTCACAACAGGGAACAGTAGGAGTAAGAATCCCAGACTACCCACTAATGCTTGAGATACTAAAAGAATATGGAAAACCAATAACAGCAACATCAGCTAATATGTCATACAGATCAGCACCATATGATATAGATAAACTACTAGAACAACTACCAGAGAAAAGTAAAAAGCTAATAGATTTAATAATAGATGTAGGAGAGTTACCAAAAAATCCTCCATCTACAGTACTAGATACAACACTCAATACCCTATCTGTACTAAGAGAGGGTAAACTAAAATTTGAAGAAGCTATTATTAAAAACAAAAAACTCTTAACCAAGATAACAGATACTCCAGAACAAACTACAGATCTAGGATATGAATTTAGTAAAGAATACATGGATTCAGATAAGCCAATAGTGGTTGCATTAAGTGGTGAACTAGGTGCGGGGAAGACTCAATTTACTAAAGGTATAGGAAAGCAGTTGGGAGTAAAAGAGATAATTAATTCACCTACATATACGATAATAAATGAATATCCATATGGAGATAATAAGACATTAGCACATATGGATACATGGAGATTGATGGATGATGAATTAGAGAAGAGCGGTTTAATTGAGAATCTAGAATCTAAGAATATCGTGGTAATAGAGTGGGCTGATAAGTTCTATCAGGAGATTAAATCTCTTTGTGATAATATGGATATACCTATATACAATATTAAATTTACTTACATCTCTTTAGACAAGAGAGAGATAACAATATATGAAGGATAAGTTAATACTAGGAATAGATACAAGCTGTGATGATACCTCAGTAGCAGTACTTGATGGTAGAAAAGTACTATCTAGTGCTATATCATCTCAACTTGAAATACATGCAGAGTATGGTGGTGTAGTACCTGATATTGCTAGAAGAGAGCATGAGAAGAATATCCCTAAGGTTTTTGATGAAGCTTTAAGAAAAGCTAAGGTAGAGATAGGGGATATAGATTACATAGCAGTTACATATGGTCCTGGTTTAGCGATAGATTTAGAAGTAGGTATTAATTTTGCTAAAGAGTTATTAAAAAAATACAATATACCTGTTATACCTGTTAATCATATGGAGGGTCATCTACTCTCATCACTTCTTCTTAATTCCAAAGGTTCTGGATTAATGGAAGGTAATATAGATAAAATCTTTCCAATATTAGGATTATTAATGTCTGGGAAGCATACAGAGTTAATATATTCTGACGGTATTGGTAAGTATGAAAAGATTGGTCAGACATTGGATGATGCAGCTGGAGAGGCTTTTGATAAGGTGGGTAGGATGCTTAATTTCGGTTATCCTGGTGGTCCTGTAGTCACAGAGTTTGCTAAGAGGGGGAAATCCGGAGTTATACAGTTCCCTATACCTATGAAGAATTCTGGTGATCTTAATTTTAGTTTTTCTGGTATTAAGACTGCAGCGTTATATAAATCAAAAGAGTTAAGAGGGCAGAATATTCCAGAGAAGGAATGGGTATATGATTTTTGTAGAGGTTTTGTAGACGCTGTGTATGAGTCTATAGCTATTAAGTTGTCAAAGGCTATAGAGCAGTATCCTAATGTTAAGTATGTATTAGTAGGTGGTGGTGTGTTTAATAGTGAGGAGATACTTAGAAGAGTAGGTTCTTTAGTCAGAAGTTATTCTTTAGAGTATCTATATCCTAAGAAAGATTTTAGAGGGGATAATGGGAGTATGATTGGTTTGGTAGGGTATTTTCATATGGATGATGCAATTATAGGTAATGAGTTAGAGAAGTTGGATAGGGATCCTAGGTTGAGTTTGTAAAATTTTCCATTGTTACTTTGTTTATATGATGGTATTATAGGGTACTTCCAACGTTTTTGTAGGAGCAGGGGAGATAGCCCCTTTTATAGGTATGGTATGGTTATCCCCTTGCTCCGTAGATTGCGGGAAGAATATGTTGTCTGGTTTTTAACCGTCATTTATATATTCTTCCTACTCCTCTAGTATGTTTTTTCTTATGTTAAATTATGATAAAATAGCCTACTTGTAAGCCGAAGTGGTGGAATTGGCAGACACGCTACCTTGAGGTGGTAGTGGGAGTTAAATCCTGTGCAGGTTCAAGTCCTGTCTTCGGCACTTATATTGTGATAAAATAAACCTCATTTACGGGCGATTAGCTCAGCTGGCTAGAGCAATTCGTTTACACCGAATAGGTCATAGGTTCAAGTCCTATATCGCCCATTCCGCTAATTTATAGTTTGGAGAATTAAGTTCTAGGTTAGATAACACCGCACACCATTTTCTGATACAATGTACTTATGCAATATAAATCTCCTACACAATATCCGGATCAAGTGATTATCAAAGAAACTGAACACTGGTATATTACTCTTTGGAAGAATCAATATTATTTGGGCAGAGCAAGTATTGAGTATAAAGATTTATCTAAAAAACATCTTTCAGAATTAAGTAACGAGGAAGTTTTAGAACTTTTTTCTTTGATCAAAAGCTATGAGACAGCCTTAAAAAAGGCTTTTGATACTACAAATTTCAACTGGACTTGTTTAATGAATAATCAATATAAAGAAAAGAACAAAGATAACCCAGAAAGATTACACTTACATGTTTGGCCAAGATATAAAGAAAGGGTTGAGTTTAATGAGAAGACTTTTGAAGACGAAGTATTTGCCCATCATTATGATAAGCATAAAGAGAAGTATGTATCTAGAGATTTTTTAATAGTACTTGCAGATGAGATTTTAGGGAATTGGAACAATTAACATAATCTCCTTTTAAGTTCCATACCATTCAATACATCCCACCATTATATTCTCAATCTTCTCTTTAAACTTTTTATATTTTCTTCAAATATATCTTCCTTATTCTCTTCCATCATTTCTAAGTATTCTTTTTGAAATACTCTATCATTATCTGAATGCTGAACAATTAACCATGCACAATGACTAGCAATCATTCCGAATCTTGATATTGTAATACAACCTTTCCTCTTTAGAATCATCTTCAGTTTTTGTGTATTTAATTTCTGTATCTTATCTATATTTATATATTCTTCTAAATCTTTCTCTTTTCTAGACATAGTAGAATCTATATCGGTTTTAATCCTTTTCCATTCTTCTTGATCTATATTTCTCATATGAAATATTTTCCATGAATATGGGTTTAACAGTTTGATCAATTCGTATATGTATTTAAAGCCTGAGGTCTTTTCTTTTAACATTTGATTAACTATTCCTAGTTCATTTAGTAACATAGTGTGATTTTACATTAGAAAAGAGTAGAGGACTATCGTATTCTTAAGTTCCAAGCTATTAAATACATCTTCTTTTTCTTAATAATATTTATGTATAGGATTTTCTGATCCCCTTTTCTCATTCTCAGATTCTAATTCTTTAAGAATATTCATAGTCTTAATTACATTCTGTGGATCACTTTGTATTTCTGAGAATATAGATTTATTACAAAAATATACAACTACACCACTATCAATCATTGCATCTAAACTATTATCAAAAACATCTTTTTTAATAGGGGTTACATCTTTCTTACTAGTCCATTCTATTAAACTCTTAGACTTATCTAGATAAAAACCATTTGGAGAAAGATAATATATAGCTCCCCCTTTATCTAATTCTTTAAACCTCTTCTCGTCTGATATGACCATAAGGTAAATGGGCAGATGAGAAATATTTGTATATTTAGATATCTTTACCCAGCTACTATCTGTGGGTGTTAAAAAACAAGAAGTATATGGTTTATCTTGTGACGCAAATACGACAGGTCCTTCTTTAGGATCTCTTACAGATTCTTGTCTTGGTTTAAGTACATCTATATTTTTATTGCTAGAGGCATGATAAAGGTATTCAATTTCCATAATTAATTTTATCAAATAATATAAATCAGAACTATTCTTTTATGATAAAATATCATTATGCACAAATTATATCACGGCAGTCATATCCCAAACCTAAAAACAATTATTCCTAATAGATCTGGGTATGTACATACAACATCTGAATTGGTATTTGCTCTAATATTTTCATCTAGGGAGAGAAATTCTTTGAATGCCAAATGGGGAATGAATGAAGATAATATCCCTTATTTCTGTGAAAAAATTGAAGGCATCTTTGATCGTTTATTTAAAAACAAATCTTCACACATTTATATCCTTGATGATAAAGATTTTTTCCAAAATGATAGAACATGGAAATATGAATATTTATCAAATAAAGAAGAAAAGGTAATGGAAGAATTAGTTATAAATGATATCGCAGATTATCTATTAAATATGGAAAAGGAGGGGAAATTTCAATTAATAAAATATGAAGATAGAAAGAGATCTTTTCCTAATATCGATAATGAAGATATTAAAATAGCTTTAGATCTTGCGAAGAAATATGGGAAAGATAGTGCGATTCATGATTGTAAAAAATGGAGACCAGATATTTTAGAAGAGGTTAGGATTAAATTAGAAGGGTAAAAATAAAATAAGTCTGGCTCTAAGTTCTATCCCATTCAATATCCCCACCATTTTATATTCCTTGGTATAATTATTTATGAATAATAACATCTTATTTTATGGTGTCCCTGGAGTTGGTAAAACATATATTACTAAAGAATTAAGTAATATCTTAAATCTTCCATTAATAGAGTTAGATACTCTTAGAGGAATTTTACAAAAAGGGAAAAAGATATCAGATTATCCATTCCTTTTCTACGGTACTACAGAAGCATATAAATACTTTGGAGACCCTACTGAAGAGAATATTATAAAAGGTCTTATATCTGTGAGAAAAGCAATGGAAAATACTGTTAAACAAAGTTTAGATAGTCTTAAAAGTGGATCTGTTACTGAGGGAGCATTTTTAGATCCTAGATATTCAATCAATTATGGTACTGTAATCTTACTTGTACAGGAAGATGAAGGTAGACATAGAACACAATTCTTTAAAAACAGAAAAAATACTGAAGAGAATAATCGATCATTTATTGTATCTAGAATATTACAAAAGTATTTGATAGAGGAATCAGTTAAATTGGGTGTTCAGCAATTTTCTAGTATGGACTTAGAGGAAATTAAGAAATACATATATGAATAAACTTCTAATAATTGATGGTCATAACTATCTATACCGTGCTTATTACGGTGTCCCGTCTGCTGCTAAATTGCCTAATGGTCAACAGATAAATGCCTTCTATGGATTTTTATCTTATCTCAGAAAAAATGTTTCATATATACAACCAGATAATGTTTTAGTTGTTTTTGATACTGAGACAGGAATACAAAGTAAATTAAATAAAAATAAGGACTATAAACAAAATAGAGATTACACAGATATGAGTATGTTTGAACAATTACCAATTATAAAGAAAGCCCTAGAATATATTGGGATTACATATGTGGAAGATGATAATCATGAGGGGGATGACGTAATAGTAAGTGTCGCAAATAAAGAATCTGTAAATAATGAATCTTTTATATCGACTCAAGACAAAGACTTTTTTCAAATTATTGAGGACAATATTTATGTATTAAGAGATGAAAAAGTAAAGACTGAGAGCAGATATAGTTATAATCAAGTTGTATACACAAAAGAAAAATTTATTGAACAATGGGAATTTCAACCAGCAAACTATTTAGATTATTTATCTTTAAAAGGAGATCCTTCAGACAATATTAAAGGTGTTCAAGGTATTGGAAAGCTCCGAGCTTCTAGACTTGTAAAAAGTTATGGGGATATAGAAAATATTATTGAAAGTTCAGAAGAAGTTAGACTTATTGGAAATGAGGAAATGATAAGAAAGAATAAACAATTTTTGAAGATGGAGAGAGATTTAGATGTTGATTATAAATTAAGAAAACTAGAAAAGGAGAAAGTCTTCCAATCTGCAAATAATATTCTTGATATAATCTATCATGAATAAAGAACTTATCCTAAATAAGGTTCGTAAACTTCTAGATCTATACTCCTCTGGACAACTAGGTGATACTATTATGCCAGAAGATACACATCCCCAATTAAACACTCAAGAAGATAAATTCCTTTACTATACACTCCCTATGGCTCTTAATTACCAAAGAAATAGCTATAAACTTTGGGAATCAGCAAAACAAACCTGGGAAGATAGAAATACAAAAGAAGTCTTTAATATTAAGTGGGTATCTAATTCTAGTGAAGAAGAGTTAAGAGAGAAATTGTTAAAATACAAGCTTGCATTACAACCTAACAAACATATTAATACATGGAAAAGAATATCAGAAACTATTTTTGAAAATTGGGATAATATCTCTACATTAATAAAAGAAGCAGACGGTGACTACTTACAATTAAGAGATATTATTCAAAAAGAATATAAAAAAGGTTTTCCATATCTTTCTGGTCCTAAAATATTCAATTATTGGTCATATATTCTTACAGAGTATTGTGATGTAAAATTAAAAAATAGAAACTATATAGAGATAGCACCAGATACACATGTATTACAAGCTTCTGTAAGGTTGGGAGTTATAGACAAAGATGTAATTGATAAAATATCAAGAGATGAAGTGTCTAGGATATGGAGAGAGTTATTAGATGGTACAGGTGTAGATCCAATAGATGTACATTCTCCTTTATGGTTTTGGAGTAGAGGAGATTTTAAAGATATAAATTAATAAAATACAATAATGCCAGAACTAATAACCAGAGAAGATTTAGTATCACAATTAGAAAAATATAAACCATATGATAATGAAGAGATAGAAACTAAAAAAATCTTCTTAGATTTCTTATCTAAATATTCAAATTGTTTTCTAAGAGAAAATGAATTGGGGCATTTTAGTTCTACAGGTGTTGTTTTAAATAAAGAAAGAACTAAAATACTTATGATATACCATAAAATATATGATTCTTGGACATGGGTTGGTGGACATGCAGATGGAGATATGAATTTATTATATGTTGCTATTAAAGAAGCTAAAGAAGAATCTGGTCTTGAAGATGTTATACCTGTAACTGAAGAAATATTTTCAATAGACATATTACCTGTTCAAGCACATGTAAAAAAGGGGGTTGATATCTCTGCACATGATCACCTCAATACAATATATGTCTTAGAAGCTAATGAAATGGATTCTCTTATAGTTAATGAAACAGAAACCAATGGTGTAAAATGGGTTCCTATAGGGGATGTTGTTAAAATTACTAATGAGCCAATGATGATTCCTGTGTATACTAAGGTTATTGATAAGATGGGAGACCTAGGTATTATTCATCAAGCCTAAAATATAAATTAATATTTTTCTGATATGCAAACTTTAATCACAATGTATGCTCTTATACAATATAAAGATAAATATCTAATACTACAGAGAGCTGATAATAGATCTAATCCAGGATATTGGAACTGTGTAACTGGACATGTAAAAGAAAAAGAATCTGTTGAAGAAACTGCTATTAGAGAAGTCAAAGAAGAAACAAATCTTGATGGAGAAATTACTAAAACAGGGGAACCATTTATTCATTACAATAAAGATAAAAGATGGGTAATTTTTGCATATTTAGTAGAAGTAAAAGACATCTCAAATCTAAAAATTGATACGAATGAACTCCAGGATTATAAGTGGATAAATAAGAATGATGAAATGGTAAGTAATTATAAAGGTTTTGAAGATACCTTAAAAATATTAGAAATTTTATAAAGAACAATTAATTTAATAAACCTTTAGATTTTCTCTAACATTATCCTAATTTCTTCTTCTGGAACATCTTTTACAATATCGTTAATGATCCTTACAGGTTTCGTCTCTTCACTTTCTTCTTTTGTAAGAATATTAATAGCTCTAAGCATATTCCCCAAAGTAGTATTTACAAAACCAGGATTTAAATCATTATCGAACACTCCTTTATTATATGTCCTTGTTACATACCCTCCTATCTCTACATCTGTAGGAGCAAAATAACTTCCTCTACTATTAATTTCATCTTGTATTTGTACCATAATATCTTTAATTTCGTCATCGTTAAGGTTCAAATAGAATTTGTCATTTATATCTTGTCTCTTAATTGTTGTTAACCCATCTTCCGAGAATACAAAACAGGTTCTTCCGTTATTTTTCATAAACATTTCTTCATAAGTAGTATCTTTAAAACTATCTATTTGTTCTTGATAGAGTGCATAAGCACCTTTTACTTTTTCATAATGATCATAAAGTAACTTACAATCAAAAATAGCTAAAGTACTATTTTCTAATTGAATTTTTCTTAAGCCATATGGATATTTTTCTAATAGTCCTTTTACTATTTCTCTATTACTCCGTTTATCATTTTCTGTTCTCTCTTTGATAGGTTTGGAAGAAAGTATTAATTCTCCTGGTGTAAAACGGTTCTTAGACATTTGAAATTATAATTACTAATTTTATATTACATAATTATACCAGACTTATAGTATTTGTATCTATTCCAATATAAATTTGCTATACGATATTTTCCTCACACATAGAGTAGTATATAATTAAAATACAAATGAAACTGTCCAAAATATACTCTGAAAATAGATTACTCATACTTCTTGTTAGTATTCTTATAATACTAATTGGTTTACCTGTAATAATACTCCTCCTTATAAATAAAAATATGACTACAGCAGCAGCTTGGTATGATACCGATTGGTTACATAGAAAAACAGTATCAGTTAGCAATGATACTGGATCAACTCTTACTGATGAGGATGTTTTGGTTACTGTAGATACGGAAACTTTAATCACAGAAGGTAAATTACAATCAAGTTGTAATGATCTAAGATTTGTAGATAGTGATGATTCAACCGTACTAGATTACTGGATAGAAGGTGGATGTGGTGGTACTACAACACAAGTATGGGTAAGAATACCAAGTTTGCCAGCAGGTGGTAAGACAATATACATGTATTATGATAACTCTGTGGTAGCAAATGGAGAACAAAGTTGGTCAGGAAGCTTCATATCAATATCAGATCAATCAAGTTGTGGATCTGGATGGACACAATTTAGTGCATTAGATGGTAGATTTCCAATGGGATCAGATACATATGGTACTACAGGAGGTTCCACAACTCATAGCCATACAGCAACGGCTAGTGCCAATAGCAAAAGTGCTAGTGTAGCAGTGTATCCATTAAGCTATGGAAATAGCGTCTCATATACAACCCATGATCATAACCCTAGTGTAAATCTTACATCAAGTGTTAACAATATGCCTCAATACACCAATGTATTGTACTGTAGTAATACTAAACTAGAAAATCTAAGTAATAATATAGCACTTTTTAATACTTCAACAGTTACTGGATGGACACAGTATAGTGCTCTTGATGATAGATTCCCACTTGGTGCTACATCATCTATAGGTACTACAGGGGGTTCTACATATCACACACATACAGTGTCTTTTGGTCTTAGTAATGCTGGTGGATCAAAAATATGCCAAAACTGTACAGCAAGTTGCCATACTGCTGTAGTTGCAAACCATAATCATACCGCTGGAACGGCAACGACCACTGAGATAGACAATAATACTCCAGAATATTTAGCAATGGTATATATGAAAATGAGTAGTGCGGACACATTAACAACAGAGCGACCAATATATATACTAAATACATCGACAATACCACTAGGATGGGAGAGATTTACTGCATTAGATGCTAAATTTCCAATAGGAGCAACAACATATGGAGCAACAGGAGGATCTAATACTCATTCACACTCCGGATCAAAAGTTACAGGAACGACTTCCGCTACAAAAGATTGTACATGGTATGATAGTGGAAACTTTAACGCTATGGCAGGACACAACCATACAATATCTTGGAGCACTGATGGTAGTGTTAGTAACCTTCCTCCATACCTAACTGTTGTTTTTGCTCAAAGAAAAGACTCTCAAACAACTGTACTTGGGGCGGAAGATAGTCCAGCACCACTTGCTCCAACCGTACAAACAGCAACGGCAGAATCAATCTCAGATATCATATGGAACTTTACAGATAATTCCACAGATGAAGATGGTTTTAAGGTCTATGATATATCTGGCACATTAAAAGTTACATGTGCATTACCAAATATCTCTAGCTGTTTGGAGTCCTCATTATCTGAAAATACTGAATATACTAGAAAATTCACGGCATATAACTCGATGGGAGAAAGTGAATTCTCTGATACAACAAGTGCCTATACAAAAGCATCCAGTATAGATATAACTGACATACAATCAACAGTAGACACTGTTAGTCTGACCGCATCTACATTTGTAAATGATACATTAGGACTCTCGGGTTACTATTTTGATTGTACTAGCGAATCTTGTGATACAGGTATTAATGAATGGTTACAAACAAATACTGATGAAGCTACAGGATTGGATAATAACTCGACGTATAAATTTACAGTTAAAAATAGAAATGGAGATGGTATTGAAAACGACTATCCAATCTTTGCTCAAGAAATATGGACCAAGGCGGCAGTTCCTACTATCTCAGAAGGAGATATAACAAATACGACAATAGTTTTAAATGGAACTGGAGTTAATAACTTAACACAAGGTTCTTCTGGTCTATACTTCGACTGTATAACAGGATCCTCTTGTGATAATGGAATAAACGAATGGGTCTCTGGAGATACGGATACAGTTACTGGTTTAAGCTCTGATACAGAATATGAATTTAAAGTAAAAGCAAGAAACTATGATGCTGTTGAAACAGAATATTCATCCAATAGTGTGATTGTATATACAGATTCTTCACAAGCGAGTATTTCTTCAGTATCTAATGCTACAACTAATAGCTTAAAGGTAATAGTTAACAATGCTGGGAATCCTTCGACAACCCTTTACTTAGTAGAAGAGGTTAATACTGCTAAATATATAGAATCTACTGGTCAATTGGTAATTGATCCTCAATGGTTAACATATTCTCAGTTAGGAGAAGCTTCGGGTATTACAGTAACAGGTCTTGATAGTAATACAGAATATACATTTAGAGTGAAAGCAAAAAATCAAATAGATGTTGAGACGGACTTCTCTTCGCCAGAATCTGCATACACCAGATTACTTACTCCAACAGCTTTAACACCTGAAAGTAAAACAGACTCTAGTATTGTATGGAAAATTTCTAGTACTGAAACTGGATATACGGGTATAAGGATATATGATTCTACAGATAAGGAAGTGAAGACGTGTTCTGGTGATGATATTACCGAATGTGAAGAAACCGGATTAGATCCAAATACTGAATATGGTAGGAAATTCTCAATATACAATACTCATGGAGAAAGTGATATGACTTCTCTTATATCTGCAACAACATACGCACAATCAGTATCTATATCCATAGCATCTGCAGTAAATTACTATGAAGTCTCTTTAACGATTGATTTAGGCAATAATCCAGTTGGAACAGATCTTCAGATTTTTGAAGAAACGACATCTAAGTACTATGATGATACTTTAGGAATACTTTTGGATGGAGAACAAACATTCTCATCAACCGGAAACTCAATAACTGTATCTGGTCTGTCGCCCAATATAGAATACTCGTTTAAAGTTAGAGCTTTAAATTCTGATGGAGATTCTACAGTATGGTCTTCAAGTTCAACTGTAAGAACATATGCTCAAGTTCCCAATATTATCTCTGCTACTGGACTATCAACAACCTCTGGAAGATTAGTAATAGATTTACAAGATAATCCAATTGGAACAAGAGTTTCCATATTAGAAGATGGAGGGCGATATGTTTCAGAATCTGGAGAATTAGTTGAAACAGAAGATGTCTTTATTTTATCCGGAGATAGTATTGATATTACTGGACTTTCTCCAAATACAATATATACATTTAAGGTAAGAGCATATAACGAGGATGACGTTGCTACTGAATGGTCTTCAACATTAAACTTAATAACACATATTGAACAACCTACAACAGAAATTACTGATCAAACAAAGAATAGTATGACTCTAACAATATCTGGTGTTAGCAATATTGAACAAGGGACTTCCGGTGTATATGTAGAAGATATTGGTACGTGGTCTAAGGAATTAACACAAACAGTAACAGGTCTTGACCCAAATACGTCATATTCTTTTAATGTAAAGGCTAGAAACGGTGAAGGTATAGAAACTTCATATGTAGAAAGTGAATCTGGATATACTTTAGCAGAGATTCCTACAGTATCAGATACAAGTGCTACATCAACAACTTCTGGAGAAATTTTAATTAGTTTAGGAAATAATCCAGGGGGTACTAGAATTAGTATTTTGGAAGAAAATGGTAATAAATATTTAGCTTCTAATGGGATATTAACAACAGAAGAGACAATATTGGATACGACAGAACTAGAATTCTCTGTAACTGGTTTACAAGCAAATACGACATACTCTTTTAAGGTTAAAGCCTACAATGAAGAGGATTATGCTACTGAATGGTCATCAGCAGTAGACTTAACTACTTTGATTCAATCTCCTACTGTATCAGTATCCAATATCACTAATTCGTCTGTACAAATAACTGCATCTGGAGTAAGTAATATTCCTAATGGTGATTCTGGGCTTTTAGTTGAAAGAATTGGGAGTTGGAGTAAGAATTTAACACAAACAGTATCTAGTCTGTCTCCAAATACTCAGTATACATTTAGAGTGAAAGCAAGAAATGCTGATGGTATTGCCACATCGTATGTCTCTACATCTTCTATATATACACTAGCTAGTATTCCAGTAATATCTTCTGTTACGAAGCTTTCATCTAATACAGCTAGAGTATATTTAAATGCTAATGGCAATCCAAGTACAACTCAGTTTGCAATTAGAGATGAAATTAGTGGACAATATGTAAGTGCTAATGGAAATTTACAGGATAATCCTGTATGGCAAACATATACGCAATGGGGTGGAGCTTCTGGTAAATATATTTCTGGAATTGAGGATGTAAGACAGTTAGGATTTCAGGCTAAGGCAAGAAACTCTGAGAATATTGAAACTTCATTTAGCGATGCTGAATATATTGGTACGGGTTCCGTTATACTAAATGCTCCAACAACGATCTCCATTAATTTAAAGGATGATGTGGACGTAGATCTATCATCTGATCCTCAGCTTGGTATTCAAGATGTAAGAATCGAAAAAGATCAGTATTTAGTCGCTGATCTAAAAGTTTCTTTTGAAGAAAATAGAGACTGGGAAGATGTTGTAGCTGATGCTGATACTGATAATAGTAAAACAGTTATAAAAGTTGAAAATAAACATGGTGTTACAGATCCATTTACTATGTATGTAGTTAGAAATGATACAAATGCATTTAGACTATGTCCAGAAGCAACATCATTGGATGAAGTTAAATCAGGTTGTGCAGGGGAGCAGCTATTAACTAAAGACTTTCCACAAGAGATTGAAATAGAGGGTAATATAGTTACAATCTCTGAGGCAAAAATAAATGGTGTGTATTACTGGATTGCAGATGGTTTAACAGGTACCGGTGGAATGGGTGAGACTGTAGCTGAAGATGTAACACCAATAGATGATGAAGAGTATGACAATACAGAAGATCAAGTAGATGAAAATATTGAAGACAATACTGTTGTTAATAGAGTTACTACAGTTATTAATAATGTAGCTCAAAATATTGTACTTGGAACTACAGAAATATTTGATAAAACAGCAATAGCCCAATTGAGTGAAGAAGAACTTACAACTGCAGTTGCTACAACTACCACAGTAACAATTACTGTAGGTATTGCTACAACAGGCTTTATGCAATCTTTCTATTTAATATTCCATTTCTTTAATAGTTTGTTTAATGCAATTGGCTTTAAAGGGAAAAAGAAGCCATTTGGATATGTATATGACTCTGTAACAAAAGAGCCTATTAGTAATGCAGTAGTTAGAATATATTCAGGAAAAAGATTAATTGATACTACAGTTACAAATGCAGACGGGATGTTTTTAGCTAATTTGAAAGAGGGTAAATATACAATTAAAGTGAAGAAAGGGGGGTATAATTTCCCATCGAGTTTAATAAAGGGAACTGAAGACTATCCACTAAAGAATATATATAAAGGAGAGATACTAAACAATAAAGAAGAGAGTGATTTAATTGTTAGTATACCTTTGGATAAACTTGAGCTATCTACTCAAAACAAATTCTTTACGAGCTTGAAGAGTTTACTTTCCGGAGTATTAACAGTTGGTAATATCTTACTTTTTGTATTTGGTATTCTTCTGATCATATATACCTACTATCAACACCAAGATACATTTAATTGGTATGTTATATTGCTATATATCCCTGCTCTATACTTCTTAACTAAATCAATATTTGGTAATACAACAGTATATGGTAAAGTTTTTGATGAAAATAGAAAACCAGTTGTTGGAGTAGAGTTATACCTTGTTGATAAAGAATTTAATGAGGTAACAGCAAAACGTATAACTGATAAGAAAGGTAGATATAGATTTGTTTGTAAAAAGGGTACATATGATCTTAAAATGGGTAAGGATATCCTTCTCTCTGATATTAAAATTAAGAAAGATGGATACATTTTATCTAAGAAAATAATTCTAAATTAATAGCTCACATATATGAACATTCTCAAAATTCTTTTCCTATTACTTCTTCCAACCCAAGTGCTTGCTTCAGATCAGTATACTATCGATGATGTTGCAGAGCATAGCAGTAGTAATGATTGCTGGATGATATTTGAAGATGGTGTATATGATTTGACAGATTATCTTTCATTACATATGAGGTATATGGACATAACTGATTGGTGTGGTACAGATATGACAGAAGCATTTCAGACAAAGGATGGAGAAGGAAGAGATCATAAGTCTAGTTCATATTCCCTTCTGGAGGTCTACTATATCGGTACTCTTGTAGATAAGATAGAAACCCCTGCTATTACAGATAATAGTAATACAGAGAGTGTAGATACTATAGATGTTGTAACAACAGAGGAAGATGAAAATACTGATACGGTAGAAATATCAAATCCATATAATTTACTTCTTCCATTAATTCTATCAATATTAATATATTGGACTTCATATTTCTTAGTTAAAAATAGACTTAAATTTAATGCATTTTGGAATACAGTACTTCTTTTAACACTTCTAATTCCAGCATTTGGTTTCGGTTTATTTATGATTTTAAGATATCAATTTAAGAATCTTTATAATATTAATTTTGATTTTATGTATTGGCACGTAGAGTTATCTATAGTTATGGGAGTTATAGCTATAAATCATTTCATACAGAGATTTAAACAGTATCTTGTACAGTTAAGGAAGTAATAGTATTATCTATTATGGATTTATTAAAAGTTCTCTTAATAGCTGGTGGATGTATTATTTTAGGTATTGCTGGTGGTTTTGCAGCTAGGAGTGTGTGGGCCGGTTTAATACTAGCAGTTTTTGTTTTCATAGGTTGGCTACTATGGAGAGCGTTCAAATTTCAGAATGGAGATCAAAAGCCTGTTGAGGCTCAAGAAGAAAAGAAAGAAGAGTAGGACGATTAGCTCAGCTGGTTAGAGCACTTCATTCACATTGAAGAGGTCACTGGTTCGATCCCGGTATCGTCCATGCCACCAACTTATAGTAATTGTGTTCATAGAATTTAAAGAATTCCTGTGTACTGTTTTAGTATGTACTTTTTATACATATTAAAATCTGAAAAACACTCCAATCACAGAAATTACTATATTGGTGTGACTTCTAATTTGTTTCGCAGATTAGGTGAACATAATTCTCCTCTTAATACTGGATATACAAGGGGAAAAAGATGGAAAGTAGTGTATATAGAGGGGTATGTTAAAAAATCAATGGTTTATAAAAGAGAACGCCAACTAAAACAACATGGAAATGTTTGGTATTCAGTTATGAAAAGAGTCAGAGAACAGTAATTTATAACTCACTCGTACACTCTGGACACCTGGTAGCTCTCTTATCTATCTCACTAAAACAATATGGACATTTCTTAGTAGTTTTCTTTTTCTTAACCTCTTTTTTCTTAAAACTATTCTGTGCGATTCTAATAAGTAGAAATAAGACAACAGCTAATATTAGAAAAGATAATATAGAGTTAATAAACTGACCATATGTAATAACCAATGCACCAGCCTCTTGAGCCTGCTCTAAAGTATCAAATTTCTCTAAACCAATAGTGATAAACAACTGTGAAAAATCAATACCAGATGTAATATATGCAATAGGGGGCATTAAAATATTATCAATTAAAGAACTAACTAAATCTTTCAAAGCAGAACCTAGCATAATACCAACTGCAGTTGCTAACAAAGCATCTGTAAATGCAAAATCCTTAAAATCTTTAACTACCTTTTTTACTTTTTTGTTCATCCTTTTTAAATACAAAATTAAATAGAAAATAGAGGACAGTCATAACTAAAAGTGCAATATATACAATTATTTGATCTCTAACTATTGAAAAGAAATCTGTAACGAAAAATTTCAGTAAAACAATTTGTAAAATTGTAGTTATAGCAAGTATAGCTACATACCAATATGAATTCTTGTTAAAAAAGAAATTAGCAAACATGTATACAACAGCATAGGAAGTCATGATTAGACCAAAAATTATAAAATATATAGATACTGATGAATATTTTCCACCAAACGCTAGATTAATGACTAAGTCCTTAAAGAAGAAGAGCAAAGCGCTAAGTACGATACCTATGAACGCAGTTAATAGAGAAGTTATACATAACACTTTCAAATCTTCTTTTTTATTCTTTTCGTTTGATAATCTAGCAAACATAACATAAGCTACGGTAATTGCAGCAAAATATACAAGTTTCCCTATTAATGAAAGGGCTCCATACTCTGCTTTATATATTGTTGGAACTAGAATCAGATCTAATGTATATGGAGTTGATAGTAAGAGTAGGGAAACAATCATTAATATTAATTCTCTATAATTAATTTTGATCTTATTTTTATATGACTTTGGGGATTTTATAAATGGAATTGTAACTAAAAGACTTAAAAATGCTGGTACAGCATTAGCAAGAATTAAGAGCTCTAGTTTTCCCCCCATTTTTATAGCAAAATACCCAATTCCAAATTTTAATATAGTCTCTCCAAGTAATATAAGATTAACTATTATTATCTTTTCTTTTCCAAGTAAAATACCTTTAGATATTGGACTTAGAAATGCTAGTGAGAGAGTAACAGATAGTGGCAGAATAAGTTGTAGAAAGGACTCCATATTTTCTGTGAATAGTGATGAACAGGAATAGAATATAAAGGCTAAAATTAATCCAATAATTCCAAAGTTTATAATAGAATTTACCTTTAATTTTGAGAGATCCCCTTTTGATGTCTCTCCAACATATTTAGTTAATATGTTTTGTATGGATGTCGCTGGTATTTGAAGTAAATATATAACTCCAATTGCTGTTGAATATATGGCAAAAATATCTTCTGTAGAAAACCTTGCTAAGAATATATTAAATAGGTAGTTTATTAACCCTATTACACCACCAAATACAGTTGTTAATAATAGATTAATTATATATTTCTTAGTTTTTTTCTCAATAGGCATTAGAACTTCTTCATGAAGTTATATATAATACAATACAATAACTTAAGTGATATGCCAATGTTTGAAATAATAATTGCACTAGTGGCCGGAATATTTTTAGGTGTAGGTATTACCTTTTTAGTTAAGGGTAATAAAAAGCGAGAGAGTGAAGAGATCACAAGAAATTTGGAAAACAATTTAAGACAACTTCTTCCAATAATGCAAAAGGATCTTAATGAGAACATTATGACCTTAGCTAAAGAAAAATTAGAATCTGAAACTAAGCAGAGTAAGGTTGATTTAGAGAATAAGAGGTCTGAGATTACTAGAATAGTTAAGGATTTAGAGAGCTATGTTAAAACCTCTGAGAAAGAGAGGATAGATTCTATGTCCACACTTAAAACAGCGATAGAGGAGAGTAGGAAGATAACTAAGGAGCTTTCTGTTAATACCGAGGGTCTAAAGAAGGTTTTGTCTAATAATCAACTTAGAGGTCAATTTGGAGAACAGGTTGCTGATGATCTTTTAAAAATGGCCGGTTTTGTTCAGAATGTTGATTACTATTTCAATAAAGAACAGAAGGGTTCTGAAACTAGACCAGATTTTACTGTGTTACTTCCAGATAAGACTAAGATAAATGTTGATTCTAAATTCCCTTACAATAATTTACAAAGAATGACAGAGACAGATGATAAGGAAATGAAGAAAAAGTATAAACAGGAATTTGAGAGAGATGTTAAAGAGAAGATAAAGCAGGTTACTACTAGAGACTATATTAATCCTGATGATAATACAGTGGATTTTGTAATTCTTTTTATACCAAACGAGATGATATTTTCGTATATCTATGACAAGATGCCAGAGATTTGGCAGGATGCCTTAGTTAAGAAAGTAGTTTTTGCAGGACCTTTTAGTTTTACAGCTATACTTCGTATGGTTAAGCAGTCATATGAGAATTTTAGAGTACAAAAGAATATTCAGAATATTGTTTCTCATGTTAAGTCTTTTGAGCAAGAGTTTGAGAAGTTTTCAGATTCTTTTTATAAGATTGGTGATAGGATAGATTCTTTGGATAAGCAGTATAAGGAGGTTAGTAGTACTAGGTTTAATCAATTAACTAGAAAGGTTGATAAGGTTAAGTTAGAGGGAAGTTTAGATGAAGAAGAGGAACAGAAGTTATTAGATGTTTAGTACCTCAGACATATAGTTGTAAACTATGGGAGAATTGTATAGAATTTAGAATATTTTAATTCTATATGCTTTATTATGAGAGAAAGAGAGAAAACTGTTTTTGAGAGGATAGAAGAGTGTCAAAAAATACGACATGGTGGGAGAGTTGAGAGTTTAAATGGGAAGGCGGTAGAGGATATCTTTGGTGAGGGTTTCGCTGAAGATAATCAATTAGATGGGTATGTAATTAGCTCTAAGTTATATTCTCATTTTCGAAATTCAATAGAAGGAGCTGTCTACCCTTGTATAAGACGTCGTAGAAACAAAGAGAGAGAAGAACAAATAGCTGAGAATTTAGGGTTATATTATACAGATCAGATTATGGGTATTGTTATTTATAATAATGCAGAAGAAGGCCCTAAGGGTGGATTTATTAGGAAATCGGATCTTGCTGAGACACCAAGTGATTTAATTATAATGTGGAAGGAGGTCAGGAAGGAAGACATCCGCTACGAATCTCAACTTAAAGCAGATGGAATTTCAGCAGAAGAAAGGGAGAGGTTAGAGAAATCTAGAGAGCGAAAAAGAAGTCTCGGAGATGCTCTATCTCTTGCATATGAAGTGAGAACAGGGGAGGAATTATCTATACAAAAAATTCAAGAGGAATAAAAAGACAGGCCATATAGACCTGTCTTAATATATTCAAACTCTTAATATACTATTTTGTATCCTTCTTCCAGGCAAGAATACCTAATAAAACTAAGTTTGCTCCTGGTATTAAGCCAAGTAAACCTAATAATTTATCCATACCTCTTCTCTCACAAGTCTTCATCAATGCAATTATAGAAACAACTACATTAACTACTGGGATTAACAATAACAAAACAAACCAACCACTCATACCAGCTATTTGAAATGCAAGTACAGATCTAAGTATAGGAACCCATGCGAACCATGAATTAGGAGTATTAAGCTTCTTAGCAATGGTCATATATGCTATTGACATATATATATACACACCTAACGCTATTGGGGTAAATATTAATCCCCATACAGCAAATAAAGTAGAAAATGCTGCTATCATTGCACCACTATCTGACAAATCACTTAACTCATATGTATATGAATCATCATCGTAATAATCATTATAATAATCGCTCCAATCATATTCAGAGTAATCCCAGTCCTCATATAAGACGGTATCTTCTGTTGTCTGCGCTAGTGCAGCTGTTGGAAGTAATACTACAGCAAATAATGCTAGTAGTATGGGGAATATTTTTTTCTTGAACATAAATTATTTATAAAAAATTATATATTTATATATTCCCATTTATAATCTAATTTTGTCAATCAAATATTAAATAAAAATGACAAAAATTTTTACATATGATAATTTATATTAATATGAAAAACTTTGAAACTGTCCAAGGAAAATATCCAACACTTTTTTCTGCACCACATGCTTTTGCGCATAAAAGACCTAGTTTAGTAGGAAAATATAAAGAATATGAGGAATATACGGATAAAATTGTTAAAGAAATTTGTAAGAAAAGTCAAAGCTTTGGTATATATCTCACAGATGATGTAGATTACGATCCTAACTATCATAAAAATGGTAATGAATATAAAAAGGAAGTAGAGCAATTAGTTAATGATAATAAGATAAAACAGTTTATAGATATACATGGTCTAAATGATGAACATATGGTTGATGTCGCTATTTACTATAAAACAAGATTTCATAAATCTATAAGGCTTGCAGAAAAAATTTCTAAACTACTTAATAATGGGAAGTTAAGAGGTTTAAATATTCAGGTATTTAGATTGCCAGAGAATGGTAGAGAAACATTAACAGAATTTTGTGCTTCTAAATTAAGAATTCCTTCTGTTCAGATAGAGATAGCTAGATACATAAGGGAAGATGTTACTTTAAGAAAATCCTTTGTAGATAATCTCTCTGATATTGTAAAGTAAAAATTCATTAAAGAATTTTTTCAACTCTTTGACTTTCTATCACCCCTAAGTTATCCTCTAATATATTTTAATTTTCATTTTTTTAACATGGCAGGAACAACAAAAAAGGCTACGACAAGTACTCCAAAGAGTGCTGATTTAACAGGAAAAGACAAAGCTATAGATATCGCTGTACAACAGATAGAAAAGCAATTTGGGAAAGGCTCTATTATGAAACTCGGTAGTCAGGAGAAGATAGATATAGATGTAATTCCAACAGGTGCACTGTCATTGGATGTTGCACTTGGTATTGGCGGTGTACCTAAGGGGAGAATAATAGAGATATATGGTCCTGAATCTTCTGGTAAAACTACCCTAGCAATACATATTCTTGCAGAGGCACAAAAGAAAGGAGATGCGGTTGCTTTCATTGATGCAGAGCATGCATTAGATCCTGTATATGCAAAAAATATTGGTCTTAATATTGATGATCTGTATATTTCTCAGCCAGATTTTGGTGAACAGGCATTAGAAATTTTAGAAACATTAGTTAGATCTGCAGCATTTGGTGTAATTGTAGTGGATTCTGTTGCTGCACTGACTCCTAGAGCTGAGATTGAAGGAGAGATGGGTGATAGTCATATGGGATTACAGGCAAGATTAATGTCCCAAGCCCTTAGAAAGATTACCGCAATTAGTGGTAAAACTGGTACAACCATTATCTTCCTTAACCAATTAAGAATGAAAATTGGAGTAATGTTTGGTAATCCTGAAACAACAACAGGTGGCAATGCTCTAAAATTCTATGCATCTGTACGTATGGATATTAGACAGAAGGATAAGATAATTAAGGATGGTCAAGTCGTAGGTCATACTAGAAAAGTTAAGGTTGTAAAGAATAAGATGGCTCCTCCATTTAAAGAAGCTACATTTGATATGATCTATCCTCTTGGTATTGATAAAGAGAGCAGTATATTAGATGCTGCAGTTGAAATGGGTGTTGTACAAAAATCAGGAGCTTGGTTTAAGTATGGAGATGAACAGATGGCTCAGGGTAGGGATGCTTCGATAGATTTGTTAAAAGAAGATAGTAAGTTAAAGAATAAAATAGAAAAGGATGTAAGAGCTAAGCTCAAATAGAAGTGATAATTACTGATGTCCAACAACAAAAAAGGAATACATCTCGTTTCAATCTATACATAGATAATAAGTTCTATGCTGGTATATCAGCTAATACATTAGCGAAATTTAATCTATACAAGGAGAAGGAGATAGATGAGGAAGAATTACAAAAAATCCTATACCAAGATCTTAAACAAAGATTTACAGATAGGGTAATAAATAATATCGCAAGATCTCCTAAAACAGAGTTTCAAATTAGAAGATATTTAAATGAACTGAGCTTTAAGAAAAAAGGTGATTGGTTTGATAAAGAGATAGATATTGATTCTGATAATATGTTTAATGAAATAGTTGAAACCCTTAAAGAATTGGAACTTTTAAATGACAGAACCTATGCACAACTATTTGTAGAAAGTAGAATAAAAAATAAACCAAGGGGGAAATATGTACTAATATCTGAACTAATTAGTAAAGGGGTTGATAAAAATATTGCAAAAGAGGTCTGTGATGAACTAATAGAAGATGAGTATGATATTTTAAAAAGAACCTACTATAAAAAATATAAAACATACAATCTTGATTTAACAGATATTAAAAGGGTACGGTACTTACAAAGAAAAGGTTTCTCATATGATTTAATTAAAGAATTTGCAAAGAATGAGTCTGCAGAGTAATAAAAAATGGGTATGGCCTAAAAATAAAACTAATCTTGATGATTTAGTTAATACAATATTAGACCTTAGAGAAATAGATAATAAAGAAGAATTTCTTGAACCTAATTTAAAAGATATTCCAGATTACACTCACCTATACGGAGCTAAAAAAGCTGCAAAAGCAATAATTAAGGCTATAAAAGAAGATAAAAAGATTATAATACATGGAGACTATGATGCTGATGGGATATCTGCAACAAGCATACTGTGGGAATTTCTATATAGAGACCTATCTAAATTTCTAGATAAAAAAGTAGATGTAATACCATTCATTCCAAGTCGTACAGATCAGGGATATGGTTTAACACATTCCTCTATAGATGAGTGTATAGCATTAGGGGCAGGTATGATCATAACTGTAGATTGTGGAATTAGAGATAAGGAATTAATTAATGAATACCTCGATAAAACAGATCTAGAATTTGTAATAACAGATCATCACCAAGTACCAGAAGATATTACAGAAGATGTAAAATACCCAATTGTTCATCAGAGGTTTCCAGATCATCCATATTCTGATGTAGAAGTATGTGGGGCTTTTGTGTCATTCCTTCTAATTCAAGCTATAAAAGCTGAGGTTGGAATAGATACTGAGATTAAAGAAGATACAAAAGGTTTAGACCTAGTGGCTTTAGCTACAGTTACAGATATTATGCAACTTCGATCTGTTAATCGTATAGTGGTTAAATATGGATTAAGACAAATGAAAGAACAGAAAAGACTAGGTATTAAATCTTTAATAGAAAAAGCAGAGGTAGATATTAATCAGTTAGATACGTATCATCTTGGATTTATCGTAGGACCAAGAATAAATGCATCTGGTCGTATTGATACAGCTTTAGATGCTGTAAAGCTTTTAGTTAGTAATGATACAAAACTTTGTATGGAATTAGCTTCTAAATTAGACTATCTTAATTTCGAAAGACAGAAAATGACTACTGAAGCTGTATCTGAAGCTAAAGAGTTAGTAAAAGATGGCCAGAAGATTTTATGTATATTAGGAAATAATTGGCATGAAGGTATTGTTGGATTAGTTGCAGGAAAACTTAATGAACATTTCTATAAACCAACGATAGTAGCTACAAATAATAATGGAGAGATAAAAGGTTCCTGTAGAAGTATATCTGGATTTAATATTACTAATGCACTTGAACAATGCTCTGAATACTTAGAAAGATTCGGAGGTCATGAACAGGCTGCAGGATTTACTGTAAAAGATGGAGAATGGGAGAATTTTGTAAAATGTATTGAAAAGATTGCAGAAAAAGAAATAACCGACGAAATGTTAACTCCGATATTAAATATAGATTTACATCTATCAACAAACGATATTACATTTAAATTTTTAGATATAATTAAACAGTTGGAACCATTCGGATATGGAAATAGAAAACCGGTAGTTGGATTTGATAATCTTGTGATCGTACAAAAACAACCACTTGGTAAGGTACAAAATCATCTTAAACTACTTTGCAAAGGTGATGGCGTAGATTTGATTACCGTATTGCTATTTAGATGCGATGAGGACGTAGATAATTTACAAGTTGACGATATCATAGATATTGTGGGAAATATAAATATAAACAGTTGGAATGGTAATGAACAACTACAGGTGATAGCCAATGAATGGAAATATAGTGTATAATCGAACTGACAGTGCAAACCAAAATAAAGAGGCACATAACGTGCAACTGGGGTGGCACCACGGTATTTGTATCGTCCCCTTTTTCTTTAGATTCTCGTGATCTAAGGAAAGAGGGGATTTTTATTTTATTTTTTAATTTACTAATATGGAAAGAACATATATAACAGATCTAAAAGAAAAGATAGGAGAAGAAATTAGAATTAGGGGGAGAGTAGATACAATTAGAGATCAGGGGAAGATAATCTTTCTAGTAATTAGAGATAAAACTGGGAAGGTGCAGACAGTTGCATGGCATCAAGATGAAGAGGTATTTCAAAATGCCAAACACTTAACTCAAGAATCAGTAGTAGATATTACGGGTGAAGTAAAAGAAGCTCAACAAGTTGAAGCTGGATATGAAGTAGCAATTAAAGATTTAAAAATAGATTCATTATCTAAGATGCCATTACCAATAACTTTGGAAGATGAACATGTAGATAATGTAAGCGCTCTCGATAAAAGATTAGACTATAGATGGATAGATCTCAGATCCCAGAAGAATCAATTAATGGTAGCTGTTAATACATTAATAGCTCAGACTATGAGAACATACTGTGTAGAGTACGGACTAAAAGAAATACAAGGACCAAGAATAATTAGTGCGGCAAGTGAGGGTGGGGCGAATGTCTTTGAAGTTAAATACTTTGATAGAAAAGCATATTTAGCACAGTCTCCACAATTTCATAAACAGATGGGTATTGCATCAGATTTAGAGGGTGTATTTAATGTAGGACCTGTTTTTAGAGCAGAGAAATCATTTACTACTAGGCATTTAACTGAATATACAAGTTTTGATGTAGAGCTTGGTTATATAGATTCATATAAAGATGTTATGAAATTTGAAGAGGGCCTTATAAGAAAAACATTGGAAGAAGTTAAAGAAAAGTATGGAGATAAAATCAAAGAGGTATTTAATGTAGAAATTAATGTTCCTGAACAAGAATTTTCTGTGGTAACAGTAAAGGAAGCTAAAGAGAAATTAGCAAATAAAGGAGTTACAAGTAAAGCAGAGGGTGATTTCTCTCCTGAAGAAGAAAAAGCAATGGGAGAGATTGTAAAGGAAGAAACTGGTTCAGAATTTTTCTTCATGGTTGACTATCCTCATTCACAAAGGGCTTTCTACCATATGAAGAATCCAGAAGATAAGAGTCTTGCATTAGGTTATGATCTCTTCTGGAAAGGTCTTGAAATTACTACCGGAGCTCAAAGAGAGCATAGAGAGGAAGAATTAATAGAAAGTGCCGTAGAAAGAGGTATAAAAGAGGATACCCTTGAAGATTATTTTGAATATTTTAAATATGGTTGTCCTCCACATGGTGGATTTGCAATAGGAACGGAGAGATTCTTAATGCAGTTATTAAATCTAGGTAGTATATTGGAAGCAACCTATCTACCAAATACTCCTAATAGAATAGGGAAATTGATAGCTAGACAAAATTAAAAATAGAAATTTACAAATGTCTGAAAACTGTCCAGATAAAAATCTAGAAGACTTTCGTTATGATGCTAAGCTTTTTAAACAGGCATATAGAGCTGGATTAAAAGCCAAAGAATTTGAGAAAGAAAATAAAAGAAAAAGAACCTTAAAGATATTAATTCTTTCTTTCTCTGGTGTTTTGGTAATTCTTCTAACAATTTTCTTAATTAATAATCCAATATTTCAGAAAGAAAACTTTTTAAAAATAATACCTCAAGAAGAGGTTTTAAATTATTCTGATGATGATATCGAACCGTCTCCAATATCTAAGACAGATTTTGATTCACAATTTGTTGATGCTAATGCTGTACTATATGCAAATCTAAACACAGGAGAAATTTTGTATGAGAAAAACGTAGATGAAAGATTGTATATAGCTAGTCTTTCCAAATTAGTATCTGCATTAGTTGCTCTACAAAATTTTGAGTTATCAGAAATTGTTACTGTGCAAGAGGATTGGTATATGAGAGAAGATATTGAATGGACCTTAGAACTTGATAAGGGGGATAAAGTAAGTATTGAAACTTTATTACAAGCAATGTTAATCAGCTCATATAATGATGCTGCATACATTTTAGCCAATCATATGGATGGTGGGGTAGATGCTTTTGTTGATCAGATGAATAGCTATGTAAATGGATTGGGTTTGAGTAATACTGTGTTTAATAATCCATCTGGATTGGATAATGATGGTGGAAATATGTCTAGTGCTAAAGATTTATATAAGATTGCAACAATTGTGTATAAGAATGATTTTATAATGGATACAATAACTCGAAGTTATGCAGATCTCTCTTGGGATATTGGTGAAGATCGTATATATACAACTAATGCTATCCTAGGACAGTATGGAAATATTGCTGGTAAAACAGGATATACAGAAAGTTCTGGACAGTGCTTCTTAGGTATAACTGATGATGGATATGTAACAATTATCTTAGGTTCAACTGATAGATTCGCAGATACTCAGAAGCTCTTATTAGAGATTGAGTAAATTGGTTCCTGATGTATCATCAGTTGTTGTATCATCTGTAGTTTCTGTTTTATCTTGTACTATATCGTAATTAATTGCTGGATAGAAAATATGAAATTCTCCTCTAGATTCATCTTTAAAGACTGCTTCACCACTAATTACATAAATTGGTTGTAAATATACAGGTTGAGTAGTAGTAGGCTCGTAATAAACTATATCAATATCATAGATTATATACTTAGTTACAGATCTTGGTTCATAGTCTACGATTTCATCCCCATTCTTATCGTTTAGATAAACAAGACTTCCCTCTCCAGCTTGGACTTTCTCTAGTGCATAGGTAGGGGATACTAATTCATAAGTTCCACAACTTTCTGTTTCCAATGGCCAGTATGTGAAATCTATTTTATATACATATGATAGAACGTCTGTATTTTCATCTTCTGGTCCGATATATACCGATATATTACTTGAGCTTGGGTTTGTATATGTAACTATAGTTGAGTAGTTATATACCGTGATTCTTTCATCATTAACGATAATTTCTTCTTCCTCCGGATCTCCTAAATTATCTGTCAAAGCCCTAATAATAGCAGCAGAGTTATCAGTAGTTTCTTTTACAGAAATCATAGGTCTAGTTTTTTGGAAATCCACTTTAATTAATTCTGCCTCAGCCAAGGAGGCTGCTTCAGAAAATGTCCCGTCAGGATTAATATCAATTAAGAATGTATTTATATTTCCACTATCATTATAATTGTAGTCTGATCCAAGAATCCCTAATCTTCTAATAGTGTTTTTAGCATATGAAATCGCTTCATCCTTATCAGGCAAATCAGAAATTTTAGCTACATCTCTAATATATGAACTAGATGTTGTCATTACGAAATTTAATGTTGTAGCATTGATATCTAAACTTCTAGAATTTGTACTACTAGTCCAAATATAGTCTGTTGTTCCTTTTCTATATATTTTATCAGCATCAAAACCAAGAGCAGATGCTATTTCCTTTGCCTTTAATTGATTATCTAATTGTTGCTCCTTAATTTTGTATTTATGAACATTAATTATCTCCAAACTAGATAGACTATTAACTTTTCCAGTATCTGTCTGAAGTTCAAAAATATTTTCTGAATCGCTATTAACCTCTAAAGAAGGAATCTCTAATATGTTTTCTAAGAACTCTTCGCTTGTATCTGTGCATGCATTATTTGCAGTTAAATATTCTGATGGTAGAGGATCTTTGGCAACAGAGGTTAATACAAGAATGATAATGATGAGGATTACTCCAGCAATTCCAACAACAATTGCTAATCTTTTTGTCCAAAATGCTGCTTCTGTTAATGTCATGATATAATAATATTATCAATTAAAACATATATATACAACATCACTATGAGAACAGAAGAACAAAATATTGAGCTATCAAATTTACTTTTCCCTGATGTAAAAGAAACACCAGAGGATATCTTTAGAGAATATCCTAAAAGGAATTTAAAAGAGGGAAGTTTAGTCGTTAGATTTGCTCCAAGTCCAACAGGGTTCTTGCATTTGGGTAGTGTATATACATCTTTGATAGATATGAGGTTGGCAAATCAAACAGAAGGAGTGAATATATTAAGGATAGAAGATACTGATAAGATAAGGGAAATTGAAGGGGGTGTTAATTTGATAGTAAATGGACTATCAGAATTCGAGATACAGTTTGATGAAAGTGTAAATGGTGGTGACTATGGCCCATATATTCAGAGTAAAAGAACAGGTATATACAGAGTCTTTGCAAAGGATATGATTGCTAGAGGTGTTGCATATCCCTGTTTCGCATCAAAAGAAGAGCTAGATGATATTAGAAAAAAACAGGAAGAATTAAATACTAGAACTGGTTACTACGGAGAATATGCTAAATGGAGGGAGGCTTCTTTTGAAGATGTTAGAAAACAATTAGAAGGAGAGAATAAATTCGTAATAAGATTGTATTCAACTGGTGATCATGAGAAGAAATTCGAATATGATGATGCTATAAAAGGAAGATGCACATTCGCTGAGAATGATATGGATATTGTTTTACTTAAATCTGATGGATATCCTACATACCATTTCGCACATCCAATAGATGATACTTTAATGGGTATTAATCTTGTTATTAGAACTACAGAGTGGTTTCCATCTGTCCCTTTACATTTAGAGATTTTTGATAAATTGGGGTTTGAGAGAATACAGTATGCTCACCCATCCCCATTAATGAAGATGGATAATGGGAATAAGAGGAAGTTAAGTAAAAGAAAGGATCCTGAGGCAGATGCTAGATATTTCCTAAATCATGGCTATCCTGTTATTGGAATCTTAGAATATTTCTTAAATATCATGAACTCTAATTTTGCAGATTGGAGATTATCTAATCCAGAATTACCATATACTGATTTTGAATTAAAATTGGAGAAATTTAATAAGGCTGGAGCACTTTTTGATATGGTTAAGTTAGAAGATACCTGTAAAGAATATATTTCGAGATTAACTTCGCAAGAGGTATATAATGAGATCTTAAGATGGGCTCAGAAGAATGATCAAAATCTTGTTAAGAAGATGGAAGAGAATAGGGCATATTGTATAGAGATTTTAAATATTGAGAGAGAGGGTGATCGTATTAGAAAAGATATTGTGAAGTGGGAAGATGTGTATGGTCAGTTTGAGATATTTTTCGATGATACTTTTAGTGAGTTAGAAATTGATCCTATGCCAGAGAATGTAAGGAAAGATGATATTAAGAAAATTACAGATATGTTTTTAACTAGTTATGATGAAGATGATGATGCAACTGTTTGGTTTGAGAAGATTAAAAAAGTAGGTGAGAGTTTGGGATATACTTCCGATTATAAAGCTTTTAAAGAGAATCCTGATAAATTTAAAGGTAAAGTTGGTGATGTTGCCATGGTTTTAAGGATTGCTTTAACTAAGAA
>JAQVKD010000030.1 GCA_028694805.1 Candidatus Dojkabacteria bacterium
ATCAAGATTAGAATCATGCTTAGACTCATCCACATACTTAGCTTTCTCTAAAATAATGCTCTTATCATTAGCCCTAACATTAACCCTACCAACTATTAAAATAGGCTTACCCTCTTCTAAAACCTCCTTCATTTCTTTGTATGATCTAGGAAAAACAATAACGTCTGTACTACCACTCTTATCCTCTACAGTTAAAAATGCCATCATTTCACCCTTCTTTGTAGTGATTCTTCTAACCTTCGTAACTAAAACACCTAGAACAACAAGTTCATTATTCTTTTTTTCTAATGCAGATTTAATATTTATAACTCCCTTACTCTCAAAAAAATCCTGCAAATTATCAAGAGGATGACTAGAGAAATATATACCTAAAAGTTCTTTCTCCCATTCAAGAATCTGGTTAACTGGAGTCTTTTCTATATCAGGTAGTGGTGTTGCAATAATTGTTCGCTTTTTATTATCATCTTCCCCTAAACTAAATATATCCATCTGTCCAGCACTAAAAGAGGCCTTCTCCTTTTTAGCTTTATCATATATAGATTCTGTGGCCTTAATTAAAGCATTCCTATCCCCAAATTCATCCATAGTCCCAGCCATTATCAGATACTCAATTGCTTTCTTACCAATTTTAGTATCGATAAGGCGATATATAAAATCGTCTAGGTTTTGATACTCACCATTCTCTTCCCTCTCTTTAACAATTTCTTTTACGATATCCTCACCTACATTTTTTATAGCTCCCAAACCAAACCTAATATCCTTATCATTCTCTATCGTAAAATAGAACTTGCTCTTATTAATAGTTGGTGGCAAAACATCGATACCAAGTCTCTCACATTCATTAAGATCTATAATAACCCTATCAAAGTTATCTAAGTCACCTTCTAAAAGAGCGGCCATAAACTCAAGAGGATAATGAGTCTTGAGATATGCTGTCCAATATGAAATAGTAGCATATGATGCGCTATGTGCTTTATTAAATCCATAATTAGCAAATTGTAAAAGCTTATCCCACAATCTCTCAACTTTCTCTTCATCATACCCATTCTCTTTAGCCCCTTTTACAAATTTAGGTTTTTCAGCTTCCATTTGTTCCATAATCTTTTTACCCATTGCTCTTCTTAAAAGATCTGCAGCACCAAGAGTGTATCCACCAACAATCTGAGCGATTTTCATAACTTGCTCCTGATATGTAATAACTCCATTGGTAACCCTTAAAACTGGCTCTAAGTCATCAAAAATATAGTCTGGATCCTGTTGGCCGTTTTTTACCGCAACGTACTCTGAGATATATTGCATTGGTCCCGGTCTGTAAGCAGCTAAGATATAGCAGATGTCTTCTTGTGTTTCTGGTTTAAGTGCCCTAATCGTTCTCTTCATCCCTTCACTTTCCATTTGAAAAATACCAACTGTATGACCACTTCTAATTACTTTAAAAGATTCTTTATCTTTAGGATTTAAATCTCTCAAGTCTATTTTCCTCTTTCTATTAACCTCTATTTTCTTTATTGCTGCACCTATAACATTGAGGTTTCGAAGACCTAGGAAATCAAACTTCATTAAACCAACAGGTTCTATATCCTTCATTTCATACTGAGTCATACCGATTCCACCACCATGAGCATCGTGTTGTATAGGACAGTATTCAACAACAGGTTCCGGAGTAATAATAATTCCACAAGCGTGTGTTCCTACATTTCTATGAAGTCCCTGAACTTTTCTAACAATTTCTGCTAATTTCTCGGTATCCGAAGATGAGTGTATTATTTCTGCAAATTCAGGATTATGTTCAATCATATAGTCTATATCTTTAGATTTACCAAAGACAATTTCAACCATTTTTGATAGTTTATCTGCAGTAGCGAGATCTACATCAATAACTCTAGCGACATCTCTAATAGCCTGTCTCGTTTGTAATTTACCAAAAGTAATAATCTGTTTTACATTGTCTTCACCATACTTCTTTATAGTGTAATCTATAACCTCATCCCTCCCCTTATCTGCGATATCAATATCGAAGTCTGGAGGGGAATTACGCTCAGGATTTAAGAATCTTTCGAAGTACAGCTCCCATCCTATCGGTTCAATATTTGTAATATCAATACAATATGCAACTACAGATCCACAACCAGATCCTCTCATACCAACAACAATGTCATTCTCCCTACAAAAAATTACAAAATCACGAACAACCAAAAAATAGTCATTATATCCCTTATCATCTATGATTTCTAATTCATAATCTATTCTTTCTAATAATTTTTTATCAGCATCTGGATACTTCTCTTTCATTCCTTCTAATGTAAGTTTTCTAAGATAGTTTTTTGGAGTTTCCCCATTTGGAAGATCTAGGAAGTGGGGTTCTACACGACCAAATGTTGCATCATACTCCTCTATACTTTCTGCTATCTTCTGAGTGCTTTCTACAGCCTCTGGAAGATCTTTAAACAGTTCCTCCATCTCTTCAGAGGTTTTAACATAGAATTCATTAGTAGGCATTGTTCTTCGTTCTGGATCATCCCATGTTTTACCATCATTTATACACCAAAGAATTTCTTGAATTTCTGCATCTTCTTTATTTAAATAATGGCTATCACATGTAGCGACTATTGGTAAATTTAATTCTTTAGCAATTTTTAGTAATCCTTTATTAACAACCTCCTGTTCTTCCATCCCGTTACGTTGAATTTCGATATAGAAATTATTCTTAAAAAGTTCAGAATACTTTTCGGCTTCTTCTTTAGCCTTGTCATATTGATCATTGAGTAATGGTTGAGATACTGGCCCTGCAAGACATGCTGATAGCGCTATTATTCCCTCCGTATATTTAGAAAGCGTTTCAATATCTATACGTGGTTTGTAATAGAAACCTTCCATATGAGCTATAGAAACAATTTTTATTAAATTTTTGTATCCTTGTAAATTTTTTGCTAAGAGAACTAAATGAAAATATTTATTATCAATACCAAATTCTTTATCTTCCATTTTTCTAGGTGCAACATATATCTCACAACCGATAATGGGCTTAAGCCCTGCTTCTTCCATATGAGATTTAAACTTAAAGGCACCATACAGATTTCCATGATCAGTAATTGCACAGGATTTCATTCCTGTTTCTTTTAATTTTTCAATTAGATCATCAATTCTAGTAGTTGCATCAAGCAAAGAGAATTCTGTATGTAAGTGTAGGTGTGTAAACATAGTTTTCTACCAAGATATATTTCTGTTATACTGAATTATGCCAAATACTGTCCAAAAGTTACAACCACAAACTAGAAACGTTGATGTTAAGAGCTTTAGAAAGTGGTATATTTTTTCTACACTGCTTTTACTGATCATATATATGATTTTTCTATCTCCTCATTTAGAACCATATATTGAGGATAGTGTATTTGCAATGATACGGAATGTAAAAACAGAGAAATTTAACTATCTTACACCTGTATATGCGACATCTGATGTTGATAGTGAATACTCACTATCTGTTATTAGTAATGGAACAGCACTTGACGAAATTACATCAAGAACAAAATATTATGTGAAGGATCCTAGGGTCTTAGCGATGTCAGAGTTCCTTGCTGATTACAATTCTCCAATGCAACCATATGCTCAGACCATTATAGATTCTGCCGATGAGTACGGTTTAGATTGGAGACTGGTTATTGGAATATCTGGAGTTGAATCTGCATTTGGGAATTTAATACAAGCCGGAACCTATAATGGATGGGGGTGGAGAGGGATTAATAAAAATGAAGATGGGTGGAGTGTATTTCCTTCTTGGGAGGCGGCTATTTCCCATATTACAGAAAGAATTGCATTGGGTTATGGAATAGACCTTTCTCCATTTGATATGGAAGCTACATATTGCCCACCATGTGCTTTAAATCCTGCTCATGCATGGGCAAATGGTGTTTCAAGATATATGAACGAGCTTAATTACTATTTAAATAATTTGGAGTAAAATATAGATATGTTAAGACTAATATTAAGAATTTTGTATACAATAGACATTATGATAGAGACAGTAATTATATTGAAGATTTTAATATCAATATTTGCTTCTAATAGTACACACGTGTTTGTAGAATGGGTTAATACCATCTCATCTGCTGTTATAACACCTTTTGAAGGAATTGCTCCTTCTGTATTGGTAATAGATAATATTGAGATCGCTATAACCCCAGTTATAGCATTACTGATTTATGCTATCGCCGGCTTTGTACTATCTGAGCTTATAAAAGCTTTTAAGAACGATTAAAATGGCGTTTTTACAGTGAAATATGATATAATAACGCCATGGCTAAAACCGACTTAAAAACTAGTAGCGGTCTGCCCCTATACTTTAATGGTGAAGAGATCCAATCAGAGGATTTTAATAGCAATTCTGTTTCTACGGTATCATTAGAAGATATTCGACCACAGCTACTTAATCAAGATTTAGATTGTCCAGAAGTTTTCTATTCCAAGTATAAAGATATTGATAATTCTGAAGAATTTTTCAAAAAAAAGAATCTTAGAGTCAATATATATTTAATGAAACCAAATCTTGCAGGTATAGAGTTTGTAAAATCAAAAGCAACAAGATGTTCGAGCTATCCAAGAGTGTTCGAAATTGTATATGGTGGTGGTAGTGTTTTATTACAGAAATATGTAAGTCCAAATGAAAACAGAGTTTATAGACTACAGGTTAAAAAAGGTTCTAAACTTATAATTCCTCCTGGATATTCAGTATGTCTTGTTAATACAAGACAAGCTTCAACATTAATAGTTTTAGAAATCTCAAGTCGAGAATCTAGAGGGCGTGTTGTGCTTGAAGATAAAAGAGGCATGTCCTATTATATTATTAGGAAGAATGCCAAGGTTGAAGTTGTAAGAAATCCTGCATACAAAATTGTTGATAAAGTACAAAAAATAGATATGGATAAACTTCTAGATGAAAAAGGCATTACACCAAAGAGAAGTTTAATTAAACAAATTGAGAAGAATAGTGAAAAATTTGATTGGATACATAAAAAAGACGATATGGATTTTTAGTATCCTTTTTTTAACTTTCTCATTTCTTAATTCCCCAATATTTGCAGAAACACAATTAACAACTGATGCTGTATTCTCACACGATGTAAAAGAGAATAGTTTTGTAGATACTACAGTAACATTAACTATATCTTCAGAACAGAGAACTGTTTTAACCTACTATACAGTTACAATACCACAAACAGGTATAGAACCTGAAATATATTCAATCAGTAAGAAAAAATCTTTAGAAGCAACTGTATATGAACGAAGTAATAGTACAGACATACTTATTGATTTTGAAAACAGCATCATTGATGCAGATGGTTCAACAAAGGTATCAATATCTTACAGTTATAAATATGACGATAAGAATATCTTAGACCTCATATCTAAAATTGCAGATACTCCAACCTCTAAAGTATCTGTAACCTATCCTAGCAGTTGGGGAGAAACAAGTTGGGTATCAGATCAAATAGAATCAATAAAGAAGAGTGATACTAATTACATACTAACAATATCTAATCCAGATTCTACTTCTGTAAAGTTAATCTTTGGTAATCAGATTGTATATAGTTTCGAGATTTCGAAATCTTTTAATAATCCTACAGATAGTAGTAATCAATATGAAGTTATAATTCCCCAAGATACAGAATTTCAAAAAATAGTATTAGATGATATGAGTGTACAACCAACACAAGCTCTATTAGATAGTAATGATAACTACATATTAATATTTACCCTAGATCCACAAACACAGGAAGATGTAAAGGTATCTGGTTATGTAATCATGGATAATCATGAATATTACAGTACAGATATAAATACAGAATATGATGATAGTGATATATATTGGAGTCTAGAGAATTCTCAAATAGCAGATATTGAAGAATATCTTGTCGATAACGGAATTACAGACCAATCAGATAAAACTGTTTTGATGGAGTATATTTACAAATATGTTGTTGAGATACTTAATCCATCAACTTCAGCTACTACATTAGCTGGTGGTGTAAGAAGAGGAGCTTCAGAAGTTCTAAAATATTCGACAAAATCAACAGCTGAAGACTATGCCGATGTAACAAGAGCATTTCTAAGTTACTATAAAATTCCAGTGATATATACAATAGGGTATGTTTCAGATATATCTAGCTACCAAGATAATGGGATGTTCCATTATTGGTTACAGGTATACGATGGAACAAATTGGCAAATATTAGATCCATATCTTGAAGATTTCTCAAAAGTTTCACTCTTTGGTCGAGAACAATTAGATCATATTTGTATACTTAATAGATTTCATGATTCAATATCTCCTACACTAACCTACTACTCCGACAATGATATTAAATTTGAATACATTCAAGATAGTGAAATAGAATATTCTCCAGAAAGTAATATATCAATTAGTTTAGAACCATATTCTATACTCAATAAATATATATATGGAAGCATAGATATTGAGAATACTGGGAATACAATAATTACAAGTATTGAGCTAGATCAATCAAATCCAGAGAATTTTAGTGACTATATTGATCAAATTACAAATGCGTCAAACAGTATCCTTCTTCCACATATGAATAAGGTTATGAATTTTCATATTCCTTTCAATGAATTAGAAAGTAATATGATACTCACTACAGTAAAATTAAAAAATGGAATAAAAAGTATCGATTCCGAAATTCTATCAACAGAATACTCTATATCAGAGAGAACTGGTTATGAAATATTTGTAAAACTTCTATCAGCATTGCTATTTGTTATTACCTTTACAATACTATATATTCTAATTAATAAGTTTGTATACAAAAAATGAGTACACCACTCTTACTAACAATTATTATTTTAGTCCTTATAGCAATGTTATTTGTCCTATCTGCTATAAATTCTAA
>JAQVKD010000031.1 GCA_028694805.1 Candidatus Dojkabacteria bacterium
ATTTTTATGTGCTATACTGAATAGTAGTTTACGAGTGTTTTAAATATTTTTTCACAAAGAAGTTATAAAAGATTACGAGACTTAAATAAGTTTATCCATAAATAATAATGGAAAAAGGTACAGTAAAAAAAGTTACCGACAAAGGCTTTGGCTTTATTGCAATCGAAGGAGCAGAGAAAGATATATTCTTTCATGAGAACTCTCTAGAGGGTGAATTAGCTGAAAGAAAGCTTAAAGAAGGTGATAAGGTATCCTTTGAAGTAGAAGATACTCCAAAAGGACCTAATGCTGTTAATATCAAACTTCTAAAAGAGTAATCTTTTTGAGATTTAATAAGCATATAGAGAGGAGGTAGAAATACCTTCTCTTTTTATTAATTACTTGAGTTTTTAGATATTTGTATCAAGACATTTTGATGTAAATGGTGTATAATAGAGGGAAATTTGTAAATTGATTTAATAGATTGTTGAAGACATTTATTGTTCAATTATATTAAATTGTCAAAAAATATAAATGGTAGAAAAGCCGAGGTTCAATAGAGTCATTAATTTTGCACTTGTTTCTGCCATTATTGCTTCATCTTTTGTTGGAAAACCTAGTCATGGTCATGGTTCTGATTTGCATACATCGCCAGAAGAATCAAATCCTCCAATAATAGAACCGTATAGTGAAGATCTTTTCATTCAAGAGCTAAATGCGACTTATGTGCCTCCAGAGTGTTGGCAGCCTTCTCTTACTCTATCACCAACCGAAGAAATAGTACGAGAATTTAATCAATCTGTAGTAGAGTTCTCTGAGTGGAAGGAGTACACTCTGGAGGCTGTTGAAGATATGGAACCTGGATACACAGGTGTTGTTCCCAAAGAATCTTCTTTATACATGATTCCTTTAAAAAAAGATAACTTTGTTGAAAATAAAGATGGAAAATATGTAAAAGAGACAAAAGTAGGAAAAGATACGAGATTTGAAATTGCTCAAGTCAGAACATTAAGAGGACCTAATGGTGAGAGTGTAAGAGTTGGTGCCGTTGCAAATACATTTGGAGAACATTCTGTATCTATCCTACTTCTGAGCGCAACTGATATATATGGGAATGTACAGAAATTTGTTAATGAGAGTCAAGAAGATGAGAGAACCGTATCATATATTGTCTCAGAGGAATCAATATATCCGAACAAAATTTCTAATACCTTAAGAGCTTTAAAGAACATATCAGAATATCAGTTAGAAAATGGACCAATGGTTGCAGGTCAGATACAATCATATTTGGATATGATTGGACTAGAAGATCCCAGTGAGATTTCAAAGTATAATGTTGGTCTTACAAGTGGGAAGTCAGAAGTAAGAGGTGGTGGAGTATGTGCTATGGCAACTGCCATATCTACTTTGGTAAATATTTCTTCAGGTGGTAATCCAAATATTGTTGAGCAATGGGCACATCTAATCAGGTATTCACAGGGCCCTTTTAGTCCATCTGAATACAAAGTAGATGCAACTGTTGGTTTAAATCCGACATATGATTTTAGATGGATACAAGAGGAGACTAAGTATTTAAAGGTTAATATACATTTATCACCTTCTGATATTGCATATGAAGATACAAATTCTAACGGTGTAGGAGGACTTTCAGATGCTAATTTAATTATTAATATTTCATTTACTGATCGTATTCCTAAAAATCAGGTTGAGTACATACAAAATATTTTAGAAGACTATAACGTATTTAGAGAAACAAGACATAATGATACTCTTTATTCTGACAGAGGTGGTGTAAATGTAAAAATGTATCATATGACAGAGTCTATGGCGGCAGTGGATAATCTATATAGTGCAGAGGAGATTAGACACTTTGGAGAGTATATTGAAAGGAACGAAGATATACAAAACATATTTGAATTACAAGATGCTGTAAATAATGTTCCTGCTGGTTCAGATATGAGGTTAGATGAATATTTATACACAACAAAGTGGTATAGAAATTTTGTGAACGATGAAAATAAAGAGGATGTTAATAGAATACTTAGCTTAGTTTCTAATACTCGTATAGAGGGCCAACCTTTACAATGTGTTGGGTTTGTGATGCTATCATCATGGCTTTATCCAAGTTTAGATATCCCATATGTTGGTGGAATTCCTGCAGATAGTGCAAGAGGCCTTATCCCTCCCGAATTAAGGAACTATACATATAATGGTAAATTTTCCATGTATTCTGGTATTTCAAATACTATTGCGGTAGTAGGTAAATCCCTTCCTCTAGAGGATTATGAATCAGGTAATCTTTTTGTTAGGGTAGATGGTGGTAAGATGGCTGGCTCTGGAGAACCTACAGGTCATATTGGAGTTATTCTTGGTAAAACTCTAGATGAAAATGGTAAAACTGTTTTACTTGTTGCTGATGCAAATAGACATAATGATGGAAAAATAAGGATCTTTGAGGTGAATGAAAGTAATGTAGAAGAGATTTTCGGTTATCCGAATGTTTATATTCTCAAACATGCGAACTAACTTCATACAATTGGAAACTGAAACACAATAATCAGATTAAAGTATCCTGAACGAGTATTTAGAAAAGGATGATTCTAAGTTTCAGTATGTTTGTGAAATGGTTTTATGAACCCCTTCATAATTTTTTCTGTACAATATATATATTGAATGATATAATTAAACTTGTTTAATGTAGATTTTACGAAATTAAGCACCTTTACGGTTTAAATTTATTTTCGGTTTTCTATATATAACTGAAAATAAAATAAATAAGTACAGCCGTGAATAATTTTCACTCAAATAATGGCGGATACCGCCAAAATAGACATTCTAGTTATTCTCATGGGAGAAGATCTGGATATAATAAAAATGTAATAAGTACTGATAAACTAATTGCTAAAGCAATTGATAGTGAACCAGTAAATATGTTTGTAGATGATTACAACTATTCTCAATTTGATATTACCCAAAATCTTAAGAAGAATATATATGATAAGGGATATAGTAATCCTACTAAGATACAATATGAGGCAATACCTTTAATTATAGAAGGAAAGGATATTTTAGGCCTTGCTAGTACTGGATCTGGTAAGACTGCAGCTTTCTTAATTCCGTTGATTAACAAAATTAGTAAAAATAGAGACAATAAAATATTGATATTAGAGCCTACTAGGGAGTTAGCATCTCAAGTACAGGATGAATTTAGACAATTAGCAACGAATACTGGTCTTAAAAGTGTATTAATTATAGGAGGAAGCAGTTTTAGAACACAGATAAGTATATTGAGAAAAAATCCAGAGTTTGTAATAGCTACACCTGGTAGATTGAAAGATTTGTCCCAGAGAGGTGTTATAAATCTATCCATCATTAATAATGTTGTATTAGATGAAGTGGATAGAATGTTAGATATGGGTTTTGTAGATGATATTAAATCAATAATTGGAGAACTTGATAAGAACCGACATTCTCTTTTCTTTTCAGCTACTATGAATAGGAAATCTGAAGAGATAGCTAATACATTGCTTCATAATCCTGTTAAGATAGAGGTTGAGAAACAGGCTCCTGGTAAGAATGTTGATCAAGATGTTGTTAGATTAGAAAAAGGAGAGACTAAATATGATGTTTTGCTTAAGCTTCTTAAACAAGAAGAATTAAAGAAAGTATTAGTATTTACATCTACTAAAAGAAATGCGGATAGATTATGCGACAAATTATATGATGACAAGATTCATGTAGAGGCTCTGCATGGTGATAAGAGACAGAATCAGAGAATGAAGATTATTAATGATTTTAAACAAGGTAGAATTGATGTTTTAGTGGCTACTGATGTAGCTTCTAGAGGTTTGGATGTTGATAATATTACACATGTTATTAATTTTGATATGCCCCAGTCATATGATGATTATATTCATCGTATTGGTAGAACTGGTAGAGCTGGGAAGAAGGGTTTTGCACTTACATTTGTATAAACTATTAGTTAACTGTATCTAAGTAACTTTTTATGAAGTTGTTAGCTCCATCTACTTCTGTACTACCCATTGTTATACTAGGGAATCTATTTACTTCTAGTATGTATGGAAGTTGTGTATTTTTGTCTACAATAATATCTGATTTAGACCATGATAGACCCAATGCATTTCCTGCATTTAATGCAATATTTTTTATCTCTTCCGGTATATCAGATATCTTCACAAAATGTTCTGTAGCACCTGCTCCTGCATTATTTCTGTAGTCGCCTTTTTTAGGATAACTTCTTTCAGCTGATACTACCTTGCTATTTGCAACCAATACTCCCCAATCGTATTCATTTGTTATGTATTGCTGGAATAGAAAGTTATGGCTATCTTTCTGTCCATTAATCTTTTGAATTAATTCTTCTCTTGATGATATATATGCAGAATTAAGGCTTCTACAACCTTTTGTGTCTTTCATAATTAATGGATATCCACATGTATTCTCAATATTCTCTAAATGATTCATTATCTTTGATCGTTCTAGATAGTAGGTATTAGGACATGGTATGCCATTTAATACAAAATTCATGTAGACTGTTACATTTGATGTACTATGTTCAACGAATGTATTTGGTACTTTGAAATTGTCTAGGTAAAGTTTTACTGTAGTAGCTAAATCTCCAGTTGTCCAGTATGATGACAGCCATACAGCAGAGAATGTTTTAATATCTCTTCCTTTGTGCAATATTGATACTTTATTGTCCTTTATACACAACTCTAATGAACTGTAATATGCTTTTGTTAATTTAACTGGTAAATCTTTTATTATCTCATCAATGTGTTTTATTGGAGGAAGTACTAGTAACTCTATTTCTTTCAGATTTTTGTGCATATTAAAAATGAATTAAGTTAATAGTTAGTGGAGGTTGAATCTTGAATATATTAGGGCTTTGTGCAGTTGACTTACAATTTCCAGATTAGTTTCTTGAAATTTACCTTTATTGTTTCTCTATGATTGAATCTCTACACTGATTAAATCAAATAATGAGTAAAATGTCTTTACTAAGTGATTCATTAATCTCTCTTGTTAAACTCCTCCGTTCCTTCAGAATACATTACATATTAATCTAACAAGGGTTTGATATTCTCCTTTCCAAGATTAGGGTGTTTTTCTCTTACGTTACGGATATATTCAATGATATGGTAATCAACGTTCATATGTCTTGAGTTGTGTGGTCTGGTAGCTTGAGGTATTAGTGAGTATATATTTTTGTTGGAGTCTAAAAATATCTTTCTCTATCGGAATATGGTTGCCTTTGAGATTTTGAAAGCATCAATGGTAGGCTGAGTACCATACTTGAAGTAGCACTCAATTACCTGCAATCTGAGTTTAGCGGTATCAGATTGATTAAACCGTTTGGAATTGATGATGTGGTACATAGAAGAATTGTCCACCTTTAGTTTGTAAGTTAGACAGTGGATTGGAGTGTACATTGTACTCTGGTTTTAATTTAACTAGAGTCTCATATGTTTCGTAACTTGTGCAAACACTTGTAAATAATATATAATTCTAGCTGGAGTTGTAGTAGGACCCATGTGCTTTTCCTACCCGATGGCAAGGAACTCCCGTAAAGCCATAGACAAGGCAGGGGTTTTCTAGGAACCTCTGTCTTGGGTACAGGACTGTAACTTGGGATATATACAGTCTTGTATTTTAAAATAAACAGAACTAGTCAATGTAAATACCATATAAGGTATTTACGCTTTTTAAAAGTATGGCTAGTTCTGTTTTCTCTTTCTATACCCTACTTTGTTTTTCCATCTGCAAAGACATTGGACCAATCTCCGCCATATATAGGAGAAAGCACAGGAGTATATTAGGAATGAAAGCACAATCTCTTAAGTATATAAATGTATTAGCATAAAAGTATAGAAGAAAAGGAGAAGAAGACAACACACATGATTACAATGATATCCCCTATCTTATAGATACTACAATTTCTTAAAATAGTATATTAATTATCATATCTCTTACCAAAGGAGCTTACTCTTACATTTTCGTTAACTACATGCAATTGATTAAGAAGTATATCTTTCATTTGTTCTGTAAACTTCATCGTACCTGAAATATTAAATACAGGGTTATCATAATGTTCTAATAGCTCTTCTAAAGTATCATTAGTTATTTTTTACCATGATATTTCTGTATAGTAAAAGATTTCATGCTCTTTACCATACCATCTAATTCTTCTCCAAATATATATTCATCATCTTTATTGAATACAAGAGAATTTACATTTTGTGCTTCTTTTTTAATCTCTTCTATAATTAATTTTATGTATATGTCAGTTCGATATTTTAAATGTCAAGCTATCCATTTATAATAGATACTCGTCAATCATTAATCTCTCTCCAGATTACACTTGAACTATATTCCCCTGTTGATAAATCCATTATTGCTCTAGCAGAAGATGGGAGTAGACATGAACTTAGTATTGTATTGTCATTTAAATCTTCTATCTCCTTTAAGTTGAAATTTCCATTACTGTCAATAAAATCTTCTAAGAAAGGACCAACTACTGTTACATCTTCTCTATTCCCCTTTATAATATCAAAGCCACATAGAAGTTCTAAATATTCATATTCCCTAAATTCATATAGTTGAACATCTATAATAATCATTCTATATGCATATTCAGGTATTCTTCCTGTATCTTCTATTTCCCCTTCTATCTTTTTTTCCAATACATACATATAGTCATTGAGATCGCTTTCAGATATATTATATTTCTCTAATTTTCTTAGAAGATTAGTATATTTTTTTTTGAATGGATCTGATTCAAATCGCTCTGGCATACATGATATGTATTACAATTTTTAATGAGGCTGATTATACCCTATAAAACTTTTTTGAGGAAGTGGTT
>JAQVKD010000032.1 GCA_028694805.1 Candidatus Dojkabacteria bacterium
CCTTGGATTCTCATTATTAAATCCCTATTAAGATTTTCTATTCTATTTTTCTGATCATCATATAGATATAAGGGGAAAATTGAGGTGATTTCACTAGTTTTGTTTGATATATAAGAACTTTCAATTATATTATTCGATACAAAAGCATGCTGGTATGTTTTTCCAGCTTTAAATTGTTTACAAAGTGCTAAACCTATGTTTTCCGCAGTTAAGAAATTGTCCATAACTTCAGAACGAGTTCTTTCTACAAAATCCTTTGTATAGTAAATATATCTCTCATCAAAAGGTCTATAAGAAATTTTTTGAATGTTCTCTTCTTTGAACTCGGTAGTATTCTTTATCTTTTTAAAATCAAATCCTTTCCGAGACTTTAAATTATATCTTTCTTTCAACTCAACATCTGAGAGATTATAGAAATTACGTATGTTTTCTATAAGCACATCCTTCTTTTCACTAATTACGAAGGAGTCTCTTGAAGTTACAACACCAACACTACTGACTAGGAAAAGTTCATCCACCTTAAATCCTTTATTATATTCCTCTTCTAATTCATAATCTCTAGGAACCATGAAATACATTGGTGCCTTATTCTCTATCTTCTTCCATTTAATCTGTTCAAGGTCTTTTTCTGTAAGATATTCAAATTTCTGACTTCTAACTCCCCAAACATCTGTATAAAATACATGCCCCAGTTCATCATCTTTCTTCTTCCCTGTTTTAACAAAAATATTGATTGATACACCTTGTTGAATATCAAACACATTTTCATCCTTAGAACCATCAGGACAAACTTCTTTTTTCTTCGCGTTTCCATGAAGGTTTAAAATATAAATCTTGTCATATGTTTTTAGTAGATTCCATCTCATGCCTCTAAATGTCGGATTGTCAAGAAATCCATGAGGATTTATAAATGCAACAACCCCAGTTTTATTCTTTTCAACAAAATATTGACCAAACCTTAAAAACTTTACATAATCATCATTTAGCCATTTAGAATTTTTCTCATTAAGTTTTTCAAGCCCTCCTGGTTCTTTTTTATAATCATCTAAAAGGCTATCTATCCACTCGAAATTCTTACCTCTATTGGAACTTTCACCTGAATATGGTGGATTTCCTAAAACAACCATTATTGGCTTTTCTCTCTTTATCTTTGAAGCTTCCATAGATTCCTGAGATATACTCTCTGCTAATCCAAAACCACTAAACATATCTTCTATTGTATTTCCTTCCTGTAAGGAATTCGTAAGATATATTCCTAATCTTCTATTATTAAAATACTTAAACCCTGTTTCCTTAAGCAACATACTCATCTTCAGGTGAGCAATAGTATATGGAGCTATCATAATCTCAAAACCAAATAGTCTTGGAAGTACTTCGTGTAAAACATAACTAGGCCAATTACCAGATTGTTTTATTCGTCTATTATGTATAAGCTTGATTGTTTCCGTTAGAAATGTCCCTGTGCCTGCAGCTGGATCTAATATTTGTACAACATGTTCCTCTCCACTCTTAGAACTATTTGCTAAACCACCTGCTAACTTGAAATCTCTCTCAAGTATATGGTCTACAGATTTTACTATGAATTTAACAACTGGAAGTGGAGTGTAGTAAGCACCAAATTCTTTTCTCTTCTTACTATCATACTCCTGTAGAAAGTCCTCATAGAAATGTATCACAGGGTCTTTAGAGCCTTTTTCCGTACCGTAATAATTATTCATGAGTTTTGATATATCTGAATGAGAAAATACTCTACATAGCTCGTCAACAATACTATCCAATCTGTCGTCAAAATCTACTCCAGCAATATGATCAAAGAAATGTTTAAGTAATGGATTTGAAGCTGGGACTAAATCCCTAGCTTCTGACCTGGTAAAAGTATCTGGCGAAGTATCATGGAATCTAGCAACAAATAACCCATACACAAGTGTTTGTGCATACATATCAGCAAAGTCATCAGTAGACATATCATGTATGAGTTGCCTTTTCATGGTCTCATATACTTTATAGATGCTTCTTTTTTCCTTATCAGGACTACTGAGCATCTCTCTAGCATTCTCTCTAATACGATATGCCTTACCACCCATTATCTTTGCTAAATGTTTACCAGATTTAATAGGTTCTTTATGTGATTCAGTAAACTGTATTAAAGTTTTTCTTAACAGTTCAAAGTTCTCTGGATTATATGTAAGTGTTCTTTCTTTTTTATCATATGAAGCTATAGAGATAGGTTCGGTATACTTAAGGCCATTTCTATAGAATCTAAACTCAAGATAATCTGTTAATACAAGATTATCATAACCATAGTATCTAGATAGTTGCTCAGACTTTTCAATTTTATCTAGTGATACTCCGATATCTTTTACTTCTATATAGAGTAAAGGAACACTATCTTTAGACAAAACAAAATCTGGTTTATTACCTCCAACAGCTTTAGCATCATGATCTATTTTATTTACCTTAATTTCACTGAATATCTCTTTTAGGAAAATTTCAAAAGGTGTTCTATATCCATATTCTGAAGTATTTGTATCTGAATATTTTGAGGATACTTCACTTAGGTATTGAGTAAAGAGTTCGTTTGTAGGTTTGTTATTAGTATCCATATTTTTATATTTATATATTTGCTAATTATACTTTTATTTGTCAAATTTGCATATATTTCTCCTATTACCTATTTTCTGAATAAAAATTGCTCTTTGAATCTTAGAAGTATATAATTAGGATAAATATGACTAAGAAAGCCATTACTTACAAAAGAAACTACCTTTCCAATGTAATTTTGAAAGTTGATTTTAATCCATTGGAGAAGTGGGATGATTCTGTCTCTCGTAAACTTATACAAGAGAGGATGAAGACTGATTTCCCCAAATGTGAAATTCTAAAAGGTCAAGATTTCGAGGTAATTTTTGGACCAGATTCATCTCCTACAGTTAAAACTAATACAACAAGAGAGGGACTACGCTTCATAGATTCTGATGCAAAGAATTTTGTCGTTTGTGATTCAGCAAGTTTCCTTTATGAAACTACTATTTATACAAATTTTTCAGATTTCTATTCATCCTTTGAAAAGTATTTTTCAACTTACCGAGAGATATTTCCATTAAATACTACGAAAAGAGTAGGCTTACGTTATATTAATCAAATTTATATTCCAGAAGGTGGAACTTTCGAATTAAAGGACTATTTTAATAGTAAAATAATTCCGGTATATGAAGGAGTTATCAATAACGCAAAACCGTTACGACTGATGAATATCTCTGAGTTTAGTTTCGGTCATACTTTATTAAGATTCCAGTATGGAATGTTTAACAGTGAGTATCCTAATCCAATTGCTAAAAAAGAGTTTGTTTTAGACTATGATTTGTATACAAATGAAGAGATTAATGTTGATTCCATCAAAGATGAAGTCCAATCCTATAACGAGACTATCACTGAATGTTTTGAGAATAGCATCGGAAATAAATTAAGAGCACTTATGCAATGAAAAAACAATCTGTAAAAATTGAGAAAAAAAACATAATCAAACCTACCGATAAAAGATTACATTCATCCGAACTCTTGATTTCAATGAATAAGATATCCAAACAAATATCTCAAGAGCCAAGATATACCAGAAGCTCAATAAAAATTAGAACTTTCAATCTCTCCAATGTTACAGCCAGTTGAAACAATATATATACAACATAACTTCGAAAGGGTCTTGCAGGGAGATATATATAAAGATATTGAATATCCCATTCTTGAGATGGATGAAAAGAATGCTGTAAACAAATTAAATTTGATAACAACTCAATACATTGCTGTTTTATCACAAGATTGTGATTTAGAGCAGGATTACAAAGACAGAAGTAACGAAAATGGGAAACAAGACAAACATTTAGATTATATACTTGCAATACCGTTATTTTTGGCAAGTAGCTTGAAAAACGGCTCTCACTTAAGTGACCTCGGCTACATTTCTGAAAGTTACAGCTCCAAAGACTGGGATAAAATAGTTTCGAACCAAAACCCTCGCTATCACTACCTTATGCTATATGAAGAATTTCAGGTTCCAGAATTAGTAGCAGATTTCAAGAGATATGTGACAATTCCCAGAAGTGTTCTTTATTCTCTAAAAACTTCTAAATATCTTGCAACAATAGATACCTTATTCCGAGAAAATATGTCTCAAAGATTTGCTAACTACTTTAGTAGAATCGGCTTACCCGAGGTTTTGCCTAAAGAAACTTCTAGTGAACAAACTTCTAATATTAACTAATTCTCAGGGTATAATGCTAACAAACTGTTTCTCATTTCTTCCCACAATCTGCCCCATTTCCTAGTTTTGTTGTAGTAGCATATTGCATTAAATAGCTTTGGTAGTTCTAAATAAAGCTTTTTTGTCATATTGTTCTTGAGTAATACTCAACTTTCTCTAAAATCTTAACCATAGCCCAAGTATCTAACTTACAATATTCTAAAAGATTCTTTCTCACCTCTTCTTTATCTACAACCTCTTTAGGAATATCTATAGCCTCTGTAGAAAAATCCTCTTCAGACTCTGAATAATCCATAGCTGTAATCCCACCTCCATAAACCATTTGTACCCACTTTGTCATAGCAACAGATCCATTTGCAATAGGCATACCTTTGTAAGTAAGTTCAGGAACAAGAACAGGTAAAATATTTTTAATTGAATAGCTACCTTTAAATTCTGGAAGAGCAAACATTGGCTTTCTAAAGATTTCCATCAAATCCCAAAGTCTAGAGTTGATATTCTCAATAAACTCAGATTGCTCCGGATATCTTCTGCTCATAGCATTGTTTTGAGTTCTTTCAAACTTACTCCAAATTATTATAGACCCGTTATCTAAAGGAATATCTTTTCTTAGACACTTTATCAAGCCAATAGAAGGGTCAACGGGTAAACACTCTAAATATTCCTTATGTTTAAAGTCTGAATCATTTGATTCTTTAATATGCAAAGAGTATTGAAAAGGCATTTGATCATATGGTTTATAATTATCATACATAGGAATAGCAGGATTAAAACTCTCATAATCAAGAAAATACAAAGGATATTTAAGTTCTTTTAAGAAAGATTTGATTTCAAATATATCAATAAATGGAGTATCTCTTTGAGCCACATCTACCTGTCTTCTTTGATTTTCAGTAAGTGCAAATCTGCCTAAGTGTCTGTCACTAGGCACATCCTTTATATCATTTGAGTAATTCCCCCTAAGAAAATTCACTTTCCCCTTACTTATACGAGAAATATCATAAATTGAATAATTAGGAAGAAGTGGATGACACAGCTCTTTACATGGACATTTCTTTGGTTTAATACATGGTTCAATCTCATTATACTCTTTTTGTTGAGCCACCTCTAATGCTTTAAATCTTTCAATATTAACAGTTTCTACCAATTCTAAAATCCTTTTGGTAATATCTGTTAATGTAAATAATTCTTTAATAGATAATTGACCTTTTCTTTCATAATCTTTATTTAAATGTAAAATATAACACTTACCAATTTTATAGTATTTAGCAAAAATGAGATATTGAAAAGTCAAATCTTTTTGATGAATAGGTTTGATATCATTGGTACTTTTTATTTCAATTAAATCCCAATTTTCCTCCTTTTCATTAAAAACAAGAAGGTCTATCCTTGCTTCAAATAATCCATCTGATTTTGTTACTTCAAGATAAAATTCCTTGGTATTATGATAGAGATCTGGAATTAATATCTTTTCTATATATTCTTTTGCATATTTTTGAACTTGATATCCTTGTTCAAATAGATGTTTTGTAAAAGTATCTATTACAGTAGAATCTAACTTTTTATGTACATATGCCCATAGATGCATTGGAGCATCAAGATACATAAGATATTCTGATTTTGATATTTTCATAAAATAAATGATTATACATTGAGAATTATTACTTTTGAATATAATAATTTCTCTATTGTTTCTAACATAAATCTATTTATTGTTATGCCTTCAGATAAATGTACTACTATGCAATTATCTTACCAATTTATTCTAATTTAAAAACCATATCCTTTTCACCATAGTTAACAAATTCTACAAAATCTAAACCAACACCAACCTGCTCATACAAACTTGCAGTTTTAATCCTATAAACATCCTTCCCACCTGTTGCTAAATTAATTCCTATCTGAACATGCCTCCCTTTATATGGAACTTCATTTGGTCTTTGAGAACGGATTACTGCTTACTGGATAAGGATCTACACAAAACTGTACACTTGGTTTTTCTTCTCTATTTAAACCATTTAAAGTATTTTTATCTATATTCTCTGAAAGAAAATCTTGATAAATATTTATAAAAGGATTCAGAGTAGGGGACTTTATTAAGAAGAGAGAGTGCTACCATGATTGTTAATAAGGATATTTTCAATCCTAGAAATATAGTAATCAAAAAACAATCTAATAGTCTGATTAATTTTTGATATTCTTAGAGAAAAAATGGCTTATTTTACAAAGAACCACTTCCTCAAAAAAGTTTTATAGGGTATAATCAGCCTCATTAAAAATTGTAATACATATCATGTATGCCAGAGCGATTTGAATCAGATCCATTCAAAAAAAAATATACTAATCTTCTAAGAAA
>JAQVKD010000033.1 GCA_028694805.1 Candidatus Dojkabacteria bacterium
AATGGTGGGCGATACAAGACTTGAACTTGTGACCTTTACAATGTCAATGTAATGCTCTAGCCAGCTGAGCTAATCGCCCTTAAAAGTAGTGTATTTTATATTTTTTATATCTATTTATCAACATATATATTGAGGGTATATAAAAAATAAAATATAATTTACATATATGAATGAACTATTAGAACAAGAAAATATACAAACGGTTGAATCTGCTTTAGCTAGTATCCCTATATCAGAACTAGAGAGGAATAACTATCCAATACTTTCTCATATTCAAAAATCAGACTTTAGAAACTTTAATAATCCTGAAAATAGCAATAATATATTTAATACTTGGAAAAAAGTATTTGATGAAAATAATTTTATAACTCCTAATTCTACAAATTTTAATCCTAATACAGATGTCTTATTGATCCTACATCCATTTAAGGATAGTAATGGTGAAGATCACATATTTAAAGCAGTTACGACTTTAAATATTAAAGATTTTATAAACGATCCTACTAATAGTATAAATTATGGTTTACATGGGCAACCATGTGAAAACAGATCACACGGTGTTTATCCCACAATTAAATTTGCAGATTTCTATGAGCAATTACCTGTAGAAGAACGTAAAAAATATCAAATACAGGATAGAAATTGGAGGAAATCTTTTTACGAAAAGCATTAAAAATTACCAACCTCTTCTTAAAGTCACCCCATCAATCATTTTATCTAAGCTTGGTTTAGATGAGACATCTTCCCATATCCTTCTAATTTCCTTAGGGCTATTCTTTGAATCTTCAATACGAACAGTAATATTACCATCCTCTGTGAGAATAGGTATGATTGTTAACATTCCATCCGAATATTCAAGAAAGTATATCTTCAGTAGATGAGGACTCTCACCACCAATACTTAAACGATCGCAGAGTAAATAGAAAAGATCTTCATTATTTATTACTACCGGTGTAAGTCTCCCAAGCTTTATATCTATTGATTGGTTATCAATGAGAAAATTAAGATAATCGTCTATATCATCTAGTGATATATCAGAAATTTCATATTGCATTGAAAAATCTTCTTCATCACTCGTTAAAAGTCTCTCAATTCCAGAATATATATCATTCAAAGAACTCTGTTTGGCATCATCCTTAATTCCTGTAGGATCAAAATATATATCTCTTTCCATTTATCTCCTTCTAATAACCTTATCGATTAAACCATAATCCATAGCTTCTTTAGCAGTAAAATATTTATCTCTATCTACATCCTTCTCTATCTGTTTAATACTCTGCCCAGTTGCCTTAGCTAACATTTGATTCAACTTCTCTTTAAGTTTTAATATCTCTTCTGCTTCTATAGCAATATCAGAAGCCTGACCTTCAGTACCACCCAAAGGCTGATGGATTAAAATCTTACTATTTGGTAATGCAAATCTCTTACCTTTTGTACCCATACTTAAAAGTACAGAACCCATAGAAGCTGCCATACCAACAGCTATTGTAGAGATATCGCATTTGATGTAATTCATAGTATCTACTATTGCTAAACCAGAATGAATATGACCACCAGGAGTATTTATAAACATCTGAATATCTTCTTTATCATTCTCCTTTTCTAAGAATAGTAGCTGAGCAATTATTATATTAGCTACATCATCATTAATAGGACCACTAACAAAAATAATACGATCTTTAAGCAATCTAGAATAAAGATCGTAAGCCCTCTCCCCTTCTCTATCCTTTTCTATAACTGTAGGTATTAACATATCCTTAATTATGCTCATCTAAACTGTCCTCTCCAAGAGTTTCTTTAATAAACTCTCTGAAAGCTTTCTCCTTCCTCTCTACTCTCTTAATATATTCCAACCATTCTTCATTACTAAAAATACTCTGATCAGCATTTGGTTGACTCTTTTTAATTTCCTCTATCTTTCTATCTAACTCTTCTTTACTAACCTTAATATCTTTTTTATCTGCATAGAGGTTAAGAAACACATCATTTTCTAAAGCTTCTTTAGCATCTTTCTCCCATGCTCCTCTCATCTGTTTTAAGTCTAAACCACTCTGTTCTAGAAAATCATCAACTTTAACACCCCTCATCTGCATATCCTGTTCAAATGCTCTTTCCCTCTCTTGGGATTCAAAATCAATAGCTTCTTGAGGAATTTTAATATTTGAAAGTTCAATACCCTGCTTTAATGCTTCATCTTGGTTGTTATGTAATACCATATGTTCTTTTTGAGTCTTTAAAGTATTCTTTATCATCTTTTTAAGATCTTCAAGATTCTCTATTTTCTCTAAACCCAATTTCTTTGCAATCTCTTTTGCCCAACTATCTCCTATCTTCTTTGCCGTTGTCTCATTCTTTACTTTAAGTTCTTTTAAAACTTCCTCAATATCCTTTTCCTCTATTTTTACCTCTTCTTTTTTGATAGAGATCTTTTTTAGGTTGCCTAATTTAAATTTAGGCATAACGGTGAGCTCAATCTTAAATTCTAAATCTTTACCATCCTTAAAATCAGGCAAACTACTATATTTTGGAGGTGCAATTATGGGTATATTTTCTTTTTGTACTGCTGTATTAATATACATAGGGGCTAATCTCTCAAAAGTTTCGAACTGTAGCATAGGCTTCATTGAAGGTTCTACTAAATCTGTAGGAACCTTACCTTTTCTAAAACCTTTAAGATCTGTATCCTTAGTTTGATCTTTGAGCATTGCATTGTAAGATTGATCAAATGCATCTTTTGGTATAGTGATTGTTAATTCTATCTTCTCATCACTAATATCTTTTCTTGTGTACATATCTGACATATTTATCCTTATTAATATTAAAATATCTCTTGAATTCTACGTTTTTTGATACAATTTGTCCAGTTTACCGATAACGACTAGACGTTGTCTTGATGTCCAAAGAGGTGTACATGTGATTAATGTTATCTGATAGTCATCACTGTCTTGGAGTACTGAGATATCGTTTTTCTCAACAATTTTAACTTCAGAGACTATATATGTGTACTTATCAGAATCTTGTGTAACAACTATAGAATCTCCTTTTTTAACTTTATCTAAATTAAAGAATGTATCTGTAGCGGGTGGAATATGTAAATATCTATGGGAAATTATCACACTATTTCCTTTCTGACCCGGATATACAGATGCTGGGAAATGCCAAAATCCTTTATCCATTGTTTCTGAGGTTAATCCTTGGAATATATTCCCCTCTATATTTACTGAATCAATTGATAGGATGGTATTTAATTCTTCTAGAATTGGATCAATCTCTATACTATCATCCAAATACTCCTCTATACTTGCATCTTCAACTAATACCGAGTTTGTTCCTAAAACCTGCTCTTTTGTTGGAGAGAGTTCGGTTAGAAAAGAGAAGTAAATATCATATGATATTCTTTTACTATCTATCCTTTGTATACTGCCAATTAGAGTGTTGTAGTTAGGGAATATTAAAAAATATGCTACTGGGATAAGGATGAGTAGTAATAGAGGGATTGTTATAAGATATTTGATAATTTTCTTTTTCATTAGGCATATTTTAACAGATATCTAATCATACTTGAACTATTTTTGAAAATAGATTATTCTATTACCAATATATAAATTAACTTATAGGTTAGATGAGCAAATCTAATAAAAGTTCTAAATCTCCTAAGAAAACTAAAAAACCTTTAATTGCAAAAAAGAAGAAAGAGAAAAAAGAAAGTATGAAGGAGAAGTTAGAAATAAAGCAGACAAATAGTAATGATAAGGCTTCAAGAATTGTAGGTACAATCTTTATTGGTCTTGGTATACTACTTGTCGCATTCGGTATATATTCCTTTATTAAATTCAAGGCTGAGCCAACATTTAATGAGGCTTTAGAAATTCCAACGATGGAATATGTTACTGATTTAACAAATCAAACAGTAATTGAAGTAAAAGGTACAGCTACCAATTTAGATTCTGTTGCTTTATATGTAAATGATGAAAGAGTTGATGAGACTAAAGTTAAGAAAGATGATACTTATGAATTTGTTTATGATGTCGATGGTGAAGGAGAATACTCTATATCTGTTGCTGGTTTGAAGGGATTTCCTTTTAGAGAAATTGGAACGAGGAGTGCTTCTGTTATAGCTATGGTTGATATGACAGCTCCAAGTATAGATGATGTAAAACTTGTTTATAAGGAAGAAACCTCTAATTCTACATTTAAATTATCTGGTACTGTAGAAGCAAATAGCGTAGTCAAATTGACTAGAGGTGTTAACGAATATACTGCTACAGCTGATGAGAATGGTGATTTCGTTATAGAAGGAGTTGCATTGGATGAAGGAAAGAATGTCTTCTATATCTCCCTAACCGATGAAGCTGGAAATACGGTATCTCTTGATGAGAAAGTTCGTATAGCCTACTCTCCAGATGCAGATCTAAATGGTGATGGCGCTGTTTCTGGTACTACAGATGATCAATTACCACAGGCTGATGGAGATCTAGACAATCTATTGATTAGAAATTTGATGATAATCTTTGGATTAGCAGCGCTATTCGTATTTAGTGGTAGTTCAATATATGCTTTCAACAGAAAGAAGTAATTTCTGTATTTAAAGAAGATTTAATAGGGGGAGATATATATCTCCCCTTTTACTTGCAACTTTCAATTTTTAACGTTAATATCTAATATCTCTTGTCCTAGTTAATTTTAACTGCCTACAGTGGATGAGTAACTCTGAGAACAACACATCAGTATATTTCTGGGAAGATTTCCTATCTAAAAATCTTAGAGAATCTAATGTCGGAAGGAAAGGATTGAGCCTTTTTCGATTAAAAGATATGGATATTCCTGTTCCTGAATTTTTTGTAATCTCCTCTTCTGTTTTTAAAGATATCGTTTTTGAGAGTTTAGATAGAGATTTTAGTAAGCTAACTGCAAAAAATAGAAATCCAGAAGAAGATGAAATTGAAAAAAGTATTCAAAAAACTAAATTTCCAGATGAAGTTATTGATCAGATTAAAACAGCATATACTAGAATCTCAGGTTTTACAGATGCTTGGGTATCTGTTAGATCTTCTGTAGTATTTCCTCCTAATCAGGAAGTCTCTTTTAGTGGAATATTTGACACCATGCTCAATGTTAGACATATGGACGATCTTTTGGATGCTGTAAAAAAGATTTATACTTCTATGTTTACTGATGATGTTGTAATGTATTGTGCTAATAAAAATATTGATCTGTCTGAGGTTAAACTGGCAGTAGTTGTACAGAGAATGGTTCAAGCAGAGGTCTCTGGTGTCGCATTTACTGTTGATCCAATAACTCAAGATAATACAAGGATGAGTATAGAGGCGGTATATGGTTTAGGTGATGTTATAGCTTCTGGTGAGATTACTCCTGATACCTATGTATTGAATAAAAAGGATCTATCTATAATTGAAAAACATATCTCTCCACAAGAATGGATGAAAGTTAGGACAGTTAATTCAGGTAAGAAAAGAGATAATATAGAGAAGATTTCTATATCACCAGCATGGAGTCATAGACAGAAGGTTGATGAAAGGTATTTGGATGAGGTCTCAAAGATTTCTTTAGTTATAGAAAATAAATCTAGAGAGCCACAGAGTGTAGAATGGGTGCAAGCTGGGGGTAGAATTTGGATTTTACAAAGCAAATCTCTAAATCAAAAAATAGAGTCTAGAGATCTTCATATTGTGAGAGAGGATAGAGATACCTTAAGAGAGATTATTGTAGCTTTTGTCGAAAAGTATAGAGGTATTACACAAATAGAAGGTAAAGCTGTAGATGAGGCAAAGAAGTTTATTAATAAGCAAAAAACAGAGCAGAATGAAGATCTAGAGAAATTAGTTAAGGTTGCTCAAAATATTAATAATAGCTCTAAAGAAACTGAAACCAGGGTTCAAACTAGAAAGGATTTCTTAGTTTCTGGTATCGGAGCAAGCTTTGGGTCTGTAACTGGAAAGATTAAGATTGTTGATAAAGATGAAGATATTAAAGTAGATAAAAATGATGTCCTTGTTATCAAATCTTATGCAAATGAAATGGAATCTCTAATATTAAAGGCTGGTGCAGTTATCACAGATACTGGTGGTTTAACAAGCGATATCGCAATTATTTGTAGAGAATTTGATATCCCAGCTGTGGTTGGAGCTAAGGAAGCTTCTTCTGTTCTTAAAAAAGGTGATCTTGTACGTGTAGATGGTAATAGTGGGACTGTATATAAAGAAACAGATCCTAATATTGTTAAGGAAATTAAAGAAAAAAAGGAAGAGATTCATCCTGTTGTAGAGGCTTACAGTTCTGGTAATCTTTCTGGAATAGATTTGTTAGAAGAAAATAAAGAAGAATATGAAAGTGATAAGAATATTGATTCTACACTTACTCCTACTGCAACAAGGGTATTTGTGATGCCTACCCTTTCTAATTCTGAAATGAAAAAGTATGTAGGAAATTCTCATGGGATTGTTTTCGTAGATCTTGATAAGATAATGATTGGAGAAGGAAGACACTTAATGGCTTTTGTAGAGGATAAAAAGTTTGTTGAATATTCTAATAGTGTGGCAAATAAAGTATGTGAAATTGTTGATCTTGCAAAGG
>JAQVKD010000008.1 GCA_028694805.1 Candidatus Dojkabacteria bacterium
TGAGGTAAATGAAGCTATTGTTACACCAATAAAAAGTATCGGTGGGATACTTGCAAATATTGCAGCATTTATAAACGGATTAAAGAAATAACTATTTGTCTAAAACTATGATAAAAGGTAATATAGACTAATGTATATTACACCGTATCAAAAACGACAACTTACCGTCATACTAATACTAGTCATAGGGATACCCTTAACAATATTTGGCATATATTCTGCTGTTAAATGGTTTACAAGTGCTGGAACTAATACACAACCACATGATGTTGTACTTACTAACTTAACAACAAGTTCAATAACTGTAACATGGACAACAGAAGAGAAACAAACTGGGTCTGTAGTACCTGTACTTAATGGGTCTGATGGAAGCACTGTAATTGATGAAAGGGGAAGTTCGAGAATGTATACTCACTATGTAGAACTTGATGATCTAGAACCTGGTACAACATATGATTTTAAAATAGTCTCAGGAAGTGATACATATACTGATACTGATGGAAATGAGTTTAGCTTTACTACTGCAAACATATCAACTGACACACCTGTACCACAACCAATACATGGAGAATTAGAAAATAGTAGTGACGATGATATAGTGATCTATGTATTTCCTAAAGACAAAAGTACATATCCCGTATCAACTGTCCCATCAAGTAGTGGAAATTGGTTAATAGATCTTTCAGCTTTACGTAAAGTATCTGATAAATCACTATATGATATTTCAGATAGTACTGAACTAATTTTAATAGCAACGTCTGGTGTTGATAATGCAGGAATAGTTACTGGTACATATTCAGATATATTTGATTCTAGTGGGAAATTAACTGAGACTCTTGTTACTGAAGGATCTGCATATTACACATCATTTAGTGATGAGTCTAAATTAATAGCTCAAGAGGAGGTAGATGATTCATCTGATAATACAACGGATAATAGTTCTTCAGATACATCTACAGACGATACAACTACAAATGATGATTTTGAAAGAGATTATGAACTTAAAAGTGATTTAGCATGGGTTAATTTAGTCTCTTCAGGAGATTCTATATCTGTATCTCCAACTAAGTATGGAGAAGAAACTGTTATGATAACAAACTTAACAGATGTAAGCTTTACAGTGCTTTGGTATTCTGAAACAAAGGAATTCGGATATATTATGTATGGTACCGACCCTGATAATCTTAACGATAAGGGTAGAGATGAAAGAGACGGAATATCATCACAGGGTGAATACTATCTCCATAGTGTCGAAGTAACGCAATTAGAACCTGAGACAGATTACTATTTTCAAGTCTATTCTGGAGAAGATACTTATGATACGATATATGATCTTACTACCTTTGCTACAATGTCCTCTCCACCAGAATTTGAAACCATTGCGGGTTCTGTAAATGTCTCTGATTATGAAAGCTTTGTTGTTATTGCAACTTTTGCCGACGAAGACGAGATAGGGTCTTCTGGTACAAGCTATCCCTTATCAACACTTGTTGATAGTGAAGGATCATGGATATTAACAATAGGTAGTGCTAGAGATGAAGAGGGTCAATATTTTGAAAAAGATAGTAGTGATAAAGTTAATTTTGAATCCTTATATCTAGGTAATACTACTGAAACCGATACTACAATAGGAGAGGCCACAACAAATGAAGTCGAATTAACAGTAGAAGATTCTTTTACAGGTTTTGTAAGGATACCATTACTCTCAGATTATGGTATTTTAATGGATTAAAACATTGATTACTCTTACTATTCAATGTATATTCTAATATGTCAGAGAAACTACATAGAAAGAAGATTTTTTTCATTTTTGGAGCAATATCATTGTTTGGATATTTTGCTTTTAAGAAGACTCGAGATATTGATGTTAATGAAGCACTTGCTGATGAATATATTATTGAAGAGAGTGTCCAAGATACTGATGACAATACTATATTAGCTCAAGCTATGTTTTTTGAGGTTGATGAAGATCTAAATCCAGTTAAAGAGGTTTATCCTGAGGTGGTTTTAAGTGCTACAGATTCTGATAGTACATGTAAATCTGGCGCCATAACATACTCTTCAAGTAGTGTTTGTTATACATCAAGTAGTTCTGGTAGTGCTGATGTTGATATTACACAAACATCAAAAGTCGGTGTTGGGGATTTAATAAAAACTGATGATTTTAAATTAACTTTGACGAATATTGAAGTTCCTCCATTATTTAGTGGATCTCCAACTATGGATTCAAATGTTAGGCAGATCTATAAAGATGATGAAGGAGATTATCATTGGACTTTAAAACCAGCAGGAGAAATGATAAATAGGAACGTTGTTGAAGGAAATACATATGCTGGAGATAATCAAACTAAAGAATTTTTAGATGTTGGAGATAGTTACCAAACAGTGTCATATGGTGTTGAATATAGTGTAGAGGTTTCTGGGGAAGCAAATGGTGGTGGTGAAAATTCTTTGACAATATCTCAATATTATGAAAACGATTGTATGGATGATTGTGAAAACTCTGCTAATCCAACCCCTCAAAAATATCTTATGTCTTCAGAAATTTTAGCTAAATCAAATCAGTATGCTGGATATTATGAATCATTATTAGAGGAGGAGGATACTCAACAGATTGAAGTTTGTGACGAAAATACAGAATTTATTACAATGAATATTTCTGGGACTTCACCAATAGCGTGTACACCATCCTTAAAAGAATTATGGATATCTTTTAAAAAGAAGATATCAAATTTATTCGATGCAGAATATTGTTCTCCGGAAGATGAAGAGAATGGTAGTTGTATTAGTACTGCTAGTATTGTTGTTATTATGGAATCTCCATGGGGGAGCAAAGATGATTGTGCAAAAGACGGTCAGTGTGTTAATGAGTTTAATGATTTAAGAAATGGGAATTATAGAGTTGCTGGAGATGGCGGACATGGTGATGTTTATGTTCTAACCGATTGTACTGCAGAAATAAGTGGTGTAGGTCCTGTAGATTTGCAATGTGCTTGGGATATTAGTTATATTTCTGAGGAACTTGAGTTTCAATCTGTTGATAATATTCCTGGAGAGGATTATCCTGATAAAGAAGATTATATTAATTTTCATATAAATGAATCGGAAAATCGTACAACAACGCCGTTGTCTATGTAATAGTATTTTAATTTTTTAATAATTTAAATGAAAAAAATAAACACCAATTTACTACTTTCTGTATTGGCTATAATATTCTTCTTCTTTACTTTCAATGCGTATGCACAAGAGGGTAGTGATTCAGAAGGTTTAATAGATATGGTTAAGATACAAAAGGAGGCAATAGAGGGCTACAATCTTGCAAGTGGTGCTACGGAAGGTGATGAATATAATAGTACAAGGTCTAATGTAGTACAAACAGGGACATTAGCTGGAACTGCAATTTTTATGTTGGGAGGTACTGATATGTCAGTATATGCAGAGAATGTTGATAATGCAGAAGATGTTCCATACGCTTTAAAAAGAGGTCTTTATGGTACTGTTGAAGATGGTGTATATGCTTTGTATGAATCACAACCCTATGTAAATGTTTATGCGCATCTAGCTAGTGAATGGGTTCCTGGTTATGATGATGCCGTATCTGTATATGCTGAAACCGAAATAGGTGATTATGACTCTGGTTATACAGAATTGGTGAATACAGGGATCGTAGGACTTTGGACACAGGTAAGAAATATTACCTATGTGTTCTTTATGATCATATTTATTGTTGTAGGTTTTATGATTATGTTTAGAAGTAAGATTGGTGGACAAACGCTTATTACTTTAGGAAATTCATTACCTAATATCATTTTAGCTTTAATAGGTGTTACATTTAGCTTTGCTATAGCAGGATTAATTATAGATATAGGTGGATTGATCATGGTTATGTTAGTAGATATTTTTGATAAAGCTAGCTCATATAATAATCTTGTTACACTAGAAAGTATTGGTAGCTTGTTTAAAGCTTTCCTTCCTGGAAATTGGTGGGAAACATTATCAACATCAGGTACAACTGGTGGGAAATCTGGATTATTTAGTTTGTTTGGTGGTGGAAGTTCCTTTTTGACGGTACTAGGACTAGGAGGCACAAAACTCGCTGCAGCAGCAGGTGCTGCGTCATGGTTATCTACTACAGCAACAGTACTATCTACGATGGGAATACTTGGTTTATTAATAATTCTTGCCATTCTAGGTGTTGTAACAGTAGGTATTTTCAAAGTCTTTATAACTTTAGTTAAGGCATATATAGGTATTTTAATGAATGTTATAATTGGTCCAATTCAAATTGCCATGTCAGCAATTCCTGGAAAAGGAGCAAGTTTCATGAATTGGATTAAATCTATATTAAGAAATGTTCTTGTTTATCCAATCACGTTTGCAATATTAAATGCCCCCGGAGTTTTATATTCTATGAATGAGGGTGGTTTATCACTGCCTGGTCCAGATAAGTTAACATTGGCCCAGAGTGAAAATCAAATTAACCAGAGTGGAGATTTCATTTCTGGTTTTGTTATTGTTATCTTACAAATATTAGTTATCTTTGCGGCATCAAATGCTGATAAATATGTTCAGGCAATAATACCACCTACTACTAGCAAGGCTGGAGGAGATGCTATGGCAGCTGCTAAACAAGGTATGCAGGGTATTCCATTGATAGGGAAATTAATAAAATAGTAAAAATACTTTATGGCAAAAGGGTCCAAAGGACAAACAATATCATCAATATCTGATATCATGGGATTTCTTTTAGAGGAGTCTAAAAAACCTCCAGAGAAAAGGCATCCTATTCAACCAAAAACTGGTTCAATACAGGGTGATTCGGAGTATGTCTCAACATTAGTAGAAGCTCTTGCATTACCAGGCACTTTTGTTGGAGACAAATATCTAGATGAGATTCAGAATATGATAGATCCTGCTGTAAAAATAGATACATATAAAGATCGTATTGGGACAGCTAAGATTAAGGCTAGTGACTTACCTAAGTTTTTCGATAATCCTGACAAATTTATTGATGACCTGTTCGAAGGTAGAAAAACAATTTCCAATAAACTGCAGAGAATTCAATGGGCTGGCGAGCAGATGAGGATGTTACAAGGTAGTGCATATGCTAAAAGAGAGAAATTGTTTGATAGCTATCCTCCAGAAATGAGAGAGACATTGATAAGAGCAATGGGTCAAACTGCAATGAAATCTGGACAACGTCTTGACCAAATTTGGATAGAGGATGCTATGGATCAGATTCAAAAAAATGGCGTTCTATCATCTAAAATACAGCCATTAAAAAAGGAATATAGCAGGTTATCAGAGCAAAAAAGAATATTAGAGGAATCTAAAAGAAAAGTTCCTCAATATATAAAAGACGATCTTGCAAGGGTTTCGAGGCGATTAAAAGATTTAGGCTATGGAGACTTCTCTTCGTTATTACAAAACGAATTCCGAGCTAAGCAAGATAGTATATTGAATGGACGGAGTTGGGATAATTTAACAGAACGAGAACAAAAGGAGTATCTTAAACTCTCTGAATCTTCAAATATGTTAGAACTATGGAAAAGGTATGACGGGTTACCTAAGGGGAAAAAAGAGTTTCAAAGAGAGAAACAAAGACTTCAATTTGAAAATAGACAATTAGAAAAACAGAAAAGAGCTGTAAGAACAGGTGGAATATTTGATCTAAATGGAAAAAAGTATGATTATGGTTCTCTTACAAATTCTGAACGTAAGAAGCTCTTAAAAGAAATAAATGGAGAAATTAGAGGTACTAATAAAGCAATAGGTTCTTTACGTGGTATGCAGGTTTGGGGTAATTTAGGAGCTTTAGAGGGTACTTATTATGGAATTACAAGTACTTTCGGTCCTGGAGGACTTGCCGCCATAGCAAATGGAAGTTTCTACGATCCTAAAAAAGGTTTCTTTGGGTGTCCATCAATTGAAGGAACTTTAGAATATGATTTTAAAGATGACAAGAAAATTGGGATAGCAAAGGGTGAGAGAATCGATCGTAGAGATATAAAATTCACTAAAGCTCGTCGTGATAAATATTGGGTAAAAGACAGTAGAGGTATTTGGAGGGAAAAAGATAGAAAGTTGCTTAATACTTATAACGAAGCCATGGTTACACTTTATTACTATAATCCAGCAACCTTAATAAAGACACTATATACAGGAGAGAGATTTGCTTGGATGGCGGATAAAAAAAAGACTGCCATAGAGGACATGTTTGGTATTTCGGATAATAGTGGTGTTCTTGCTGCTATGAAAACTCCTAAATTTTGGAATTTCTATAGTGGATATAAAAACGCAGATCCTGCCGAACAAGCACGTTTAATTGCTACAAATCCAGAATATTCTATTTTACTTAAAAAAATAGAATTTTTTATAAAGAAGAATCCCGATTTCTTAAAAAAAGTTGAAAAAGCTCAGAAATTAGCAAAACAATTTGAAAAACTTAAGGGTGTAGCTAAGGTCTTTAGTGGACCACAAACCGTCCTAAATGCTTTACAAAATTTCGCGAATAATAGAACAAGATCACTAAGGACATTTTTATCAGAAAAGGTTTTTAAGAAAATTTTTAAAGGAGATAAGGTTGCACAAGAGTTGTTAGGAGAATGGGCTAAAAAAGGTGGGGGAAAAGTTTTATTGGCTGGTATGACAAAGGCTATTACTACGGCAATTATAAATTTGATAGGGATTACATCTGCAGCTTTTACTGGAGGTGTTAGTTTTATTGTATCTACTGTACTATCTGGGTTTTTAGAAAAAATATCAAAAGTTGCTATTAAAGTTTTTTTGTATGCTTTAGTAGGTGTTATTGGTGTTATTATATTAATTGCTGGTATTTTTACTTTTGGAAATAATGCGGAAACAGATGGGTTTTCTAGGCAGATTGCTGGTGAGGTAAAATACAATAGTGAATTTGCAAGTTATGGATATAGTAGTAACTATACAGGAAATAATGGTGTCTTACCTATAGAGGTCCCACCTCCAACAAACTCAAGTTGTCCATTAGGGGATAGTGGATATTATTGTACACAAGGATACACAGATACTACATGCTCACATGTAAATATAACAGCGCAACTTCCTGTTGACTTAAGTCCTGTTACATATTTCTATGCTCCACAATATTGTGATAGTTATACATGTACAGCAACACATGTGGTGGATCCTGGAAGATGTAATGATGGTAATTATACTGGTCAAGCAGTATTGTTTTATGATGGTAATGGAAATGTTTTCAAAATGTTACATGCCAAATATATAGCACCTAGTAATAATAGAAACTATAAAGGAGGTGAACCTGTCGCATATTTTTATCAAACCTTTGAACAACTCTATGCTGATGATCCACTTCAACAAACTAAATTGGAATATGATGATGATGGAAACATTAAAGATTTTCTTTGTTGGACTGGGAATCATATACATTTAACAATAACGCATAATGGGACATTTATAGATCCGATATCATTTTTGTATAACATGGGATGTTCTGGTCCTGCTACAGAAAGTCAATGTAGTTCATGTCATTAATTAATTAGAAAAGAAATGGATAATAAAAAAAAGAAAAAAGTCTTGATCATAGGGATATTTTTATTTATAGCTATTATAGTTGCTGTAATTTTGATATTCCTTAATTTGGAATCGGAAGAAAAAACAGTTAATGTAAATATCATACGGGATCTAACTACTGACACTGAAGATTATAATTTCCAAATAGAAGATATTCAAATAGAAGAAACAAAATCTCCAATATATATATGTGAAGATAATGAAATTCCCTCATACATAGATACTCTTGCTGATATTATTAATACTGATTTAGAGAGGTCAGATAACGGGGTTCTAGTTTTTTGGTCAGACGAAAATAGTAATGTTTTAACTTATGATATAAATACAACATTTCTAGATATAGACTTAACTAATTATCCGAAAGCAATATATATTACATCAATAGAGAACTTTTTAAATGATTTTTTAGATCCTAGTATAAAATATGAGAATATGAATATAGAAAATATAGGAGAAAATCAAATATATACTGGAAACAGATATATAAATGGAAAGGAGATCATTACAGGTTTTGGGGTTTCAGACTATTATTATATTAAAGGAGGTTATCTATCTACTGCCAGAGTCCTTCTTGCAAGAATCTATGCTACAGATTTTATGACTAAGTTAATCTCTGATAACACTTTGTTAGAAAATTATCTATCAAATTCAAAATATCCAAAAAGTATGGTAATTGATACTGCAAAATTGTATACATTAGATCTTCAGAATTATGAAGATTTCACCGCAACTATCAGTTATGATAGCTGCTCTATAAACCAATTAAATCCTAAATTATATTTCTCATTATGTAATAAAGAATATATTTATGATGTATATGCCATTTCTGGAACATGTGATGTAGAATATGATGGAGCAAGCGTAACTGTTCCATTTAGAGGATTTATAAACGCTGTTGATCCAGCATATGTAACAGTAGAATAAAAAATTCATTAGATATTTTCTTAAAATGTATAAAATCTATTTAATACTTGGTACAATGTAGAATGAAAATTAGATCATATATTGTTCTTTTATCAATATTCTTTCTTCCGTTTACTGTGATTTTTGCATATAGTAATAGTTATGAAGATTTCGATGTGTCTCTTGTTCGAGGTGTCGAATATGGTTCTCAAGAACCTGGAAAAATTTTACTAACTCAAATAACAAACAATTATGAGAATCTATCTCTTAACCCTGAAGAATTTATAGATACAATTTACTACTATAGTATTACTAGATTAAAACTAGGGAATATCCCATATCACTATATTCTAGACGAAAGTGGAAATGTATATAAAACACAAAACTACGATGCTATAAATCTAGTAGATGAAAACTATCTAGTAATAGGATATCTATCAAATAATGGCCAATTAACTGGAAAAGCCCAAACCTCCCTATCTTCTCTAATCGATGATCTATCATATAAATATGGTTTAAAAGAATATGATATCTACTCATACTCTATACTTGAAACAGAAAATACATTTTCACAAATAGAATTAAAAGAACCCACTGAACTATTTAAAACTTCTATAGATTCTATTTTAGAGAATTGGGAAGGTGATGATAGAGAACACTTAGAATACTCTGCATCAATTGAAAGTGTTGAGAATAATGAAACCGTCATTATAGGAAATAAATTAAAAGTCACAGTTACAGTAAAAAATGAAAATGATTTCGTATGGACATCTGATAAATATCCAATATATGTATCCGTAAAAGACTCTGAAGATAGTATGTTCGCTGAAAATGAGGTATGGGATAGCTTTAGTAGGCCAACTCATGTCAATTCTAATGTATATGTATTACCTGGAGAGACTGTAACTATAGAATTTAATATTGATCCAAAAGTTATTCCTGGAGAGTATTCTGAGGAATTTAATTTACTTAAATTTGAAGATGAAGTATTTATCGGCTCAGAATTTACAGTTAACTTCACTGTTGAAAAAGGAGATCAAAGGATAGTTCAGATAGATTCTCCAGAAGCAGGTTATGTAAATATCCGTACATGTAGAAGATTTAGTTGTGATCAAGTAGATGTTGTATATGATGGAGAGGTCTATCCAATAGTTGAATATGATGAGTCTTGTTGGTATAAAATAAAGTATTCTGATGATAAAGAAGGGTGGTTTTACTGTCCATATGGTAACGAGATAGAGTAATTTACTTAAAACGATTTAGACTATATGTCAAATAGTTTGCCTATTTTTGTTAGGCTTAATCCACAACAGAAAGAAGCTGTAGAACATACTGATGGACCGTTATTAATTTTTGCTGGAGCAGGATCTGGCAAAACTAGAGTAATCACAAATCGTATAGCCTACCTTATCTCAGATAAAAACACTAACCCTGAGAATATCTTGGCAGTTACGTTTACTAAAAAAGCTGCGGGGGAAATGCAGGAAAGAGTTAGATCAATATTAAAAGACCTTGGAGTACCAGACACAAAACAACCAACGATAGGGACTTTTCACTCAATAGGGGCAATGATTTTAAGACAAAATTCTAAATATTTTGATATGACCCCAAGCTTCTCTATATATGATAGTAACGATTCTGAGAATTTAATAAAGGATCTTCTTAAAGAGAGAAATATAGATATAAAAGAAATAAAACCAAGATCGATAGCATATTTCATCTCAGCTGCAAAAAACGAATTAATATCTCCAGAACAGTTTCCAATGCATTACGGTGGATTCATCGAAGATATAACAGCTGAAATATATCCAGAATATCAGAAACAACTCAAAGCTCAAAATAGTGTGGACTTTGGGGATTTGCTGTATCTTACAGTTAAGATGTTAAATGAAAGTAAGGAAATTCTTGATAGATATCAAAACAAATACAGATATCTGATGATAGATGAATATCAAGATACTAATACTGTACAGTATAAATTTGCCAAATTACTATCTGATAAATACAAAAACATATGTGTAGTAGGAGATGATGATCAGGGGATATATGCATGGAGAGGTGCAGATATTAAAAATATTCAATCATTTGAGAAAGATTTTGATAATGTTAAAGTTATTAAACTTGAACAAAACTACAGATCCACAAAAAATGTAATCGAAGCTGCAGTATCTGTAATCCAACAAAATAACTCTAGAGTTGATAAAGAACTATGGACAGACAAAGGTAGTGGAGAAGAAATAACTGTTTATCAGGCTAGAGACCAAGAAGAAGAAGCAGAATATGTTGTAGATGAAATATCTGAACTAAGAAGAAAAGATGTCGGATTATCGGATATCGCAATTTTATATAGAACTAATTATCAATCTCGTGTTATTGAAGAAGAACTTTTAAGAAATGGTTTGCCATACAAACTTGTAGGTGGTTTTAGATTCTATGATCGACAAGAGATTAAAGATATTCTTAGCTATCTTCGATTTGTAGTAAACCTTAAAGATGAGTTAAGTTTAACAAGGATTCTTAATGTCCCTACTAGAAAAATCGGACCAAAAAGTGTTGCTAGTATGCATAAGATCGCTAGAGAGCTTAATTGTAGCCTAGGAGAATTGCTAGTTGCAATATTTTTAAATACAAATCCTGAATATGTAGATAAAGTTCAGTTTAACAAAAATCTTTTAAATAAATCTAAACAGTATATTGATGAAATGAGTAAATTTAAGAGTGCATATATAACTTTTGGGAATATTTATGTAGACGCAAAAGGAGAAGATGCTTTAGAAGCAATAGAGAGGGTTTTGTCACAAACAAGATATATAGAATACATAGATGATGGTACGGAACAGGCACAATATAAGAAAGAAAACATAGAAGAGTTAAAAAATGTTGCAAGTACATATGTTAATAAATATGGAAAGAAATCTTTGGAGCTATTTTTACAAGAAATTGCACTAATAGAAGAGGAGCAAGATAAAAATACTGATGGAAGTGGGCAAAATATAAATATGATGACTTTACATTCTTCTAAAGGTTTAGAGTTTAAATATGTTTTTATGATAGGAATGGAAGAGGGATTACTTCCACACTCTAGATCGTTTACTGATGAGGATGGATTGGAAGAAGAAAGAAGGCTTTGTTATGTAGGTATTACTCGTGCTAAAGAAAAACTTTATTTAACTTTTGCAGAAAGAAGACAGACAAGAGAAGGATATTCTGACCAAATACCATCTAGATTTCTTGGTGAAATACCTCAAGATATATGTGAATATTACAGTTGGCAATCTTAACTATTGAATAAATTCTCCATACTCTGCTACATATTTCCTGTGGCAATTAGGCCAATACACATATAAATTCGCTCCTTTCCTAACCTTCCAAATTGTATTCTTGATCTGAGCATAGCCATCGTATATATTGTCGTCTGGAAAAAATATATCCCAATACTTAGGATTCCATTGGAATAATCCTTTATATGTAGAATTTTTATCACTCTCTGCATTACATCCAGATTCACATTCCATAACGAACTTCAACCATTGTTTTTCCTGGTCTGTGTAATTGCTCTCATCAACCACGCTATACCAATGAGTACAGTTATATCCATATTTAACATCTAAATCATCTGGAGAGTATTTTAATACACCGACTTTTAAGATCTGATCGATCGGCTCTCTTGATATCTCTTCAGACAAAATCTCTTCCGAAACTAATACACCGTCTTCGTAAGTTCTCTTAATCTGTTTAGTTCTTACTCCTAATACTCCGGTTTGCACAATCTCAGTATCTCCATATGCAATATCTTTGGTTTCTATTTCATTAGTTCTGAAAGGTATCTCTACATTCTCTTCTTCTATAACTGTACCCATTGTAATAACTCGAATAACTGTTCCATTCTGAACATTCTCTGTTGTGCTTATAATCTTTCTATGATTATTTACAACAACTCCTAAATCATCTAATAGCCTAGATATATCTGTCCTATTAGTTAATAATTTTCTGGAATTACCGTTAATAATAACTGTTACCAGATTTAAATCATAAACATTTTCTATCTCTTGAGAATCAAAATCAAAAATAATCTCACCAATATTTGGAGTATCTATTTCCTCATATGCATTAATGTATGGAACAAAAACTCCTAATCCAATAAGAGGGATAGATAATAGTAGGCAAGTTGTAAGGATTGATATCCCTAACCGATGGTTTTTCATAGGTTGTTTGTTAGTATAGCATGATTTAAAATCAAGTTGTATTTGACAATTTAATACCACTAAATTATTCTAGAAATAGAATGAAAAAGAAAATAATTATAATTGTTTCTATAGTAGTGGGTATTCTTCTTTTAGCAGGTGGAGTATTTACCTATCTCTATTTTAGACCTCCTACAGAAGAAGAAATGACTAGATACCAGGAGACTGTATCTGAAGGAGATCTCTTATTTGAAGGTAGGGAATATTCAGAAGCAATTAATCAATACAATGAGGCAATTAAAATTGTTCATGTAGACTCTGATGCGTATTCAAAAATGATTGATATTTATATTTTAAAAAATGACTTTGATACAGCATTAGAAATTGCCCAGAAAGCTCAGAACAATTTAACATCTGCTGATGTAAGTATTTTATACGCTAAAATAGCAGATGCATATTTTAAAGATGAAGATTACTATAATGCCAGAATTAATTATGAAATAGCTGTTTCTTTAAATGGTAATCCAACTACAAATTTAGGTCTTGCTAAATCTTATGTATTTAGCGATAAGTTTGATTTGGCGGAGAATCTATTAAAGAAAGAGTATGATAATGAAACTGTTGACGATGCGAAAATTCTTTATGTTTATATTTTATCAACAGATAATACCGATACAGCAAAAGAGTTTATAAATTTATATACTCCAACTGATGAAAATAAAGCAATATATTTCGAAGAATTCTCTTCAGTCTTAAATTCTTTAGATGAAGATGAACTATTTAACCTTACTAAGCTTAGTAGGATTTATATTAATAATGGATATCCATCGCTTGCTATTAAATTACTCGAACCGAAAGGAGACGAAATAACACAATATGTAGATGCTCTTTACTATCTGGGAAAAGCGTATTTAGAAACCAAACAGTATGACAAGGCTGTAGAGACTTTACTTAAATCAACAAGTTTGCTTGGGTATGAATCAGATAAATATTGGATGCTTGGTAGAGCATATTACTATCAAGATGATATGGTAAATGCTGTTACATACTATGATATGGCAGTTGGATATGCAGGTGAAGAAATCACTAGAGATCTGGTTGAAGAATATTTAAATATATTACTGGATGCTAACCAAATAACTAAGGCGCAAGAAGTTTATTCTAGTCTTGTTAAGACAATAAAGAAAGAATGGTTATATCTAATAGGGCTGGAGCTTTACTATTCTGAAAATGATGCCAAATTTAATTACTACTTAAGTGAACTAGCTGATATGGATATGGATGATTCTGAAAAAGAAGAATACCTATTCTGGAAAATAAGGAAAGAAATTGACGATACTGATACCGATAATATAGATCAGGATTTTGAGTCCCTTTTAGCATTAGACAGATTTAATCCAAAATATTACTGGATGAAAGGTGTTTACCTACTATCTATGTTTGACACAGAATCTGCCAAAGAAAATTTTGAGATAGCTATGGAATATGATACACAGGGTGATGTAACTAAAAACGTTGAGGACTTGTTGGCACAGCTTGAATAGTTTGCTATAATGCGTATTGCTTATTATTTCCTAGAGATGAAAGCGCTTGTATTATTAATTTTATATATATTTTTATGGAAACTTATAATGTTAAAATGCCTTTGGATCTTGTAAGAAACATCGGAATCATAGCACATATTGATGCTGGTAAAACAACTACAACTGAAAGACTTCTATATTTCACTGGACAAGTACATAAAATTGGAGAGGTTCATGATGGCGCAGCAACTACTGACTTTATGGAACAGGAAAAAGAAAGAGGTATTACTATTATGTCTGCTGCTGTTACATGTTTCTGGGATTTTAACTCTAAGAGACACAGGATAAACATTATAGATACTCCTGGACATGTAGATTTTACTGCAGAGGTAGAAAGATCTTTAAGGGTATTGGATGGAGCTGTAGTTATATTTGATGGTAGGAAGGGTGTAGAACCACAATCTGAAACGGTATGGAGACAGGCTAATAAATATCATGTTCCTAGAATCTGCTTTATGAATAAAATAAACTTAATAGGTGGGGATTTTGATAAAAGCTTCCAGACAATTAAAGATAGATTAAGTCCAAATGCTCTTCCAATTACAATCCCTATAGGTAGGGAGACCGAACTTCATGGATATGTTGATTTGATAAAAATGAAAGCATATACATATGATAATCCTGATTCTCCTGATCTTCATGAGGAAGAAATTCCTGAAGAATTAAAAGAATCCGCACAGAAGCATAGAGAAGTTATGATTGAGAAACTTGTAGAACAAGACGATGCTTTAATGGAAAAATATTTTGCAGGTGAAGAAATTACAGTAGAAGAATTATACGCTGCATTAAGAAAAGGAACAATAAACTTAGATATCTTCCCAGTACTGGGTGGTGATGGAAGAACTGCTATGGCAAAAACATTACTTGACTATATAACAATCTGTTTACCATCTCCTGCTGATGTTCCTTCTATAAAAGGTATTGATCCAAAAACTGGAGAGGAAATAGAAAGACATGCAAATGAAGACGATCCATTTTCTTCACTTGTATTTAAGATTGTTACAGATCCTCACATAGGTACACTATCATATTTCAGAATATACTCTGGAACTATAAAAGCGGGTAGCTATGTCTATAACTCAACAAAGGGTATAAGAGAGAGGGTAAGTAGATTGGTATTAATGCATGCTGATGATAGAGAAGAGGTAGATATGTTAAGAGCTGGAGATATTGGTGCAATTGTAGGATTAAAAGATTCTACAACTGGAGATACTTTATGTGATGAGAATAATCAGGTAATCCTAGAGCAGATAGTCTTTGCAGAACCGGTTGTATCTGAAGCTATTGAACCTGCGACAAAATCTGATGAGGAGAAATTAGGAGAATTCCTAGGTAAACTTGCAAAAGAAGATCCAACATTTAGAGTTGAGAGTAATAGGGAGACTGGTCAAACCATTATCTCGGGAATGGGAGAATTACATCTTGAAATTATGGTGGATAGATTAAAGAGGGAGTTCGGTGTAGTTGCTAATGTAGGTAAACCTCAAGTTGCATATAGAGAAACTATTAAAGGTGTATGTGAAAATGCGGAGGGTAGATATATTAAACAGTCTGGTGGTAAAGGTCAGTATGGACACTGTGTACTTAGAGTTGAGCCTAATGAACCAGGTAAAGGGTTTGAATTTATTAATGAAATTAAGGGTGGTGCGATACCAAGAGAATTTGTTCCTTCTATACAAAAAGGTGTTGAAGAGACAATGAAATCTGGTGTTGTTGCTGGATATCCAGTTGTAGATGTTAAAGTCTCAGTATTTGATGGATCATACCATGAAGTTGACTCTTCTGAAGCTGCATTTAAAGTTGCTGGATCTATGGCATTTAAAGAGGGTCTTAAGAGGGCAAATCCGATACTATTAGAGCCATTGATGAAAGTTGCTGTTGAGATGCCAGATGAATATATGGGTGATGTTACAGCTTCTCTAAGTAGTAAGAGAGGTCAGATACAGGGAAGTGAGAGCTTGGGAAATGGTATTACTAGAATCTCAGCCTTTGTTCCATTAGCAGAACTATTTGGTTACACAAGTGAACTTAGATCTATAACCAGTGGTAGAGGTGCTCCAAATGTAGAGTTTGAGAGATATTCCGAAGTACCAAAGAGTGTTGCTGAAGAAATAGCTACTGGGAAATAACCTTTGTTTTTTGTAATTTCTGGGGACAGACCTAGGTCTGTCCCTTTTGCTGTTAAATTCGATTGTGCTAGCTTTTATAAAAATAAAGGTCTGTCCTAGATCCGACCCCACCTTTGTTGTGTTTGTTTTGTTTAGGTAGTAAACTGAGAAACTTATTTAACAATTTATATATATGCAAAATCTGAAAAATAAACCAATACAAAAGGGCTTCGAGAATTTGAAGGAGTTAATAGATGAAAAGAAATGGAACGAGTTTGTATCAAATGTTGAGGGTAAACTAGAAGAAATTCTAGGGAGAGAGGTTAAAATAGACTTCTCCAATTTAAAGATAGAGTATAAAAGAGATCAGCAAAACGCTATTAACACAGCAATAACTGCTAAAGCTGAAGAAAAAGCTAAAGAATTTATATGTCCAAGAATTCCGAAATGGATTGGGCCTGACCATTTGACGATAATTGGTGTTATAGGAATCGTTATTACTTCGGTAGGTTTCATACTTGGCTTCTTTAATAGGTACTGGATTGTTGCTATTCCTATTGGTCTAATTATAAATTGGTTTGGGGATTCCTTTGATGGAAGTATTGCTAGATATAGAAAAAGAACAAGGCCAAATTATGGATATTACATAGATAAAATTGTTGATGCTGTCGTTTTGATGATACTTGCCCTAGGTATTGGTCTTTCTGGTTTTGTAAAAATTGAAATAGCATTACTATTTCTTGCGATGTACTTAGGTCTAATGCTTCATGTTGATTTAATTACTCATGTTGAGAATAAATCTCAAAATTCTTTTGGTTTAGTTGGACCTACCGAGATTCGTATAGTGGGAGTATTTGCTTCTATAGTAATGTTTTTTATGCCTGTAAATTACTACAATATTTATGGTCATATTTTAACTCAATATGATTTTATAGTGCTTGGTGTTGCTGTGATAATGTTTTTTATACTTTTAGTTAGTATAATTAAAGAAGGTATAAAGCTTAATAGGGAAGATACAAAAGATTGGAATATTTAAAAATTAGAAAAAGCCGAAAATAGTAATAAACCCTTGCATAATCAGTTACTTTTTGATAATATTCAGCGCAGGTTTCCATATTGGAAACTTTTGAATAAATGTAATAATCATATTATTCTTTATTTATTATTTATATAAATTATTTACTTTATATATTCATGGCAGAGTTTACAAGAACAAAGCCTCATATGAATATCGGTACATTAGGACACGTTGACCACGGTAAGACTACCTTGGTTAGAGGTATTCTTAATGCTCATTCAGACGAGGCTGCAAAAATGATTGATAAGCTTGATAAGGACCCAGAGTCCAGAGCAAAATCATTAACCATTTCTGTTGCACACGTTGAGTTTGAAACAGAAAATAGACACTATGCATTAGTAGATTGCCCAGGTCATAAAGACTATATTAAGAACATGATCACAGGTGCAGCTCAGATGGATGGTGCAATTTTAGTTATCTCTTCAGATGATGGTGCTATGCCACAAACTAAGGAACACTTACTTCTCGCAAAACAAGTCGGTGTACCAAAGATTGTTGTATTCATCAATAAATTCCCTGGAGCAGATGACGAAATTATCGAATTAATCAAAGCTGATGTTCAAGATCTTCTTGCTAAGTATGGTTTTGATGAGAATGCTCCTATAGTTGTAGGAAGTGCATTATCTGCAGAGAAAGGTGAAGAAGAAGGATTGGAGGCTGCAAGAGAACTTATGAAAGCAGTTGACGAGTATATTGAGCTACCAGAGAGAGATACTGAGAAACCATTCCTTATGGCAATCGAAGATGTATTTTCAATTGAGGGTAGAGGTACAGTTGTAACTGGAAGAATTGATAGAGGTACAGTAAAACTAAATGACGAGGTTGATGTGCTAGGTATGGGTAGAAAACCACAAAAGACTACAGTAACTGGTATTGAGATGTTCAATAAGAGTATGAAAGATGCTCAAGCTGGTGATAATGTAGGTATTCTTTTAAGAGGTTTTAAGAGAACAGATGTTGAAAGAGGTCAGATTCTCGCAGCGCCTGGATCACTAAATACACATACCGAATTTAAAGCTGAGGTATATATTCTAAGTAAAGAGGAAGGTGGTAGACACACTCCATTTGTAACTGGATATAAGCCACAGTTCTACATCAGAACAGCTGATGTAACTGGTGAAGTAACACTCCCAGAGGGAACCGAAATGGTTGCTCCTGGTGATAATACAGAAATAACAGTTGCTCTTGGTGCTCCAGTAGCATTAGAAGAGAGCCAGACTTTCGCTATTAGAGAGGGTGGTCAAACTGTAGGTAAGGGTGTTGTTACCGAGATTATAAAGTAAATAATTAGGTTGATGAGGAAGTCCAAGAGACTTCCTCTCTCCTAGATTAAGTTTAATTTAGCTCTTTAAGATAGAATGGCAGAAATAAATGCAAAAATTAGAGTAAGATTACAGGGTTATGATTCTGTAGTTTTGGATAAGGCTGCAAAAAGTATTGTTGAAACGGCAGTAAGTACTGGTGCAAAAATATCAGGACCTATACCGCTACCAACAAAGACTAGAAAGGTTGCAGTAAACAGATCTCCATTCATCTATAAGAGCTCAGTTGAACACTTTGAGATAGGAACTCATAAGAGAATAATTGATGTTATCGATCCTACCCCTAAGACTATAGATGCACTTTCGCATCTTCAGATGCCTGCTGGTGTTGGTATTGATATTGTAACTTAGTTATATATTAAAAAATGAAAGCTATACTTGGAATTAAAAAAGGAATGACAAGAGTATTTAAGGATGACAAAATGGTCCCAGTTACCATCATCGACACATCTTCTTGTAAAGTTGCAAAAAGAAATGGTAATCAAGTAGAGCTTGGTCTTTTAGAAAAAAGGAAACCAACAAAAGCTGAGGTTGGACAATATAAAGATTTGAAATATGTTCCTCAATATAGAAAGGTTTTTACTGGAGAGTTTGGTGAAGAAGTTTCTATAGGTGATGAAATAAAAGCAGAATTCTTTGACGAAGGTGAAAGAGTAAATATTACTGGTATTACAAAAGGAAAAGGGTTTCAGGGTGTTGTTAAGAGATGGGGTTTTAAAGGTGGGCAAAGAACACATGGACAATCTGATAGACAAAGAGCTCCTGGTTCTATCGGTGCTGGAACTGATCCTGGAAGGGTTTGGAAGGGACAGAAAATGGGTGGACGAATGGGTGGAGATGTAAGAACATTTAAAGATAGGGAAATTGTTGCAATTAATGACCAGTATTTGTTAATATCTGGGGCAATTCCAGGTTCTAATGGAGATTTAATTAGTATATTTACAAAATAAAATGGCTGAGAAAAAAATAGAAACAAAAAAAGAAACAAAGTTAGATCCAAAAGTTTGGGAAGTTGAACTTAATCCGGATTTGATTGCACAGGTTCTCTATGTATATATGAATAACGAGAGGAAAGGTACTGCTACAGCGAAAACAAGAGGTGATGTAAGTGGTGGTGGTAAAAAGCCTTGGAGACAGAAAGGAACTGGTAGAGCAAGACAGGGATCTATAAGGTCTCCTCTATGGACAAAGGGTGGTGTAACATTTGTTCCAACAAATAGGAATTGGAAAAGAAAGATTAATAGTAAGATGGCAAAGAAAGCAACATGTATGATGCTATCTGATAGATTGAGAGAGAAAAAATTAGAATTTGTAAATATTGATAAAAAAGATCTTAAAGCTTTGAGGGAAAATATTGTAAAAAACTCAGGGAAGAAAACTTTAGTTGTATCTATAAATAAAGAGTTGCAATTAGCAGTTAGAAATTTAACAAATGTTAAATTTGTGGACTCTATGAAATTAAATGCAAAACATGTTGTAGATAGTAGTAAGGTTCTAGTTGATCAAGATTCAGTTAAAGTATTAGAAGAGAGGTTAATAAATGGAAAATAAGAAATTTGAATTAAAACCAGTTGTATCAGAAAAGAGCTACTCCTTAGCTAACTCCCAAAATAAATATACTTTTTTAATTGAAGGAGAAGCTAATAAAATTGAGGTTGCTCAGGATATTGAAAAGAAATATAAAGTTAAGGTTATTAAAGTAAATAGTATTGTAAGACCTGGGAAATTAAGAAGAGATTATAAAACATACAAAAAATATAGAGATGAAGATATTACAAAAGTAATAGTTACTCTTAAGAAAGGAGATAAAATTGATGAATTTTTAAACGTATAAAAAATGGATATTAAGACATACAAACCTACAACATCGACGTTGAGAGCCACAAAATTGGAGGATAGGAGTCATCTTGAAAAAAATAGTGGCCCAAGGAATTTGACTGTTTCTAAAAATCAGAAATCTGGTAGAAATAATCAAGGAAAAATCACTGTTAGACATAGAGGTGGTGGATATAGAAGAAGGGTTAGAAAGATTGATTTTAAAAGGGAAAAATTTGATATACCTGCAAAAGTTTTGGGGTTTTACTTTGATCCAAATAGATCTGCACACTTAGCTCTTCTACAATATACCGACGGTGAGAAAAGGTATATAATTGCTCCAAAAGGTTTAAAGAAGGGAGATACAGTAATTTCTGGTGAGAAAACAGATGTTTTAGTCGGGAATGCTATGTATATAAAGAATATCCCATCTGGAACATTAGTTAACTGTGTAGAAAACGAAGTTGGTAGAGGTGCAAGATTTGCAAGATCAGCTGGTCAATCCGTTACTGTACAGGGTATAGATCCAACTGGAAAATATATACAAGTTAAAATGCCATCAACTGAAATTAGATTAATACCTGTAAATGCAATGGCTACAATAGGTCAGGTAGGAAATGAAGAAAAGGTTAATGTAAAGCTCGGAAAGGCTGGTAGAAGAAGAAATTTAGGATGGAGACCTGCAGTACGTGGTATGGCTATGCATGCTGTTCAGCATCCACATGGTGGTGGTGAAGGTAAAGGTCAGGTTGGTGGACAAGCGAAAGATATTTGGGGAAATAGAGTCGGAACTAAGACTAGAAAGAATAAGAGAACTGATAAATATATAATTAGGAGAAGGCGTGTTAAGAGACAGCCTGATTCTAAGAGATAATTTTAATATATTAAAGAATGTCTAGATCATTAAAGAAAGGACCATATTTAGATGAAAATTTGATGAAGAAGGTGAATAATGCATTAAATACTGGTGATAGAAAGCCTATTAAAACTTGGGCTAGAGCATCCACAATAACACCTGAGATGGTAGGTCTTACTATTGCTGTACATAATGGTCAGAAACATGAAGAAGTTTTGATAGTTGAAAGTATGATAGGACATAGGTTGGGAGAATTTGCTTTAACTAGAAAATTTAAAGGACATGCTAAAAAAGGTAAGCTTTCGAAAGTTTACGGTAGTAGTGGTAGATTTGAAGAATAATATAAATATATAACAAATGGAAACTAAAATAGTAAAAGTAAAAATGAAGAATATTCCACAATCAGCTCAAAAATTGAGGTTGGTTGTTGATTTAGTTAGAGGTAAAAATGTTGTTGAAGCATTAGAAATATTAGAGTTTACAAATAAGAAAGGTGCTCAGTTTGTTAAGAAAGTAATAAATTCTGGAATAGCAAATGCTTCTGATAAATATGGTACAGATAAAGGAAGCTTAAGAATAAGTGATATTCAAGTAGGAGAAGCGCCAACATATAAAAGAGGAAGATTTGCAGCTAGAGGTAGATATGCAGTAATACTTAAGAGGAGATCTCATATTAATTTAGAATTAGAAATTAAATAAATGGGTAGAAAAGTAAATCCAAAAGCTATAAGAATGGGAGTTAATAAAACATGGAACTCTACTTGGTATATAGACAAGAGTCAGTATCCTGAACTTTTGTCCCAGGATTTAAAGATAAGAAAGATTGTTATTAAATCTCTTCATGATGCTGGTATTGATGATATTAAAGTTTACAGAACTGTTAAAAAAATTGATATAGAGGTATATGTTGCAAGACCTGGTGTTGCAATTGGAAGAGGTGGTGAAGGAATTGATAAACTACAGAAGAAATTAAGTAGAATGTTTCAGCAAGATGTTGAAGTTAAAATTAAAGAAGTTGCAAAAGCTGATATCTCTGCGAGAATTATTGCAAGAGGAATCGCTGATGGAATTGAAAGAAGAGTGCCTTCTAAGTTACTAATGATTAGTGCTAAAGAAAAGGCAATAATGTCTGGAGCTAAAGGGGTAAAGATATGGATTTCAGGAAGAATAAATAATGCTAGTCAGGCCAGAACTATAAAGGCTTCTGAAGGATCTGTTCCTGCTCAAACATTAAAGGCAGATATAGATTATGCAGAAGAAACAGCTAAAACGATAGACGCTGGGCTAATGGGAGTTAAGGTATGGGTATATAAAGGTGATAAAGTTAATATCGATCAAGAAGAATAATTATTTAAATAAATAAAAATATGGCATTACAACCTAAAAAAAGAAAATATAGAAAAGAATTTAGAGGCAAGATGGGTGGTATTGCTAGTGCAAACAACACTATTTCTTTTGGAGAATATGGTCTTAAAGCTATGGATAGTGCTTGGATTGATTCAAGACAGTTAGAAGCTGCAAGAAGAGCTATAACAGGGCATATAAAGAGAAAAGGTAAAGTTTGGATTAGAGTGTTCCCACATAAACCATATACAAATAAGCCTACGAATACAAAAATGATTGGTGGTAAAGGGGATATAGTTGGTTATGTAGCAGTTGTTCAGCCAGGAACAATAATTTTTGAAATTGGTGGTGTCGGAAGAAAAGAAGCAGAAGAAGCTATGAGATTAGCTACACACAAGTTGTCAGTTAAGACTAGATTTGCAACTAAGAAGGATATTTAGGCTTGAGTAAAGTATTATTTATTGGTAGAATACAGGCCGTTAGATTAATTAATAAACAAAAAAATGTCAGAAGGGAAAACAAATAAAAAGGAATTGAAAGGAATAGTAGTAAGCAATAAAATGCAAGGTACTATTCGTGTTCAAGTAGATACTCCTTTCAGACATCCTGTATATAAGAAAATTATTAATAAAAGAAAAATCTTTTTTGCTCATACAGATAAAGAAGTTAACGAAGGAGATGAGGTCACTATAAGAGAAAGTAGACCTTACTCAAAGAATGTAAAATGGGTTGTTGTTGAAAAATAATGGTACAAAGACAAACACTTTTAAAAATTACAGATAATAGTGGAGCTAGAAATGCAAAGATTATTGGTATTCCTGGTTACTCCAATAGAAAAACTGCAAAGTTAGGTGATACTGTAGCAGTAGCTGTACAACGATCTTTACCAAATGCTGCTTTAAAAAAACATGATGTAGAAAAAGCAGTAATTGTTAGAGTTTGTAAAGAGCATAATAGAAAAGATGGTACATACATAAGATTTGATGATAATGCCGCAGTAATTATAGATAAAAAAGGTGCACCTAAGGGAACTAGAATCTTTGGTCCAGTAGCTAGAGAGCTAAAAGAGAAAGGTTTTGATAAGATTGTCTCTTTAGCACCAGAGGTATTGTAATTTTATTATAAAAAAGATGAAAATAAGAAAAGGCGACACAGTTAAAATGCTATACGGAAAAGATTCTGGAAGACAGGGTGCTGTTGTTGCTGTAGATACTAAAAAAGGAAGAGTTGTTGTTGAAGGTTTAAATATATTTAAAAGAAATTTAAAAGGGGATGGAAGAACTAGAGTATCTGAGATTGTAAATATTACAAAATCAGTTCCTGTATCTAAGGTTATGTTAGTATGCCCAGCATGTAACAAAGCTACAAGAGTTGGATATAAGGTTGAAGATGGTAAAAAGGTAAGGGTGTGTAAGAAGTGTGGAAAGGTTATAGATCAGAAAGTTGAAGAAAAAAAGGATGAAACAAAAACAGTGAAAAAGAGTACAACTAAAAAATCTACACCAAAAAAGGCTACTGAAAAGAAAACAACAGCTAAAAAGAAAGTAGAAAGTAAGTCTAAATCAACTAAATCAAAGAAATAATGTCAAGATTAAGAGATGAATATAAAAATAAAATAAGGAAAGAATTACTAAAGGAGTGTGAACTCTCTAATATTATGCAAGTTCCAACTTTAGAGAAGATGGTTATTAATGTTGGTGTTAGCGAAGCAACAACTAATGGTGAAGCCATAGAAGACGTTGTCGGAATACTAACTGAAATATCTGGACAGAAGCCAGTTATTAACAAAGCTAAAAAGGCAGTATCTTCATTTAAAGTTAGGGCTGGTATGGATATCGGAGTATCTGTGACTTTAAGAGGTGATAGAATGTGGGATTTTTTTGATAAGCTTGTAAATATTGTAATGCCAAGGACTAAGGACTTTAGAGGATTACCAGTAGGTGCATTTGATGGCTCAGGTAACTACTCTATAGGTGTTGAAGATCATACTGTTTTTCCAGAGGTAGATGCTAATAATGTTAGAAAGATAAGGAGTTTACAAGTTACCATTGTTACTACTGCAAAAGATGATAAGCTAGCAAAAATATTTTTAGATAAATTTGGTTTCCCTTTTAGAAAAGATGTCAACGAAGGCTAAAGAACATAAAGCGAAAGAATTAAAGAAAAAGAGTAAATATGCAACTAGGGTGTATAATAGGTGCAATCTTTGTGGAAGATCTAGAGGCTATCTAAGACACTATGGTATTTGTAGAATTTGTTTTAGGAAGCTAGCCAGTGAAGGTAAGATTCCTGGAGTTAAGAAATCTATTTGGTAATTTTATTATAAAAAATATGAACGATTATATATCAGATCTATTGGCAAGATTAAAAAATGGAATAATGAGAAGAAAGGAAAGTATAGAAATACCTTCTACTAAGATGGTAAAAGAAGTTGTTAAGGTTTTGGAGGATGAAGGGATGATAGAATCATTCGAAGAGCTAGAATCAGGAGAAATTTCTGTTAAACCTTTATATACTGAAAAAGGAGAACCAGTAATAGAAAATTTTATTAGAGTTAGTAAACCTGGTCAAAGAATATATGTAACTCATACTGAAATAGTTCCAATAATGAACGGTAGAGGTATTAGTATAATTTCCACATCTTCTGGAGTTATGTCTGGAGCTTTAGCAAAAAGTAAAAAGATAGGTGGAGAATTAATATGTAAAGTTTGGTAAACACAAGATGTCTAGAATAGGTAATCAACCAATAAAAATTGAAGAAGGTGTAACTGTAGATATTGATAACAAGAGAGTATCTATTAAAGGACCAAAGGGAGAGTTAAATATAGAGCTACCATTTGAATTATCTGCAGAGATAAAAGATAACGAACTAATTGTTACAAGATCAAATGAAGAAAAACCAACAAAATCTATACATGGAACATATAGAATGATATTAGCTAATGCTATATATGGTGTAAAAAATGGCTATGAAAAGAAACTGGAGTTAGTTGGTGTTGGTTATAGAGCAAGGCTTGAGGGTAAGACATTAGTTATGACGTTGGGTTGGAACCACCCAGTTAAATTGGAGCCATATGAAGGAATAGAGATTGAAGTCCCAGAAGAAACTAAGATCACAATTAAAGGTATTGATAAACAAAAAATTGGAGAATTTGCAGCTAAGGTAAGAGGAATGAGAGAGCCAGAGCCATATAAAGGTAAAGGTGTAAGATATGCTGATGAGTATGTCAGGAGAAAGAGTTCTAAAAGTAGTTTAACTTCGGAGTAAAAATATGAAAAATAGAAACGCAAGAAAAAGAAGAAAAATGCATATAAAGAAAACCTTAATCGGTACATCCGAAACACCAAGAGTTTTCGTTTTTAAGAGTAATAAATACTTCTATGCAGGTATCGCAGATGATGATACTAATAAAGTTATTAAGAGTAAGATGTGTCATAGAAAGGAAGATGAAATTAAGAAATTAGCTAAGGATATGTCGAAAGATATGAAAAAGTATGACAAACTAGTTTTTGATAGAAGTGGATATAAATATCATGGTTTAATAAAAGTATTTGTTGAAGAATTAAGAAGTAATAAAGTTAGTATATAAACAGTAATTATGATAAATAATAAGAGAAAAAAAGAAAATAAAGGATATGATATGAAAACAATCTCTGTAAGAAGAGTTGCTAAGGTTAATCAAGGTGGAAAGAGATTAAGATTTAGTGCTATGGTTGTAGTTGGAGATAAAAAAGGTAATATAGGAATCGGTCTAGGTAGAGGTGCAGATCCTAGAAGTGCTATAGGAAAGGGTGAGAAGAAAGCTGTGAAGACAATGCAAAGAATAAATCTAGTTGGAGATACCATACCACATGAAATAGAACAGAAGTTTGGAGCTGCTAGGGTTCTTCTTAGACCTGCAAAGCATGGTACTGGTGTAATTGCTGGATCATCTGTACGAACTGTTCTTGAACTCGCTGGTATTGAAAATGTCTATGGTAAGCTCTTAGGAAGTAATGATCCAATAGCAAATACATACTGTGCATATGAAGCCCTACTCAATCTTCGAAATGACAGAGTTTTGGAAAAGATGAGAGATATGAGAGAAAGAATAGAATTGAAAGAAAAAACTAATGCAGAAAGAAAGGAAAGAGAAATGAAGAAGAGGGCAAGTAAGAAGAAATCAAAAAAAGTAGATAGTAAAAAATCTGCAACTAAAAAGAAAATAGATAAAAAATAATATAAGGAATTAAAGAAATGTATTTACACAGTTTACCAAAAAGAAAAAATAGAGTAGAAAAAGCAAAAAGAATTGGAAGAGGATATGGTTCTGGTGTCGGTGGTCATACAGTAGGAAGAGGAACTAAAGGTCAAAAATCTAGATCTGGACATAAATCTTTGGTTGGTTTTGAAGGTGGTCAAACTCCATTCTTTAGAAGAATGCCTAAATATATGGGATTTAAACCAATTAATAGAATTGAAAATGTTGTTGTTAATCTAGATATTTTATCTGAGAATTATAAAACAGGAGAGGAAGTTAATCTTGAATCTCTTGTATCTAAAGGTCTAATTAAAAAAGGTGCAAAAAGTGTAAAGATTCTTGGTAGTGGTGATATTAAGAAAAAATTAGAAATAGAAGGATTACTGATCTCTAAAACTGCTCAAGAAAAGATAATAAAAGCTGGTGGTAGTATTAAATAAAGTACTATAAAATTTATCATGGCAAACTTAATTGAAAAAATCCGGGCTTTCTGGAAGACAAAGGATATAAGAAAAAAAATTATCTTTTCAGTTATTATTTTGGTTACATATAGGCTTTTAGCAGCTATTCCTGTTGTTGGTATTCCTGCAAATGCAATAACCCAACTATTTGAGGGTAGTGAACTAGGAGATCTTCTTGGAACTGTATCTGGAGGAGTATTAGAAACTGCATCAATAGTAGCAATTGGTTTAACTCCATATATTAATGCTTCTATCGTTTTTCAATTGTTAGGTTCCGTAATACCTCAATTAGAAGAATTAAGAAAAAGTGGTGCTGATGGAAGGAGAAAGATTAGTATGTATACCAGAATTCTTACTGTTCCATTAGCTATTCTCCAATCATTTGTAATTTATTCAACATTAAGAGGTTTTGGTCTAATTGATCAACTCGATACAGTTACATTAATCACTATGTCTGCAATTTTAACTGCAGGATCAATTATTATGATGTGGTTAAGTGAACTTATCTCCGAAAGTGGTTTAGGTGGTGGATCTTCATATCTGATTTTTTTGGGTATTGTTGCAGGTATCCCATCTACTCTAAGGAGTAATCTACGGTTGATGGATGGTTTACAAATGACTATATTTGTCATATTTACAATTTTACTTGTATCAAGTGTTGTGTATGTAACGCAAGCTGAACGTAAAATCTCTACACAGTATTCTAGAAGAGTAAGAGTTGGTGGTGCAAAGGATAGTTATATCCCTATCAAACTTACACAAACTGGTGTTATGCCAGTAATTTTTGCAATATCATTGCTATCATTCCCACAGTTAATTGCACAATTTTTAATAAGTAAAAATTATACTGATAAAGTTACTCAGATATCTCAAGCTATTTTAGATTTTCTCTCAAATGATGTTTATAAAAATATTCTAACCTTTGTCTTGATAATCGCGTTTTCATTCTTTTATCT